>DASXMV010000190.1:0-4302 GCA_036495465.1 Candidatus Udaeobacter sp. | reverse complement strand
TGACGACGTTTTCGAATTTCATCAGTCCGCCATCGGCCAGAAACCGACACAGCCAGCCAGGTTTTGTCAGTAACTGACTAGCAAAGGGCAGCCTCGATCCGAAACGATCAGCGAGCAGTTCTTTGACGCCGTTTCGGAGATCTCGTTCCCGCATTCCAGCCACAGCCGTATCGATTGTGACAACCAGCGCTGAAAAGCCGGCGGATTTCGCGCGTTCGATCGCAGCAAGCGCGCAATCACGTCCTCCGACAAGATAAAGCTGATACCACACCGGACCTTTTGATGCTGCCGCTACATCCTCCATGCGACAGCCAGAGAGCGTTGAAAGTGTATAGGCAATTCCGGCAGCTCCGGCGGCGCTTGCAGCAGCTTCCTCGCCGCGCGGGTACATGATTCGGCTGCTGCCAACGGGCGCAAGGATTAGCGGCATAGACAGCGATTGGCCAAGCACGGACACCCGCAAATCGCACGGCGGTGTTGCGACGGCGCAACGCGGCCGAAATGTGACTTCTTCAAAAGCGCGGCAATTGGCACGCAGCGTCCGTTCGTCCTCCGCACCACCATCGATGTAGTCGAATACAACTCGTGGAAGCTGGCGTTTCGCTATGCGTCGTAAATCTTCGATGTTGATCACACGCGGTGGAGCAACCGATCGAGCTTTGTTACGTTGAGCGAAGGGAAACATCTCTGAGTATCAGTTTAGCGAAGCAGGCAATAACCTGAGATTCTTCACTCCGCTCGGAATGACAAGAGCAATGCTTCGTCAGTGGCGAAAATGCCGGACGCCGGTGAAGATCATCGCCACATTGCGCTCATTCGCGGCGGCGATCACTTCCTCGTCACGAACGGAACCACCGGGCTGGATGGCACACGTTGCGCCTGCCTCGGCAGCTGCGATCAAACCATCTGGAAACGGAAAAAACGCGTCGCTCGCGACTGCACTGCCTTTAAGCAAGAGGCCGGATTCTTTTGCCTTCCAAATTGCAATGCGCGAAGCATCAATTCGCGACATCTGTCCCGCACCGATGCCGAGTGTGCGGTCTGAACGCGCGTAGACAATCGCATTCGATTTCACGTGTTTGACCACTCGCCATCCGAATAACATTGCCTTCAATTCCGTTTTGGTCGGTCGCCTTTTTGTTACGACCTTTCGTGTTATCTCCTCTGCAATATCCGCGTCCTGCACGAGCACACCGCTGCAGACGGAGCGGATGTCGACCGCGGGCCTCGCATCTGCCGCGGACGTTGCCAGTCGCATCAGGCGCAGGTTTTTTTTCTTCTGCAAGATGCTTCGCGCTTCGGGTTCAAAATCTGGCGCAATAATCACCTCGCTGAAAATCTCACTGATTACTTTCGCCAGGTCCTCGGTCAACGAACGGTTGCATATGATAATCCCACCAAACGGCGCCTGTTTATCCGTAGCAAACGCCTTGCTCCATGCTTTACGGAGGTCAGCATCGGAACCAACACCACACGGGTTGGTATGCTTTAAAATCGCCACGGTGGGCTCTTCGAATTCAGCAATTAAATTCGTCGCCGCGCTGATATCGAGAATGTTGTTAAAGGAGAGTTCCTTGCCGTGGAGCTTTTCAAAACATTTGTCGAAGTCGCCGTAAAGTGCCGCGGTTT
This sequence comes from Candidatus Udaeobacter sp., assembly GCA_036495465.1. GTDB lineage: Bacteria > Verrucomicrobiota > Verrucomicrobiia > Chthoniobacterales > UBA10450 > Udaeobacter. The sequence continues at coordinate 2,673 of DASXMV010000190.1, read as the reverse complement.
GATGTGGATTTTCTCCGTAACGCAACCGGGTCACCAGTGGAAGCGATAGTGAAAAGGAGGCATCAGTTGTCTGCTCTTTGTTCAGGAATGTGGCGATCGTGCGATCATATTCAGCGGTCCTGGCAAAAGCTTTAATGGCCAGGCGCTCGCGCAGTTTGAGGGTCGTTTCCCCATTATTATCGCGTATCTCTTCGAGGACCGCGTTGTAGTCCGCCGGATCAATGACCACCGTTACCGATTCGTAATTTTTTGCCGCGCTGCGAATCATCGATGGCCCACCGATATCGATGTTCTCAATCGCTTCCGCCAGCGTTACGTCCGGCCTGGCGATCGTGGCTTCAAACGGATAAAGATTGACTACCACCAGATCGATCGGCTCAAACCCACATTCGCGCGCTTCAGCCTCGTGTTTCTCGTTACCACGTTTGTACAGGAGACCTCCGTGAACACGCGGATGCAACGTTTTCACGCGTCCCTCCAGCACTTCCGGAAATGCGGTGAAGCTTGAAATCTCACGCACCGGAATTTTTTCTTTCCTCAGCAAATCGGCTGTGCCGCCGGTCGAAATGATATCGACGCCCTGCTGTTCCACCGCACGAGCAAACGCGGCGATACCGGTTTTGTCAGAAACGGAAATGAGGGCGCGGGTAATTTTCATCGTTGAACCGTTAAAAAGTTGAAGCGTCGAAGCGGATCAACCCTTCATCGCTTATCGCTTCATCACTTCAACGAAAGATCGCGTCAGCGATCCAGAATCACATTCTTTGCCGCGGGATACAGCACTGGGCAGCAACCGATGGTTTCGCAAAATGCCTTGCTGAAATGGCTCAGACTCGAGTAACCGACTTCCGTAGCCGCCTCAGTTACGTTGTAACGCCCCGTGCGCAACAGTTCGGCGGCGCGTTCCATTCGCAGGTTACGCAAATATTGCGGAATCGTGAGGCCAACTTCACGTGAAAAGATTCTGCTTAAATAGAACGGACTACAGCCTACTTCCTGCCCAATCATTTCCAGCACAGGCGGATTAGCGAGATCGCGAGCCAGAAGTTCCTTGGTACGCTCCACGCGTTCGCGCGCGACACGTTTTTGTCGCATACAGAAAAACTCCGGGTCTTTTTGCGCGAAAAGAAAATGCGCCATCAGCTCCAGAGCCTTGCCTTGATACCAGAGGATCCGGGCGGATTTTGCCACCGGCGGCTCCGCCAGACTGGCGACCACGCTGCGCTGTTGCATGGTCATCGGACGCGCGGGCGCAACGATGTTCTCCTCTTTGTTGCCAAAAATAATCCGCCGAATCTCCGGCTCGAGATCTGCCTCATTTTGCACAAATTGTTTTTGCAGATGCTCTCGTGAGAACTCGAGTGTCACGAATTGGTGATGATCATGTGCGCGACGTGACGCTGGCAGCGGTTCATCAGCGATTGCATAATAACCGCAGTTACCCGGAGCGTAATCGCTCCGCGCGCGACCTTCAGTGCCGACGGCTCCGCGGCCATCAAGATTTAAGCAGAACTCCAGACTATGCGGATGGAAGGTCCGGCCCCAGTTAAACGAACGATCGGTTCGAAAATCGTGCCACTCAACGGCCACCCCGATTTTGTCCACATCGCCGTACAATGGACGCCATCCGTCCTTCAATTCACGCCAGGCATGTTGTTCGGCTGCGCAACCGGGATTCATTTCGGCTAATTACGAATGTTGTGAAGCCGAATGCAAGACCGGCTTCTTTTCCTGCAATGCATCACGGTCCCATTTACCGAGCGTCGAGGCAGCGTCATAGGTGCTCTGTGCAAAATCGAGAAGGAATTGATCCGGGTCACCGGCAATTCGCACCGCATCATAAGGCAGTATGAATTCGCGCAGCTTGGCCTCGTAAAAGGCAGCGTCCGGCCGAACTTTCGCTTCCGAAAATCCAGCGGGTTCCGGATATGCATAGGAATAGAAGACTGGCGTTGGCGCGACCGCATTGCCTGGCCAGAAACCAAGGCTGCTTACTTCCTGGGAGTAGGCCTCACGCGTGATTGCGTCTGGCAAGTGTGGGACCCCACCGGGATGTGGGGGCGCCGGACGCCCCGAGAAACGCGTCACTGCCAGATCAAAACTGCCCCAAAAAAAATGCACCGGACTGCATTTGCCACAAAAACGCGACCGAAATTTCTTGAAGACGCGATCGCTCTGCACGAGCACGCGCCAGAACCGGTTCGCATATTCAGGCTCATACGAGCGGTGCTCTTCATCCTGATCGAACGGGATCGGATTTTCGATTTCATTAGGCAACAGGTTGATCTTAACTGGCAGTTCCAAATCACTCAGCGCCTTGATGACAGCCTCATAGAACTTCGCGACTGACTGCGATTGCAACTTTAGCATTCGGGTTGACCCGTCGCTTTTCAGAATGCGCAATTCGTGATCGATAAAATCAAAACGAATCTCGAAAGTGTAAGCACCGTGCGGAATGGGTGAAGTCGTCAGGCCACGTGAAGTGACATACAAAGTGACGTGCCAGGAATGGTTCGTCCATGGACTAAGCATCATGCGAACCTTACCGACAATCTGTGTCCACATGTGCAGAGTGGCAGCGGTATCTTTCCACTCCGCGAATGGCAGAGAAGGCCACTGATTGGATTCGCCATTCACTTTGGATGCCATTAGCGGTTGATGAAATCGGTAAAC
>DASXMV010000189.1:0-8941 GCA_036495465.1 Candidatus Udaeobacter sp. | reverse complement strand
GCATTGATTGACGGTGAAACGACATTGAAACGTTATGTCGTCGATCGCGGACGGCCATATCTGAAGGCGGAAAATTCACGCTATCCGAATCTCGTTCCGGCTCGAGAACTGAAGATTCAAGGTGTGATGGTATCGCTGATCCGGAAGCAGGAACGCCGGAAGAAGCACTAGAGCGGGTTATTGCGGATTAGGTCGTAATTCGCGTAAATGTTCACTTGAACATATACTGAGATCATGCCATTTTCTTCAATGGCCAGGAGCGAGAAGATTATCGATCTGAGCAATCTTATGGCGATGCGTTTTCCCAAGGTAGCGATGCCAGTGGTAGGAAAGTATTTAGTTACCGGTTTGGGTTCCTTTGATCAATCGATTGGTGGTGGTTTACCCAAGGGGGCGATTACCGAATTAATCAGCTCGCGAGGAAGTGCAGGAAGCGCATCGCTCATTCACGCTTTTATCAATGGCGCATATCGCGATCAATATTTCGTAGCGCTGATTGATGGACGCACTTCATTTGATCCCTCGGCGCTGTCGAATTCGATTTTGCATCAGTTGCTTTGGGTGCGTTGCGTGAAAACGCTTGAAGGAGTCAAAGCGGCCGACCTGCTTTTGCGAGATGGCAATTTTTCCCTGGTGATCCTGGACCTGATTCTCAATCCGCCGCAAGAATTGCGTAAAATTCCGCAAACAACCTGGTATCGGTTGCAACGGCTGGTGGAATCGATGTCCACAGCCTGTCTGGTGCTCACCCGATACGAAATGGTCAGTAGCGCGCAACTTAAAGTGGTCCTCGAAAACTCCTGGAACTTGGAAAGTTTGGAAAAGCCTGATGCAATTTCTCAACTTCGAGTTGTTGTAAAACGCTCCCATCTCAAATCACGAATCCCTCCTTGCGCTGCGGCGAGCAGTGGTCAGTCATGAATTAAATTGATGTTTGCGACCATTTATTTGCCGAACTTTTATTTGCAGTCAGCTATGCGCTATCAGGCCGGAGTTTGCGAAAACCCAGTCGCTTTAATTGAGGAGCAGGAAAAGAAACCTGTGATCATTCAACTGAATGAGGCCGCAGAAAAAGCCGGGATCTGCAAGGGAATGACTCCAAGTCAGGCCCTGGCGCGATCTTTACAGATTGTGATTAAAGTGCGCGCGCGGAGCCAGGAAAAATCGGTCCAGGAAATCCTGCTTCATCATGCGTTTACCCTCAGCCCGTTTGTTGAAGCAACCGCGCCCGGCATTTGCACAGTTCAATTTACAGACTCCCGCCATCTTGAGCCAAAAGTGGAGCAGGTTATCCAGCGATTAGCGAAATGCGAAATCCGGGCGCAAGCAGGGATTACTGCTACGCCAGATACCAGTTTTCTCGCAGCGCATCTGGCGCGTCCGGTTCTGCACATCGAGAACGTAAAAGAGTTTCTTGCTCCCTTGCCCATCGAAACTCTCGGAACATTTACTCCAGTTTTTTGAAAGAGAGATTGCGCCTGCGAACTCGCCTCCGCGCAGACCGCTAATCAGCGGTTCTTCTTCGGTTTCCCGATAGCCTCGGTCTGCTTTACAACGAATGATTTTACTCTGGCGTACTCTTTTTGGACCCCACCGGCGAAATCGTGCGGCCCGTACTCAAACAGCACAACGAAACAAAACGTCAGAACAATGAACAGAACGAACCAAAAAAGGCCGCGGAAGAGCGCCATGCACGCAGGCTAACGCGCGCCGACTCGCCGATCAATACCGGCGCGACGGAATGACAACGCCTTGAATGGAGTGGCGAAACTGCCAAGCTATCCGGTCATGCGCGTGCCGCTACTCGATCTGAGCGAACAATATTCCGCCGTGGGCGATTTAATTCGCGAGACGATCAATGACGTGTTGGCCAGCGGCCGCTTCATCCTTGGCCCAAAAGTAGACGAGTTTGAAAAAGCGATATGCGCATACTGTGATGCACCGCACGCCATCGGAGTTTCATCCGGCACCGACGCATTGCTGGCGGTCCTAATGGCGCTTGGAATCGGGCGCGGTGATGCCGTTATCACCACGCCCTACACATTTTTTGCTACAGCCGGCTGCGTTGCGCGCGCCGGTGCGACTCCGCTTTTCGCCGACATAGATCCTGAAACGTATAACATTCGACCATCTGCGATTCAGGAATGCATTGAGAAGAGTTGCCGGAAAAATTCCAATGGCGAATGGATAACCAGGAACGGCGAGAAGGTCCGCGCCATCATTCCGGTCCACTTGTTTGGATTATGCTGCGAGATGGATGCCATCCATGAAATTTCAGAACACTATCGCCTGGATGTGATCGAGGACGCGGCGCAGGCGATTGGCGCCGAGTTTCCGTTCGACGGAAAGATCGCCAGGGCTGGAACGATGGGCGACGTCGGTTTTTTCAGCTTTTATCCGTCGAAAAATCTTGGAGCTGCCGGTGATGCCGGGATGATCGTTTGCCAGGGCGAGCAGTTAGCCAAAAAACTGCGGATTTTCAGGGAACACGGAATGGAATCGCGTTATTTCCATCATGTCATTGGAGGCAATTTTCGCCTGGACGAAATACAGGCGGCAATTCTTGCCGTTAAGCTTCCATGGCTGGAGAAATGGGCGGCGGCGCGACGCAGTGCGGCCGATTTTTATGGCGCGGAATTCAAGCGCGCCGGGTTGAGAGAAAAGATCAACATACCTCTCGAACCATATCGTGAGGGTGGCCTAACGAATCATCACGTTTATCATCAATACGTCGTTCGCGCTCCGAAGCGAGATGCTTTGCGCGAACATCTGGGCAAACGTGGAATCGATACAGCGGTTTACTATCCGCTCGGGCTGCATGAGCAGAAATGTTTTGGCTATCTCGGCTACAAGAAGGGCGATTTTCCAGAGGCCGAGCGCGCTGCTCTTGAGACGCTCGCCTTACCGATTTATCCGGAGATTTCGCGCGAGGCGCAGCGATATGTGGTGAACGCGATTGCCGGGTTTTTCAGCTGAAGTTGCAACCGGAGACCAAAGCACTTGCCAGAGGCAGCGCCCGAGCTATATCAACGCGGAAAGCTTTCGTGGTACAAACGGGTAGGTACCGAAGTGGCCAAACGGGGCAGACTGTAAATCTGCTGGCTTACGCCTTCGCTGGTTCGAATCCAGCCCTGCCCAAACCTTCGCAACAATGAAGGTGCGCGTTTAGTTTTTGGTACAATCCCTACCCGGCACGGCGAGATACGCCGTTGCTACAAAACCAGCTTTGAATGCAGGCGAATTTAGTAGCCTCTTCGCTGGCCGCCTTCGCGCCGACCACCGTAGCCACCACCACCACCGCCGCCGCCGCCGCCGTAGCCACGTCCGCCGCCACCTGGGGGTCGCGGTTCTCGCGGCCGCGCCTCATTCACGGTTAGCGGCCGGCCTTCAACGTTTTGGCCGTTGAATTTCGAGATCGCATTTTGAGCATCCTCTTCGGAACTCATGGTCACAAATGCAAAGCCACGCGATTTGCCGGTGAATTTGTCCTGCATCAGGGTAACTTCCTGCACAGTGCCAGCCTGTGCGAAAAGCTCCTGGAGTTCGTTTTCCGTCGTGTTGAAGGAAAGATTGCCTACGTATAATTTAGTTCCCATTGAGTCTATTCTGGAAAAGGCTGCCAGGTCACTGTTCCCGCCTATCGGATTTCAAATCGCCACTGAATAAACTCAACTGACAATCCACCAACTTCCAGGCTTCCGTTTCCGTTTCGGGTCACTTGTAAAATGCTTCCTGTAGGAAAGCAATAGAAAATCGCGGATCAATATTGTAACTCAATGACCCTGCCAGGTACCGTTGCCGAACAGAAACCCCCTGCGCGAGTTGCAGTTGTCGCGGCTGGCGTGATCAGCCCGCTGGGATTTGGACTGGCCGAGACGCTCGATTCCCTTCGTGAGGCGCGGGATTGCGTCACGGCAGTGACAAGATTTTCAGTAGCCGACTGTCGTTGTAAGACCGCCGGTCAAGTATCTGATGACCGATTGCTAGCCGGTGTGAAGAAAGGACTCCGAGCCAAACGTTTGCATCGGTCGTCGCACATGATGATTCACGCGCTGAGAGAAGCCATAGCGCAGGTGCCCCAGTTTGCGCCGGAATTGGCTGTAATCGGGACGACAAGTGGCGGCATGTCGTACGGAGAACAGTATTACCGATCGATATGCAGATCTGAAAATCTGCGACACGCCCCGACATGGATCGCTAATTACCCGGCACAAAAGCCTGTAATCGATGCGCAGGGAGAGGTTTTTGGGTTTTCTGTTCCATGTCAGGTGATTGCAAACGCCTGCGCTTCGGGCACAAATGCGATTGGTCACGCGTTCGAATGCGTGCGTTCCGGACGCTATCAACGGGTATTGGCCGGAGGTTATGATTCTCTTTCGGAACTGGTCTTCACGGGATTCGATTCGCTTCAAGCCTCGACGCCGGAGAAGTGCCGCCCGTTTGATCGACACCGCACCGGCACGGTGCTCGGCGAGGGTGCAGCAATTCTTGCTTTGGAAAATCTTGAGCTGGCTCGGAAGCAGAGGCTGCCTGTCCTTGCAGAGATCGTCGGCTACGGCATCTCCACGGACAATTTTCATATCACGCAGCCGGATCCTTCCGGCGCCGGAGCGCACCAGGCAATGGGGCAGGCTCTCCAAAGCGCGCATCTTTCAGCCGAAGAAGTCGACTACGTTAACGCTCACGGTACAGCCACAATATTTAATGATGCAGCGGAAGGGAAAGCGGTCAGCGCGTTATTTAATGGTGTCCCGGTGAGTTCGACCAAAGGTATGATGGGTCATTCGCTGGGCGCCGCGGGTGCGATCGAAGCCGTTGTCTGTTTGCTGGCCTTGAAGGAGCAATTTCTTCCTCCTAACATCAACTTTGGCGCTCTGGATGACCGTCTCGATCTAAATATTGTGGCGAACGAGCCGCGACCGGCCGTTGTGCGTATGGCGCTCTCAAATTCATTTGGCTTCGGCGGGACGAATGCTTCGATTCTGATGCGCAGGGCTGAAGCATGAGTTTGGCGATCGCGGGCATGGGGTGGGTGACCCCTCTTGGAAGTGGCGTGAATTTGGTGTGGGAGAGGTTGCTTCGCGGAGACGAGTCGTCCATGACAACAGTTTCCGAGCAATTCGGAAATCGATCTTACCAGGCATTCCGCGTGCCTGAATCAGCGCTTGCCGGTTTGGTGCATCCGCGTCTTCGCCGGGCCAGTGTGATTTCAAGATTTGCCGCCGCAGCAGGTTTGGAGGCATTACAGTCTGCTGGAGTAAAGGTGGATTCGCAGAATGCGGATCGAATCGCGCTTGTGTTTGGCATCTCCAATGGCGGCGTGATTTACACCAAGCGGTTCTACCGGGATGTCATTGAAGCTGGGGCACAGTCGGCCAGCCCTCTTTTGTTTCCGGAAACGGTTTTCAATGCGCCTGCGAGCCATCTTGCCGCAATTTTGGGTGTGACCGGAACCACTTACACGGTTGTCGGCGACGGAGCTGTTGGCTTGCTGGCGATAAAGATGGCGGAGGACCTGATGGCGAATGAGGCGTTTGATTATTGCCTGGTCGTCGCCACCGAAGAGGTCGATTGGCTGTTGTGTGATGCGTATTCGCGATGGCGATTGCTTCGCTCCGCGCCACCGATTGAGCCATTCGATAAACAAAGGCGAGGAATGATTTTGAGCGAAGGAGCAGGAGCAATCCTGCTCGCAAGAGCGGGGCCGATTACAATCGAACGCGCGCATCCGGGTGGTTGCTACGCGAGGCGAACCGAAGCGACGGAGATTTTGCGGGGAATTTTGTGCGATCTGAACAAAAACAAAACTGACCTTGTGGTCTCAAGCGCAAACGGCACGTTTATCGACCAGGTAGAACTCAACGCTTTAGAACACAGCGTTCCAGATGCAATGGTTTACACGGCAAAGCCGGCGATAGGCGAAAGTGTTGGCGCTTCGGGGCTGTGGCAGGTCATCGTCGCGGCTCAAGCCTTGCGCAATAGAGAGCTTCCACCGGTACTTCATGCGGATGGAGCCATCTCGGTAAAACTTTCGCGTTCCCGTCTACCTTTGGCGAAAGCTCGCCGGGCAATCGTTTTAAGCTCCGGACTCAATCAACAAATAGCGGGTTTGCGCTTGGCAGTCGCGTGATCTTAAAGCTCTGATTTTTGCGCTATCTTTGCGCGCGTCACTGGAGCAGCAGGAGTTTCCAATCAATCGTTCCGCCGATGAGTCGAAGCCAGGCTACGCTTGGAGGCGCGCCTTGGTTGGCTCTTGTGACGCATCCTGGATTTAGAAACAGGACGCCTCCGCGCTTTTCGTTTCGCGGAACGTGTGTGTGACCGTGTAGAACAACGTCGACGTCCTCCGGCGTGTGGTCTGGCGGTATGTGTTGCAGGCGAAACTTCAATCCGCTCCGGAGGAGATCGACAACCAGCGGCCATTCCGAATTGCTGTCACAATTTCCACGCACGACTGTTACCGGCGGGCCAATCGCTCGAAGCTCGTCGAGAATGCTTTCCGCGCAAACATCGCCCAAGTGCCAGATCTCATCCGCAGGGCGTGCAATTTCTCTCACGGTTTCCGGCATACGATTGTGCGTATCTGCGAGGACAAAAATATGCACGGCGTCTCTCGATTTTAGGCGTCGTCGTCATAGCACGAAAGGATTAGGTTAGGAACGTCAACCATCGCATGAATCGATGCGCGCGTTGATTTGCGTGACAGCGGATGTTACGTAGCCTCGCCCGCCCTGCCATGAGTCAGAACTACAAAAATACTCTTAATTTGCCACGCACGGAATTTCCGATGAAGGCGAACCTCGCCACGCGCGAGCCGGAAATGCTCCGGGCGTGGGAGGAGACGCGACTCTATCAGCAGATCCAGAAATCGAGACAGGGCCGCGAATTGTTTGTGCTCCATGACGGGCCGCCATTCGCCAACGGAGATGTGCACATGGGCACCGCGCTTAACAAAATCCTTAAGGATTTCGTTGTGAAATCGCAGGCCATGCTTGGCAAGCGCGCGCCATACGTTCCGGGTTGGGATTGTCATGGCTTGCCCATCGAATACAAGGTGGTCAAGGAATCTCGGGGCCTTTCGCCGCTCGAAATTCGCAAAAAATCGGAAGCGTTTGCCTGGAAGTTCGTCAATATCCAGCGCGAGCAATTCAAGCGACTGGGCGTCTTCGGCGATTGGGAGAATCCATATCTAACGATGGCCCCCAAGTACGAAGCGGAAATCCTCCGCGCCTTTGCCGTATTCGTTGAAAAAGGTCTCGTTTATCAATCGAAGAAGCCCGTGTTCTGGAGCACCGGCGCGCAGACCGCGCTTGCCGAAGCTGAGGTAGAATATCAGGAACGCGACGACACCACGGTTTACGTGCGATTCCCGCTGCTTATCGACGAAGCGGCGAAAATCGGTTTACCAACTGACAAACCAATCAGCATTGCGATTTGGACAACGACGCCGTGGACGTTGCCGGCAAATCTGGCCATCGCAGTCGATCCCGATGCCGAATATGAAATCCTGGGCAACAACGCTGAGCGAGTGATTGTTGCGCGCAGGCTTCGCGATCAATTCATTCAACAAACTGGTTTCGAGGCCACGGAAGAATCGACCTTTCGCGCTGGCAAGGAACTCGTCGGCCTCAAGGCGCAACATCCTTTTCTGACCCGACAATCAACCGTGCTCGCTGCGGATTTCGTAACCATGGAGAGCGGCACTGGCCTGGTGCATATCGCGCCGGGCCACGGTGAGGACGATTACTGGTTAGGCAGAGCGAACGGCTTGGAAATTCTTTCGCCTGTCGACGACCATGGACGCTTCACTGAGGAAGCGAATCTTCCAGAACTCACCGGTAAATATGTCTTTGATGCTAACACCGACATCATCAAATTGCTGCGCGAAAGTGAGATGTTGCTGGGCCAACAAAATTTTCATCACTCCTATCCCTATTGTTGGCGGTCCAAAACACCCATTATTTTTCGCAACGTCGAGCAGTTCTTCATTCGAATCGATGAGCTGCGTGGGAAAGCGCTCGATGCTATCCACAATAAAGTGAAATGGGTTCCGGCTTGGGGCGAAAACCGCATCGCCGGCACTGTTGAGTCGCGTCCCGATTGGGTGATTTCGCGCCAGCGGAGCTGGGGCGTTCCGCTTCCTGTTTTCTACTCGAACGAAGGGAAAGCCATCCTCGATTCTAATGTCATTCGGAAACTGGCTGATCTTGTTGCCGAGCACGGCTCGAACATTTGGTTCGAACTGAGCGATGCCGATCTTGCCAGGAAGCTTGGTCTCCCGGCCGGAACGACAAAACGCAATGATACGATCGATGTTTGGATCGACAGCGGTGTTTCACACAAAGCCGTCTGTGCGCTACACCCGGAACTGCGCGATCCAGCCGATATGTACCTCGAAGCGACCGACCAACATCGCGGCTGGTTTCAGTCGTCGCTGATGACCAGCATCGCCCTCAATAATCGCGCGCCGTACAAGATTTGTTTAACCCACGGTTTCGTGGTCGACATGGACGGAAAGAAAATTTCCAAGTCGTCCGCCTACGAGAAGCCGATGGATGTCGGTCACTTCGTGCAGAAACACGGTGCCGACCTGGTGCGCCTGTGGGCGAGCAGTATCGATTACACCGCCGACGTTCCGTTTTCCGAGGAAATCTTTACCCGTCTCGGCGACACGTATCGCCGCATTCGAAACACGCTGCGCATTTTGCTGGGGAACCTTCATGATTTTCCTGTAGCCGCTGGCGGCGAGCCCGGTGAGCCTGCATCATCGACGCCGGCCACAACGTTGATCGATCGCTGGGTCTTGGAACGTTTGAACCAGGTGATCGCTGATTGCCGATCGGCCTATGAAGCGTTCGAGTTCCACAAGGTTTATCACGTGCTCAACCAGTTTTGTGCTGTCGATCTAAGCAGCCTTTATATCGACATCACCAAGGACCGG
>DASXMV010000188.1:0-5856 GCA_036495465.1 Candidatus Udaeobacter sp. | reverse complement strand
GTTAATGCGATTCTCGAAGCACTCGCGGGCACGGCAGTAATCAATCGCAAACAGCTTTTTGAAAAACTGATTGGCGATTTGACAACCGAGGCGGCAGAACCGCGCAAACTCGCGCTCGCGTCCGATCTGCGTTGGCTGATCAACGAAGGTTATGTGATCGAGTTCAATGATGGTTCGCTCGACCTTCCACGAGGAAAAGGCAGACTGCGGAACGTCGTAGGTTCGGAAGGGACAGCCACAGAAACAATTGAGCCGAGCTCCGAAAGCTCGGCCCGACAGACCTTCGCGTTGGCGATCTGGCCCGGCCCTTACTTTTTGACAATTCTCAGTGAAGGCAGCGGGTCGCCTTCGTCGTGACGAACGACTTCGTTTTTCTCATCCAACACTGCGATTCGTGGCGCATGCAGAGCCGCCTCGTCCAGAGTGCAACGTGCAAAACTCATGATGGTGAGGCGGTCCCCAATTTTGCCCAAATGCGCGGTGGCCCCGTTTAGTTCGATGATTCCCTCATGCGCTTTGCCAAAAATCGCGTACGTCTCAAATCGTTGGCCATTATTCAAGTTGCTTACGAGAATTTTTTCGTACGGAATTAGGCCGACGAGCTCTGCCAGATCGGCCGAAATCGTCAGGCTACCTTCGTAATCGAGGCTCGCCCCAGTGACTGTGGCGCGATGAATTTTTGATTTGAGAAGAGTAAGTTGCATCGATCCCATTCGAACCGCGTCTATCTCGGCCCTGAAAGCATTGGACCGTCGAGACTTCCCTGGAATTAGATTGCGCCTGCTTTTTTAAGGGCCTTGTAGGCGCCGTGCTTGTTGATTGTCTTTAGACCACGCGCTGTAACGCGAACACGAACGAACCGCTTTAGCTCTGGCACCCAAATGCGTTGGTGGTGCAGGTTTGGCACGAAAACGCGCGGCACATTTTTCGTGACGTGCCGGCCGACGCCGCCCTTCTTTTTAGCCAAACCGCGACGGTGGATGACGCTTCCGCGCATCGGTTTGGATCCCGTAATAGTGCAAATTCTGGACATGATATCGCCTCGAAAACAGGCGCGTAAGCTGCCGCGCCTCAGTCCGCAGGTCAAGTAGATGTTAAGGAACCTGCGGAATCACAAATTCGAAGCCCGGATACCGCTGTGAATTGTTAATCATTTCAATAGAGCATCCATTCACGATAAACAGCGTCGGGATCTCTGACGATTTAACCAATCGAAACCGTTATCTCTTCGTGTTCGACATTTGCCAGACTCGTCGTTGCGATCGTGAAGGCGGGCTTGCTGATTAGCTTTCTTCATGGTTGAACGTGCAACTAGCAGCTGCGGTCAAATTTAGCTCGCACAAGGACCGCTCGAGTCTGCAAGATCGACGTTTCGCGTAACTAATGCACAAAAATAATCACAAACTGCGAATTGGAATTGTCGGAGCCGGCAACATTGTTCGCGCGCGTCATTTGCCGGCCCTCGAGAAACATCCGGAAGTCGAGATTGTTGCAGTCTCGAATTCCACATACGAAAGCTCGGAGAAATTTTGCCAGGAGTATTGTCCATCAGCCACCCCGATGCGGAATTGGCCCGAGATGCTTGCCTTGCCCGATATCGATATTATCTGGATTGGGACGCCGCCGGTGATGCATTCGGCCGTGACTGTTTCGGCGCTTGAGGCCGGCAAACATGTGTTTTGTCAGGCACGAATGTCGATGGACCTCGCGGAAGCGGAGGAAATGCTCGCGGCGTCAAAGCGCTATCCCGAACTAGTGACCATGCTTTGTCCGCCTCCAATGGGAATGCGGGGTGACTTGCTTGTCAAAAAACTCATGGCTGAGGATTACATTGGTCGTCCGCACCACGTGCGATTGCAAAGTTTCACCAGCAATTATTTAGACCCGGGCGCTGGACCGCATTGGCGGCAGAAGATCGAAATTAGCGGTCTTCACGTGCTTACGCTCGGGATTTACACCGAAGTATTGCAACGCTGGCTTGGCGAAATCACCGGCGTTTTCGCGCGCGGCAAGGTCATTCAGACAATCCGTCAGGGCTATGAGGTCATTATTCCCGACTTACTGACCGTTCTTTGCGCTTTCGAGAACGGCGCCGAGGGTGTGCTCGAATTCAGTGGAGTCGATGCCCTGGCGTCAGGTGATCGCGTAGAAATTTATGGCAGCAGCGGCACACTTACTTACGATTTCGATTCGGATGTAGTGCAGGCGGGTAAGGTTGGTGATCGTGGGCTGCACGTTGTCGAACTTCCAGCAGAATTGGAAACTGAGTGGCGCGTGGAAGAAGACTTTCTAGCTGCCGTTAAATCGAAGGGCCGAGTGCGACCCAATCCCAATTTCGAGGACGGCCTTCGCTACATGCGAGTCGTACAAGCGGTCGCCGATTCGCGGGCACGTAACGAATGGGTAGCCGTCGAACGCTGAGTAAACATCGTATTCATTGAGTCATAGCGTTCCCCACCAGAAGGCGCCTGACCACTAGCGCCCATGCCAGCAACGTAATCAGTTGGTACCACGCGAAAAACCGGTCGTAGCCGCGCCGGTGGACAATGAGTCCAACGGCCGCCAACACTGCATATTGACTGATAAATGGAAGATACCAAATCGGGTGAAAGACATCGCCGTGAATCGCGGTCTGCGCAATATCCAGCAGACACATCGCAATAAACGTTGAGTAATACCCTGAGCGGTTCCGTTCAAAGCGACCCTTGTGTTCTTCTTCTTCCGACAAATCGGGGGGGTAAAGGAACACGGTTAGCATGTAGAGCGTGATGGTCCAAACGATCAACACAAGGAACTTGTCGAAGCTCCAGTTAACCTCGGTGTTCCACTTGAAGGTGACCCACCATTGCAAGGCCAGCAGCACCAGCGTCGCGAGGGTGAGGACAATGTGGACTTCATCGAGTGGGTTCTCGTTGCGGCGATAAAACGCCCTGCCGGCGCCCGCGAGCAGGTTAGTCACACCGAGGCCAACGATGATAGACATCAATGCCGCGATAAACTCGAAGCTGCTCATGAGATTTTGCTGGTTCTGCATCGCGCGCGACCTTAACGCAGGCCGACTGACAAAATCGAGCGGCAAAATGCCCGCCGTGCGAGCCGAAACCGAAGGTTGCTTTCGGTGAAGCAAAAGCCAGGCGCCAAACGAGCGGTTGGTCAATCCCCACTAATGCGGCGAGTGACGTGAACTAGTGTTGGCAAACAGCCAGTCGAACGCGTCGTGCAACTCTACAAGCGCCGTACCCTCAATTGGATCATTGTGAAAAGCACGGTGCAATGGAATCACGCGCTTGTCGCCAGCGTACGCATTGACCACGAGCTGGTGATACGCAGGCGGAACGACTTCGTCCCTTTCCGAAAGCAGAAAAATCGCCGGAACCCGGATTGTTTTCGCGTTCGCGATGCTATCGAGATCGTTCGGAATTTGTAACGCGACCGGACCCGCCAGTAGCCATAAATTCCACCAGCCAAACCGACGCAGAATCATTTCGCGTAATGGTGGAGGGTTCTGCAGAATTAAGCCAGGAACAGAGCGATGCGCGGCTACATGCAGCGCTGCAGTCGAACCGATGCTTGTCCCAAAAGGGACAATTGGCCGACCGCCTGCGTGGCGTCGTAATTCATCAAAGGCTGCGAGAGCGGCTGGTCCGATCTTGGAAAGCCGCGCTGGACCAGTGCTGCCGCCGAATCCCGGATAATTAACTCCCCAGACTTCGATTGCGCGATCCGTCCAGATTTCGGCTTCTTCAGCGGGCCAACGCTCAGCGCGGTCGGCGTTACCATAAAAGCGCAATACATAAACGTCCGCAGCGCCATTGGATCGCGCTAGTTGGGATTGCGCAGTCCATATCTCGAGTTGCTCGTTTTCGAATGGAAGAGTTTTGCGAACAGCGCCCCCTGCATTAATCGGCGATCTTGTTGGAAATAAGATCAGACGATCTGGCAAATGACCGAAAAACATAACGGCCAAATATACGATGGCGATTACGAGTAAATGCCAGAGCGGCGGAATTACTTTTAGCCTCACATCTGTTTAGCCCCAGGTTGAGCTGTGGACCTCGCAGAAACTGGGCGCCCTTATTGCACTCCGCGGGTCAAGCCTCCGGAGCAAGTTGCGTAAACTCAGCTCTTCTTTAATTCTGCCAGATCTTTGAGGACTTGCTCGCTGTGCTCGGCCGGCTTTACCCCGGTGTACACCTTCGCGATGTCGCCTTTCGGATTGATGATGAATGTATTGCGCGCGGCAAGTTTGCTTCCTTTGTAATCCATCACCGAACCGTATTCAGTCGAGACTTTCGCGTCAGGATCGGCGAGTAGCTTGAAGTTGAGTCCTTCCTTGGTGCAAAAATCCTTGTGCGATTGAGCCGTGTCCACGCTTACGCCCAGAATCACTACTCCAGAATCTTCATACTTTGACAAGTCGCGCTGGAAATTGTGGGCCTCCAGTGTGCAGCCGCTGGTAAAATCTTTGGGATAAAAATACAGCACGACCCATTTGCCGTGATAATCCTTGAGAGTCACCTGCGAACCATCTCCAGTCGTCAGGTTGAAATCCGGTGCGGGCTTTCCCACTTCAGGTTGTTGTTGATTTTCTGCTGCTTGCATTAGACCCAGTGTAATGAGTCCGAGGACTGTCGATAAGAATATTTTGTACATTTTAGCATCTTCTGTTTTGACGAAGGTACCAATGTTCAAACGGCAATCAAAGAGAAGATGATCTCCCCAATCTGGACGATTGGTCATTCTACGCGGACGATTGAAGAATTTATTTCGTCGCTTGCGGCGAACCACATCAAGTTGCTTGTAGACATTCGAAGCTTACCAGGTTCGAAGAGGTTTCCGCAGTTCAATAAGGAAACTCTCTCGGATTCGTTAAAAAAGGCGGGAATTCGCTATGAACATTTTCCCGAGCTCGGCGGGCGAAGACGTCCGAAAGCCGATTCACGCAATACAGCCTGGCGCAATGCATCATTTCGTGGTTACGCCGATTACATGGAGACAGAAGAGTTTCACAAAGGTGCGACTCGTCTTCTCGATCTAGCGGCGGATGCCGGACCCACCGCAATCATGTGCGCAGAAGCCGTCTGGTGGCGGTGTCATCGGTCGCTGATTTCCGATTACCTTAAAGCGCGTGACATTGAGGTGATGCATATCCTTAATGCAAACAAAACCGAGCCGCATCCATACACATCCGCAGCGCGGATCGTGAATGGGAAATTGAGTTACGCAGAAAACACGCTGCTGTAGCAAGTCGATGGCCGTCGGCGCGATTTAGCGGATCGCCATGGCATCCTCGGCACTCAGAGAGCGTCGCTACAATTTCTTCCACTGCCGATGCGCGATATGCGCAGGAATTGGCGGCACCCCCTTCTCATCTTCGATCATCCTCTCCGCCAGCCATTGGACCCATTCAAAGTACGTTTCTCTTTGACCCTCTCTACGCAGGTCGGCGATGTAGCTGGAACTCTTTCGCCATGAGGCAATAATTGGCCCACTAAAAAAATCACCGACTAGATCAAGCGTAACCTCGCGACGAAAAACCAGCAGGCCGAGGCTTTCCCAGGTTAACGAGACCATGTAAACAGCGTCTTCGCCCTCGGGTCCGAGGACTTCATGGATCTTCTTTGCGTCGGCGCCATCTGGCAGCGAAAGCACGCGACGAAGCGAATTGGTAAACGCTGGACTTTGGAATGACTTCACGAGCTCAAGCATCGCTTCTCTTTGTCTTTGCCGGCGGTAATAACGAATCTGAACTGCTGCGAAGATGACCCCGGCCGTCACGGCAAAAGCATTAATTAGATTTGCCAGAGTCGAGACGTCCATTTCAACGAGGATCGGTTACGCGCCCGAGAAAAAGGC
>DASXMV010000187.1:0-15968 GCA_036495465.1 Candidatus Udaeobacter sp. | reverse complement strand
GTCGAGAGATCCATTTCAACGAGGATCCGTCACCCGCCCGAGAAAAAGGCAAACGCCGCTCGGGACGTGCTGAATTGCATAAACGAATGGACGATCGACTTTCACTTCAATTGGGAGCGGTGTTGGCCCTCGCATTGCCGTTGCCCTCATCATTACCACTGCAGTCGCTGCCGCCGCTTCGGTTCCCTTTTCGTCCACGGCGATAAAGGTCTTGTGAAAAACATTCGAGATGTAGAGATAATCATTTGGTTTACGCGGCGCCATCTTATCGAAATCGGCGCTGCCTCGGGGAATATCGAATGCGCTTTTCATTCCCAAAGCTTGAAGTTTTTCCGCCAGCGCAATCGTAGGCGGCTCGAGCTTGAACTTTGGCAAATGCAAATCGACTTCCCGCGTTTCTAGCCTGGCGCACCCTGCCAAAACGTCCGCGGTGAGTTTTGATTCCAGCGCTCGCAGACCGTCTATCTCGTCGGGAAGTAGAACGAGAAATTGAAGATCATCGCCAACATAGGGAACGCTGATTGCAAGGAAGCCCGGGCGCTTCGCGTAACCAAATCGTGCTGTTTTCCGCATCATGGAAACATTGGCCGCCGCGCTACTACGGACGCGGAACGGTTCGGGCTGGGTTGCCTTTTCAGAAAATGGATCTGTCCAAGGCGCCTTGAGATAAAGCGCGTTGGCCAGTACAAGACGCGTCAACTTATTCAATGCGTTCGCAGGAATGAGATCACGAATCTTGTCGCGCGTCTGATCGGCCACCCATTTGTTGATCTGCTGTGTCGCTGCCTTGGGATCCGCAACAAAATCGAGCAGCTCAAATGCAGCGCCGTAGTCTTGTTTTACCAGGGACAAGAAATTCTGACGAAAATTGTAATTCTTTTGAGCAAACAGCCGGTTAGCAATGTTTAGTGTGATCGGCTCGCTCGGACCGCCGAATTCTTTGGATTTTCCGGCCATGTCGGCCGTCCTGGCACTCATTTGTTCCAGTGAATGCTGAAGTGAAGCGAAGGATGAGGCTACTCCCTCCGCGTCGCCTGAGAAATGCAGGACGCGCGCCATCTCACTGAGGGTTTCGCCGTCTGCGCCTGCGAATGTCATGCCGAGAGCATTTTCAATTGAAAACGGTGAAACGCAGAGGTTGTCGTTACCGGTGGCGAGTTGCCGATGAAGATCGACAGCGAACTCGTTTGTTGCTTTTGCTGCCAGATCCAAATCAGTTGCCGTGTGCGCCATTGGAACGATTAATGCGCTGAATATCTGCAAGATCAAAAAGCGTTTCATGCAAGGCATGAAACACCGAAATGGAGAACCTTGCGACGCCAATTTAGCCGTTTCTTCCGGGTTGGCTGATCATTACAGCATTATCCCATGTTCGACGCGTTGAAGAGAACGTGTTCCGTGTGACAATCTCCTCATGGATGAAGCGAAAATCGCGACTCGCGCTGATATCTCTGACACTGACAAGTGGGACCTGACGCATCTTTTCGCCAATGTGGGCAAATGGCAGGAGGATTTCGCGTGGATTCAACGGACTTATCCCAAGCTTCACGACTGGAAAGGCCGAGTAGGGGACTCTGCGCAGACGCTGGCTGCCGTGCTTGATTTTGAAAGGTCGCTCGATTTGAAAATCGAGCGCATTTATCACTACGCGTCACTGCAATCGGCAGAGGACAGTACTAACAACGAGTACCTCACACGGATTGGACAGGTTCAGAACCTGCTCACAAAGATCGGCGAAGCCGCGGCGTTTGTTGTTCCAGAAATTCTGGCGATCGATGATGCAACGTTTGCCAGGTTTGTTGCCGATCCCGCACTCGACGAATGGCGGATCAAACTCCAAAAGATTCGTCGAATGAAGCCGCATGTGCTCTCGGTTCCAGAGGAACGTCTGCTCGCGTTGGGGAGCGTGGCGCTGAGCGGATACGACGACACGTTTTCACAATTGACCGACGTGGACATGAAGTTTGGCGTCCTGATCGACGAGACAGGTCGCGCGAAACCGCTTACGCAAAGCTCGTTCAGCTCATTTCTGGTCAAGCGCGATCATGCGCTGCGCAATCGTGCTTTCCATCAGTTTTATGGAGAATTTCGCGACCATCAGTACACCCTCGCAGCCTCACTCGCTTATTCCGTCAAGGCAGATGTCTTCCACGCGCGAGCGAGAAATTACTCGTCGGCTCTCGAGGCTGCCTTGTTTCCGGATGATGTTCCGATTGCGGTTTACGACGGGCTGATTGAATCGGTTCGCGCAAATTTGAAACCGCTGTTTCGCTATTTCGATTTACGCCGTCGCGCGCTTGGATTGCGCGAACTGCATTATTACGACACGTACGTCCCGCTCGTGCCGGAAGTCGAGACACGATTTACGTTTGATCAGGCCGTGGAAATGGTTTTGGCCGCTCTCGAACCGTTGGGAAAGGATTATGTCGATATTCTCGCCCAGGGCCTGCGGATTGGTCGCTGGTGCGATCGCTACGAAACGAGGGGCAAGCGCAGTGGCGCATTTTCGTCGGGAAGTTATCAAGCGCCTCCTTACATTTTGATGAATTACAAGGAGGACGTCTTCTCCGATGTCTATACGCTTGCACATGAAGCGGGGCACTCGATGCACAGCTGGTTCTCGCAAAATTCGCAGCGGTTTCAGGATTACGAGTACCCAATTTTTCTGGCTGAGGTTGCATCGACTTTCAATGAAGAGCTTCTCACCGAGCATCTGCTCAAAACCACGACCGACCCGAAAATGCGTGCCTACATCATCAACCGGCAAATTGACGATCTGCGGGGCACGCTTTTCCGGCAAACCATGTTTGCCGAGTTCGAAAAAGCCATTCATGCCATCGAGGAAAGTGGCGATGCGCTGACGCTTGAAGTTTTTAGATCGCAATATCACAAACTGCTCG
This sequence comes from Candidatus Udaeobacter sp., assembly GCA_036495465.1. Taxonomy (GTDB): domain Bacteria; phylum Verrucomicrobiota; class Verrucomicrobiia; order Chthoniobacterales; family UBA10450; genus Udaeobacter. The sequence continues at coordinate 13,068 of DASXMV010000187.1, read as the reverse complement.
AAGCCTATTTTGCTGAAAACCTCGTGATCGATCCTGAATTGGATTTAGAATGCCTGCGTATTCCGCATTTCTACCACGCGTTCTATGTCTACAAGTATGCGACCGGGATCTCTGCCGCGGCGACGCTTTCACAGCGCGTCCTTTCGGGACAGCCGGGAAGTGTGGACGCGTACCTTGGCTTTCTGCGTTCCGGTGGCTCCAAGTATCCACTGGAAACGTTGAAAGCGGCAGGGGTCGACATGAGTACGCCGACGCCAATTGAGAGCGCTCTGCGTTTATTCGAACAGCGACTCGACGAATTGGAAGAATTGTTGCTGTAATTTTTCGTTCTTGTCGTTCTCCTACTGGTCCTCGATTGGCTATTTTGGATAACGAAGGCGACCGCGAGGAGGATTTGGCTTTAGCTCCGGAAAATCGTGTTTATCAGCCAGTGATGCAGGTGGATGTCGATAACCTTCGCGAGCGATTGAAACCGCTGTTCCGCGAAAATTTCGAAAAGTTTGCAGAGTTGGGTGCTGCGGTTTCTGTTCGGCAAAATGAAAAATCAGAAGTCGATCTTTACGGAGGATTTTACGATATCCGCCACGAAAAACCCTGGGAAGCCGACACGCTAGTCCTCATCTGGTCTGCCACCAAGGGATTGGCGAGCGCGTGTGTCTTGCATGTCTTACAAGAGCATGAAATCGACATAAGCAGGTCCGTGGCGGAATTTTGGCCGGAGTTTGCTCAATCCGGGAAAGAGAAAATCACACTTGCCCAGCTTCTTTCTCATCAAGCCGGGCTTTGCGCGCTGGATCGGCGGGTGGAGATCCTCGACTACAACGCGGTGATTCGTGCACTCGAAGAGCAGAGACCATTGTGGACGCCGGGAAGCGCACACGGTTATCACGCTCGCACGTTTGGATTCTTGCTTGACGAACTGGTGCGTCGAATCACGGGGCAAAACTTGTCAAGGTATTGGCGCGAAGTGTTTGCCGAGCCGCTGGGTCTCGATCTTTGGATTGGTTTGCCAGAAGAACAGAATCCACGCGTCGCGACTATTTACGCTGCAAAGACTGGGAAGCCGCCTGAGCCGAAGCAATTTTATGTCGATCTGGTGACGCCCGGCACGCTGGCCCGCAAAACATTCATGTCTCCACAAGGATTGCAGTACATTAGCGGGATGAACACCCCAGCTGTACGCGTGCAATCGATCGTTTCATTTGGAGGGATCGGAAACGCCTCGGCACTTGCGAAGTTCTATTCCATGCTGGCGAACGACGGTAAACTCGACGGGCGAACGTTTTTCTCGAGCAAAACGATCGCATGGATGACGACGACGCTGGTGGACGGCACCGACAAAGTCTTTCAGATACCCACAGCGTTTTCAGCCGGCTTTATGAAAGATCCACGTGCCTCATCGAGGAGAATGTTCGGGCCGTCGACGGACGCATTTGGCCATCCGGGCGCAGGCGGGGCCAACGCCTTCGCCGACCCTGAAAACAGACTCGCTTTCGCGTACACCATGAACCAGATGGAACAGCAGGTCTTGCCTAACGAGAAATCTCTCCGCCTCATTCGTGCGATTTACGAGTAAAAAGCCGCAGCTGCAGGAGCCAATTCGTCACGCTGGAGCGTCTGACAGCCACGTACCTTGAAACTACTTGCCAACCACTGTGACTAGCACCTTTCGTCGATGATGTGCGTGGCGATGCTCGAAAAGGAAAATGCCCTGCCAGGTTCCCAGCTGCATTTCGCCCTCGACGATGGGTACCGTCTCGCTGGTACGCGTCAACACCATGCGAATGTGCGATGGCATGTCGTCGCTGCCTTCGGAACTGTGCTCGAAGTAATCGGCATTCTCCGGAACCAGCCGATCGAAGAATTCTTCCAGGTCGCGACGCGCAGTCGGATCGGCATTTTCCATGATAACCACGCTGCAACTAGTATGCCGCACGAAAACCGTTGCGGTCCCATCTTGTACTCCGCATTTGTCGATTTTCGATTGCACTTCGTCCGTGATTTCGTACAACCCTTTGCCATTGGTAGGAATTTCAATTTGATCGTGTTGAACGTGCATGCTTGAACGGCTCCAATTTTGTCATTCCGACACGAGGAGAGGAATCTCTGATTCGATCACAGTCAGTCAATCAATTAGGGATGTCTCGACTTCGCTCGACATGACAAGAATAGAATAGACGGCGCAAATCACATCGCTGAAAAGTTTATCGCGCGTTGATCTCTGCATCAGCTGGTGCGTAATAGTCCTTAGTGAGAGGCGATCTGGAGCGCGTATTATTTGACGAGCCTGCGATTCACCGGCGCTTGGACGATATCGCCGCGCAAATTTCAGAGCGTTATCGCGACTGCGAATTGACCGTGGTCGCAGTGTTGCACGGGAGCTTGATGTTCGTTGCCGATTTGCTTCGTCGAATTCCACTGCCCCTAAAACTGGAATGTCTGAGCGTAGCCAGTTACCATGGAAAAGCGCAAACCAGCGGCAACGTCATTTTCAAGCTCGCCACGGCGAGTTCGTCCGGAGGCGGACAGGTCCCACTCCCGGGTCTTGCGAACCGAGATATTTTGATCGTTGATGATATTCTCGACAGCGGTCACACGCTTGCCGCGGTCCGCGAGGCGTTGCAAGCGATGAAGCCCCGTAGCATCCAGATATGCGTTCTGTTGAACAAAAAGAAACAACGCACCCGAGAGGTAGATCCGGATTATGTTGGATTTGAAATCGAAGACGAATTTGTGGTTGGTTACGGCCTCGATTTCAGGGAGCACTACCGCAACCTGCCTTACATCGGCGTGCTGAGAAGAGAATTGTTGGAGCAAACGGACAGATGAAAGTGCGAGTACAATTTTATGCGCAATTGCGTGATCTCGTTGGAAAGCGCGAGATGGACGTCGATCTCGCGGAGGGATCGACGGTCCGCGACCTGCTCCATGAAATCTACGCGCAACAACCGAACCTTGGTTCGCATGACAAAAGCATCCTGATTGGCGCAGACGTGGAATTTGTGGACCGGAATTATAGACTCCAACCAGGTGAGGAGATTTCTATCATGCCACCCGTCCAGGGCGGATAAACTACAGGCGCCGCACGGCCCATGTAGCAGCAACTCAGATTCCACAGGTTCAGTGGCGCTTCTTAGAGTGAATCAGCTAAGTTCAGTCTCGAAAATTTTTGAAACTCGTGGCGACACCAAAGTCGCGATTACGGACAAATTGGATCACTGCTTGCAGCTCGTCCCTCTTTTTCCCAGTCACTCGAATCTGCTGATCCTGCAATTGACTTTGCACCTTGAAATTTTGCGCCTTGATTGCCTGGATAATTTCCTTTGCCTTGTTTCCTTCAAGGCCCTGTTGAATCTTTAGTTCCTGTCGAGCGTGACCAACGGAGGAGATTGCGGGCTCGCCTTGTTCGATGTTGCGCAAATCCACTCCGCGCTTCGAAAGTTTACCTATCAAAATTTCGCGCAGTCCTCGGAGATGGGAAGCATCTGGAGCAGTCAGCGTGATTTTGTCCTTCTCGGGAAGTATCTCGGCTTTTATATCCTTGAAGTCGAAACGAGTCGCCAATTCTTTCCGGGCCTGATTGATCGCATTATCCAGCTCCTGCTTATCCACTTCAGAGACAATATCGAATGAAGGCATGGCTCTCTAATTTCGGATTTCAAATTTGAAATTTCAAATTCGGCAAAATCGAACGCATTGGGACGCGAATCATTTTAGCTAAGGATTTGCCTCCATGATTCTGATGTCGCCATTTGTTGTCCGCACCTTAATTGCGGCGTTCCCTCCACCGTGCACTAACATGTCGACTTTCGCCGCTTTCGCGAACGTCGGTCTCGCGATAGGAGGATTATCAAAGTCGTTACCGATTTTTCCGTATGTGGTCTGGGCAATGAGACGGAAGGCAGCGGTCGTTGGAAGAAATGCCCAGGTATTGCCGCGCGCGATATTGGCCTGGACTGAAAATCTTCCGCTTTCCCACCAATCGTAGGAGATGGAGAGATTCCCCCGCTGCAGCGCTAGATCGACATCGGAAAAGCAGTTATGGGCGAACATGCGACCATCGCCTAACCACGCGTGCACATTTCGCCCGCGCATTCCATCCAAAAAAACTTCTCCCGCATCGAGGCGGACCATCGAAATATTAGCGGACGCAGGGATCACGACCGTGCAGTCAACCGTGCCCGAGTGATCAAAAAGAGCCCACGTCCGTTTGGGAGGAACCATGACCTTGATGGAAGCGGAGATGGACTGCACGGAGACATCAAACTCGATCTCTTGCAGCCTCTCTTGACGATAGGCTTTCTTCGTCGCACGGATCTCCATTTCGTTAGTGTTTGAGCCGTAAATTAGTACGGCGCCGTAACGGTTTTGAATACTTATGTTTGCGTTGGGCTGGACGGGGTAGACGCGTTCGAAAGTCTCCTCGAGCAAGGGGTTGTCCTCAGGACCACACCCGGTAAGACAGAAGAGCAGTACGATAACAAGCTTTCGGTAGTCACACCGTCTAACCCGAGGGGATCGCCGGTAACAACTGCCAAATGACCGTGATGGATTCCACATACCGTTCCCACCCCGTTGGAGGAGCCGGCGAACGCGATCACTGGCAAACATATCGCCCTGCAATGGACCCCTAAACCCACAGCGTACGATCGAACGTGCGATATTGAATCGCTTCGCTCACGTGCTCGGCTGAGATTTCAGTCTTGCCATCGAGATCGGCGATCGTGCGCGACACTTTCAGGATCCGATCGTAAGCGCGGGCGCTTAGATTCAATTCGCTCATAGCGACCCGAATCAGTTCCTGCGAATCCTGATTAAGTTTGCAGTACTGCTTCAGGTGGCGCGTGGCCATCCTCGCGTTACTGTTGACTTTTGCGTCGCCGCGAAAACGTTCCTGCTGCCGATGGCGTGCTCGAACAACACGCTGGCGGATCATGGCGGATGCTTCTTCGGGCCGTTCGCTAGCGATATCCCGATACTCGACCGCCGGTACTTCAATGTGCAGATCGATGCGATCCAACAACGGGCCGGAAACACGCTGGCGATAACGCTGCACCTGCGCCGGGCCGCATCGGCATTCGTGCTTTAGGTCGCCAAAGTAGCCACACGGGCACGGATTCATCGCGGCGACGAGCATGAATTCCGACGGGAAAGTTATGCTGCCGGCGGCGCGGGACACCGTAACTTTTCCATCTTCGACTGGCTGGCGCATTACTTCCAATGCCGATCTTTTGAATTCAGGCAGCTCATCGAGAAAAAGGACTCCGTTATGAGCGAGACTGACTTCACCGGGGTTGGGGAATGCCCCACCGCCAAGCAATCCAATGTCGCTGATGGTGTGATGCGGGGGGCGAAATGGTCGCGTGGAGACGAAGGACTTTTCGATATCGAGCAACCCAGCGATGCTGTGAATCTTGGTCGTCTCGATGGCCTCCTCCAGTGAAAGCGGCGGAATGATGGTGGGAATGCGTTTGGCCAACATCGATTTTCCCGAGCCGGGCGGCCCCACCATGAGGATGTTGTGTCCCCCGGCTACTGCGACTTCAATCGCCCGTTTGACGTGTCGCTGACCTTTTACGTCTCCGAAATCGACGTCGTAGCTCTGGTGGCCCGCGAAAAACCCGGTTAAATCTGCGCGTGTTGGAAGAAGTGGAGTTTCGCCGCGCAGAAATCCTACTGTCTGCCTCAGATTTTGGACGCCGTAGATGTCGATTTTGTCGACCATGGCCGCTTCCACGGCATTTGGTTCGGGAACGAACAAGGCACGCTTCCCGCGTCGGCGCGCCTCCAACGCAATCGGCAAAACGCCTTTCACGGCTCGGACAGAGCCGTCCAGAGCGAGCTCACCTACGAAACTGAAGTTTTCGAACGGTGACGTGTCGAGTCCTTCTGTGACAGCGATCATTCCCAGGGCGATCGGCAGATCAAAGCTAGGTCCTTCTTTTTTGATATCAGCCGGCGCAAGGTTGATTGTCGTACGGCCTCGCGGCCAATAATAACCGCTGTTCGCAATGGCGGTGGTAACGCGATCGCGGCTTTCTTTCACAGCAGCATCGGGCAACCCGACGATGACTATGTTCGGGTCACCGCCAGCGCCGTTGACCTCGATTTCCACCTCGTAGGCGTCCACACCATAGACAGCTGCGGAGTAAATTTTTGCCAGCATCGCCGTTGCAGCGTTGCAGAAAATTACCTCGGCGAAAAGTGTCAAATATCCCCCGAAAGTGGGATGTATCTCGGAGCCGAAAATCCCGTAGAATAGTTAGGGGTGAGGTTCGAATAACGCCTCCAAAACGACAGCGAAGCAAGGCCCTAAAAAAATTGAACAGGAGGCGTCAGAGCATTGTCACTACTCAGAATATTTAACCTTGTTAAATACCTGCTGGGATGGTACAACGCGTGATCAATAAGCCTGCTACGATAAGTACGTACAAGGCAATGTCGATTAGCACCCCCCAAATGATTGATGAAAAAGAGTTATATGGCTGCTGAGGATAGCGATACCGGAATTAAGATTTACCTGCGCGAGATCGGGCAAATCCCGCTTTTGACTCCCGAACAGGAGATTGAGCTGGCCGCTAAGATTAAGAAGGGCGATCGCGAAGCGCGAGCTTTGATGATTCGCTCGAATTTGCGCTTGGTCGTCAAGATTGCCCACGATTATGCGAATCTTGGGCTGCCACTTCTCGACCTGATCTCAGAGGGAAATATTGGTTTGATGAAGGCCGTGGAGCGTTTCGATCCTGCCAAAGGAGGAAAACTTAGCACTTACGCCGCTTGGTGGATCAAACAATCCATCAAACGGGCGCTGGCGAATCAGAGCAAGACGATTCGTCTACCTGTGCACCTTGTAGATAAGATCTCCAAGATGCGCCGCGTCTCTCTGCAAATGAGCGAGGAGCTTGGGCGCGAGCCCACGGATGAAGAGCTGGGCGACGAGATTGGAATCGCGAGCGGAAAGGTATCTCAGCTCAAGACTGTATCGATTCGTCCAGCATCGCTCGACGCGCCGATTAGCGATGATGATTCCACCGAGTTCGGTGAGATCGTGGGCGACGAGGATGCGCAAACGCCGTTTGAATTGCTCCGTGACAAAAATCTGCGCAACGAGGTCGGCGGCTTGCTCGACGTGCTCGATGATCGCGAGAAGAAGATCATTTTCCAGCGTTTCGGTCTCGATGGCGGCAAGCCGAAAACGCTCGAGGAAGTGGGCAAAAAGTTTGGCGTTACTCGCGAACGCATTCGTCAGTTGCAAAACATTGCACTTTCGAAGCTGCGGCGCGCGCTCAGTAAAAAGGAGCGCCCGGTCGACGTCGAGTTGCCAGTGGAAGCTTAGGGCGCGAAATCAATATCCGATTTGAAACGCGCGAACTCAAAGTTCGCGCGTTTTGCTTTCACGCGTGCTACTTCATGATACGCAACTGAATTGAATCGATTAGTGCGCGACCCATGCGAACGTCACTGACAATTACCATGCGATTTCCTGGCGCAGCCAGTTTGTTCTTTCGCAAGAACTTTTCGGCTGCCGCCAGTGTTCTGTGTGGATCGCTGCTGAAATCGATGCAGACGGGAAATACGCCCCAACAAAGTGCCAGTTGCCGGTAGACTTCGTTGTTTGGAGTGAAGGCAAAAATCGGTGCGTGTCGCGGTCTCAGGTTTGAAGCGTACCTCGCCATCCGTCCTTGCAAGGTAAAGACAACGAGTTTTGAATCGTGCAGGGAGTTCGCCAGTGCAACGGCGGAAGCGACCGTTTTCTGCCGAACGTTTTCCAGGAGTGCGTTTTGCGCATAACCTGCGCCGCCGCTGCGCTCGATACGCACGGCGACTCGCCGTAAAACTTCAACGCATTCAATCGGATATTGGCCGATTGTCGTTTCGCCGCTGAGCATCAAAGCGTCCGCCTCTTCGAAAACCGCATTTGCAACGTCGGTGATCTCAGCGCGAGTCGGCAAAGGATTGGTAATCATCGATTCCAATAATTGGGTCGCAATGATGACCGGTTTGCCGAGGCGAAGACAGTTCTTCACAATGCGGCGTTGGATGATGGGTAAATCCTCCATTGGGCATTCGATACCCAGGTCGCCGCGCGCGACCATGATTGCATCCGCACTCTCAATCATTTTGTCGATTGATCGCACGGCTAGTTGATCCTCAATCTTTGCCACGATTTGCGCGTTGCTCTTTTTCCGCGACAGGAGCTTTCGCAGCTTTTCGATATCGCTCTTCTCGCGTACGAAACTCAATCCGATAAAGTCGGCGCCCACTTCAACTCCAACAGAAATGTCTGCCCGGTCCTTCGCCGTAAGCGAAGGAAGATTCACCCGGACGCCCGGAAGATTAATGTGACGTCGCGAACCAAGTACTGCTCGTGTCAACACCTTGCAGCGTACGCGATTATTTCCCTTGCCGAGCACAAGCAATTTCATCAAGCCATTATCAACCAAAATCGTGTCCCCGACCGTCACATCATCGACAAACCCGCGATAGTTTACGTCTACCGAAAAGGACTCTTTGCTGTTCGCGCCAGGCAAGGTGAGCTCGAGAATATCGCCTGGCTCCAAACGCAAAGGTGTTTTGAGATCGCCGGTCCGAATGGCTGGCCCCTGCGTATCGAGCAGAACTGCAATTGGGCGATCGGCCCTTTGTGCCAGCATTCGGATTCGAGGCACGATATCGCGGACCCACTCATGGCTTGCGTGGCTCATATTTAATCGGAAGACATCGCTGCCTTTCTCAATGAGCTCACGCAGCATCTCGGTCTTTTCCGTAGCCGGACCGATCGTGCAAATGATCTTGGTCTTGCGCATCAACTGAAGGATTGAGTCTTCAGTTGCAAAAGCCAAGACGCTTTTGAGTAGCGGCTCTTTCAATCCTGCTGCATAACTCGAAAAGGCTCACCAATAAAAATGCGGCACACCTTGAACGGCGTGCCGCATCGACGCAGTCAGTGTATTTGTTTATCGCAGTTTGCCCTGAGTCTCTTTGGCCATGTCAAGATGTTCCTGAACGACCTTGGCTGTGTCTTCTGCAAACTTTTTCACGTCCGGATCGCTTCCGTTCTTTGCTTCCTCTTGAAATTCGGCCAGATCCTTTTCGTGGTCCTTGACCATCGTGTCGATGTAGGTCTTATCCGAGCTCCATTTAATAGTCGGCTCTTTGCTGGGCAGCGTGACACCTTTTTTCTCAGCAATCGATTTTAGTTCGTCGTTGGCTTTGCCGTGATCTGTTACCATTCGTTTGCCGAATGATTTCACATCATCACTCTGACCTTTTTGCTCAGCAATCTTTCCCATCGCCACCTCCATTGTTCCACCCTTGGCGGCTTTCTTCATGAAAGTCTTGTCCTTTGCGCTAATCGACGAGCTCTTGCTGTCTGAAGCCTCCTTGGCTGCCGTATCCTGGGCGACAGCTGCCCCGGCCACAGCGAGCATTGTGAATACAAGAGCGATCAGCCAAAATGGTGAAATAATTGTGACTTTGTTTTTCATGATTTTCTCCAATTGAATACACCGAAATTTTTCAGCCAATTACGAATCGAAAACAGCCGCTCTTTTGGATGCGGAAAAATCGTAATTTTGATTTGAGAGCGAAGATTGCCCGCCAGACGAAACTCCCTCAGAGCTCCGGAATGTTTTTTTTGTATGAGCTTTCCACACGAGTCGCCACGTCCCTATACCCGTGCTCGACTTCGTAAATCTGTTTCATATAGGCGAGTGATTTTTCGCTTTCACCCATCCGCTCGTAAACGAGCGCAAGATTATAGACGATCTCTTTCTTCATTGCGTTCATCGGAAGAATTTCCTTCGCCGCTTCTTCAAACTGCTTGGTTGCGAGGTCCAGCATCCCAAGCTCCCCGTAGCAGCACCCAAGCAGGTTCATAGCCTTCAAACGCGCGTGCGGATTCTGCCGTGCCCGCTGTAACTCGGGTACAGCCTCGCGAAAGCGTCCGGCGCTAACGAGGTGGTCGCCCAATTCGAACCGAAGCTGGAGATCGGTCGGATTGCGAGCGAGGCGCTCCCGCGCATGGGCAATAAGAATTTCTGTTCGTTTCGCTTGGGCGGATTTCAGTTCTTCGGACCGTTTTGCATGCGACTCAAGGACTTCATCGTGTGTCGCCAGGAATTCCTCGTGCCCGACGATCTCGCGCTCGAGGGATTTGATTTTCAAATCGGACGCCTTCCGAACTAATCCAGCGTCCGCACCTTTGGTCAGCTCGGCGGCATACTGATACCAGCCGATCGCTGCCTCCAGGTCTTCCTTTTGTTCGTTCAACGCGCCCAAGCGTCGCGCAAAGTCGACGTTTGCTGGCTCCGCCTGGTGACGGGCGTACGTTTCGGCGATTTGTTGGTCGAGCGATTCGTTCGTTAATCGCATCCGGCTTTGTTGCTCGAGCGAAGTCGCCATCTCTTTGTCCTTGATCAAGTCGCGGTAGCTCTCGGCCTGAGTCCATCCACCGCTTTTCATCGAGGCGTGGGCTGCCGCATCCTTGCCCAGCCGGAGCGCTTCTGCATCCAGCGGATTTATCTCGACGATTTGATTATAAACGTCGAGCTCCTGATCGTGCTCTCCCAGTTCGCGGTACAAATGGCCAAGCTCGTGGAGCACCTTAACGTCACGCGGATTTTGCTCGAGTAATGTCCGGAGCGCGAAAACACCAATTTCTGGCCATCCAGCTGCCGTCGCTGCTTCTTTCAAGGTGAGGTTCGCCTGCTGGTTGTAAGGTTCGTCTTCCAGAACTTTCTCCAACATTTCGATCGCGCGTTTCGGATCCTTCTTGATTTCGCGCTGTGCCTTCATGACAGCGATTGGCGCCGTCGAGATGTTAAAAAAGCTTTTCTTTGCGGCCCTGTTTTTCGTGACTTCGGTGCGCCGCAGCAATTGTCGTCCCGTTAGAAATTGCGGTTCCTGTTTGAGAATTTCCTGTAACAGCGAAATGGCGTAACCGAGATTGCGCAGCTCAACGGCGGCCACCGCTTTGAGCCAAAGATTACGAGGTGTCTCGCTTAGTTCCTTCTCCGTCTTAACCGCCATCGCGGATAGATTAGCACAGCATGCAATGCCGGTGCCGGCTCGATTACGTTGGTGACGCGCCAAGGCGGGGCGGTCTGTCTTCCGGACGCGGGAGTCGCATTCATAGCAGATCGAGCTGTGGCTTTTCAATTTTGCCACGTGCCTTTGCCGATCTCTTGTGGGTCTTGTTGGCAGGCGGCGCGGCTAATCCGTCCGGTTTTTCCAAGTCTGACAGAATTTCCTTCGCGCGATCAAGAATTTCCTTTGGCAACCCAGCCAGCCGCGCGACTTGGATGCCGTAGCTCTTGTCGGCGCCACCGGGGATGATTTTGCGCAGGAAAATGATCTGATCGTTCCACTCGCGGACTGCGACGTTGAAATTGCAGACGCCTTTGCGTTCTGCGGCGAGTTTAGTCAACTCATGATAATGCGTGGCGAATAACGTACGGGCTTTAATTTTGTCATGTAAAAACTCAGCTACGCTCCATGCGATCGAAAGACCATCAAATGTCGATGTCCCCCGGCCGATCTCATCAAGGATCACAAGACTGCATTGCGTTGCATTGTTGACGATGTTCGAGGTCTCGTTCATCTCAACCATGAAAGTCGACTGACCGCGTCCCAAATCGTCGTTCGCGCCAACGCGGGTAAAAATACGGTCGACCAGTCCGATCTCGGCACTCTCCGCAGGAACGAAGCTGCCCATCTGTGCCATCAACACGATCAACGCAACCTGGCGAATGTAAGTGGATTTTCCCGCCATATTTGGCCCGGTCACGATTGCCAGCCGCATCGTTTCGCCATCCAGCGACGTGTCGTTAGGCACAAACTTTTCTTCCACCAGATTTTGGTCGAGCACAGGGTGCCGTCCATCTTTGATGAACAGGCGCAATGTGTCGTTTAATTGCGGTCGGCAATACCGGAACAACCGCGCTGTCTCGGCTAATGCACAAATAACGTCGAGGACTGCGATGGCATTGGCAGTCTGCTGGATGAGCTCCAATTCCCGCAGAGTTTCTTCGCGCAGTTTTTGGAAGAGCTGATATTCCAGTTGGCGCGTGCGCTCGTCAGCTCCCAGTATTTTTGCCTCTATCTCTTTTAACTCGGGCGTGACGAAGCGCTCGCCTCCAACGGTGGTTTGCTTACGCGTGTAATGAACAGGCACATTCGCAAGGTTCGATTTGGTGATCTCGATGAAGTAACCAAAAACGGAGTTGTACCGGACCTTGAGTGACTTAATGCCCGTTGCGGCGATTTCGCGCTCTTGCAAGTGGCTGATCCAATTCTTTCCATCGCGGGACGCCCGGCGCAGCCCGTCAAGATCGGTATCGTATCCATCCTGAAAAATTCCGCCTTCCTTTAGAGCCAATGGAGGATCGTCAACAATTGCGTGCATGAGTCTCTCGGTCAGCGCGGGCAATTCCCGGATTTGATCCTGCAACTCCTTCAGCAGGACGCTGCCGACGGGCGCGCATTCCGGCGTGCTTGCCGAGCCCGCCCTACCAAAGTTAATCCGCTCAATCAGTGTTCCTAGTTCATCTTTCAGCCCTGGGAGTTCCCGGAGAGAAAATTTCAACGCCGAGAGATCGCGCGCGTTTCCCGAGGACTGGCTTAGTCGCGACGTTGCGCGTTCGAGGTCACGAATGGGCTTCAGTTGAGCGCGAATTGCCGCGAGCAGATCCGGTTCCTGCAACAAATCGGCGATCATTTGCTGGCGACGTTCGAGCTCACGCAGATCGCGCAGTGGCTGAAGAATCCAGGAACGCAATCTCCGGCCGCCCATCGGCGTAATGGTGCGATCAAGAATTGATAGCAAACTGGTGCTACGCGTTCCGCGCGATTCGACCAGCTCAAGATTCGTTTGTGTCGCTGCGTCGAGCATGACGTATTCCGCCGTCGCATCGCAGCGCAACGAAGTGAGATGACCGATGTTACGCCGAAGCTGGTGCTTCAGGTAATGCACGATCGCGCCTGCGGCAGCGACTGCTAACGGCATCTCTCCGCAGCCAAATCCATCCAGCGATTTTGTTTTGAAATGCTCGCACAGAGTAAAAATCG
>DASXMV010000186.1:0-11810 GCA_036495465.1 Candidatus Udaeobacter sp. | reverse complement strand
TGAGATGACCGATGTTACGCCGAAGCTGGTGCTTCAGGTAATGCACGATCGCGCCTGCGGCAGCGACTGCTAACGGCATCTCTCCGCAGCCAAATCCATCCAGCGATTTTGTTTTGAAATGCTCGCACAGAGTAAAAATCGCTTGCTCGGGCAGGAATGCATAGCTGTCATACTCGAGCGCATGATCGATCTGGCGAAGGTGCTCCTTCTGTTCGGAACTGATGATGAGCTCCGATGGCGACACATGGGCAAGTTGGTCGAACAAAGATTGCCGATCCTGCAACTGGGTGAGCCGGAATTCGCCGGTGGTCAGGTCCGCGTAGGCAAGGCCAAATACGTCGCCATCCGTGTAAACTGCTGCCAGATAATTCGCGCGTTTCGCTTCGAGCAAGTCGAGGTCGCTAACTGTCCCTGCGCTGATGATCTGGGTGATGTCCCGTGAAACGATTTTCCCCGGTTGCGGCTCACTGGTCTGGTCGCAGATGGCCACTCGCCGACCGGCCTTGATCAGCTTCGCAATATAAGTTTGCGCCGCGTGGTATGGCACGCCGCACATCGGAACGTCGTTACGTTTGGTTAGTGCCACATTGAGCAAGACCGAAGCTTCCTTAGCGTCTTCAAAAAACAGTTCATAGAAATCGCCGAGCCTGAACAACAAGAGTGTATCTGCCGGAATGCTGCCTCGGAGCCGCCGGTATTGCTGCATCATCGGGGTGAGCGCATCCCTCATATTTTCAGAATTAAATCAGGTCGCGCGAATTGCGAGTCCAAACGCCCTCACACGCTCTCATGTCGTCATGCATCGACGCTAGCACGATTTGACGAGATAGAGATAAGGCACGGCACGATGCACTGGCTGAAAAACGAAATCGCTGACTGTGGATCGTGGCGATCACAAACGCATTCATCAGAGCAACCGACAAAGAGGGCTGAAACGAATTCTTTAGCAGAGACTTCAGCAATGAAAAAGAAATCCATTCAACTTAGACATCCTGCGAGCACGCGAATATCGTCGGGGATCGTTATCGTCAGCGTTTGCGCTCTAGTTGCTTCAGTGGCGTTCTTCGCTAGCGCGCAGGCACAAGTTGCCACACCGAATCCGGTTGCGACCGCAACGCCTTCGCCAATAGCCACCACTCCGATTCCAACCGTTGCGCCGCGCATCACTCCGCGCCCGTGAGGGTGAGAATGCGGCAAAGCCACAAAGGATCCTGGAATGCCCGCAAACCGGAGCGGACGAGAGATCGCCAGATGTGCTGTCCGTACGGTTATCAAGTAAGGCGTCTCAAAAAGCCGTTTCCCGATGAAATGGAGGCGAGGGGAGTTGAACCCCTGTCCTCGTCGCTATCCGCGTAAACATCTACATGCTTATCCGGCGATCAATTCTGAGGAGCCGAGCTATGCACCGGCGCACTGCCGACTCCCGGGCGTCCACGAAATCGATTCACAAACCGGCGCGGTCGTTCCGCCGATTTGCCAGCCTGCTGTCCACGTTTGCCGTCGTAGCAGGCGTCCCACGACAAACGTCACGGTCAATTAAGCCGCGAGAGCGAGACCTTCGTTGTCTGCGTTTGTTTTTTGGTCCGGTTTTTAACGAGGCCAACGAACCATCCTCGACATGCCGTCTGCGCTTCCAACGATGAGTCGAAGCCAGTACGCCCCCTTTTTTTTGTGCTTGAACAGATACGCTTTCTTGGAGTCTTATGCAACTGGACCGCCAGTTCCGCGACTTGCGCTCGGGGCGGCTGGTTCGACGAGGAAATTTCGGGAAATGGCGATTGAAATAACAGCTCGATCTTTGGCCGATGCGCAACAGGCAGACATCGCACCGGGTGAAGCGGTGCGGCCCGGAGAACTTTCAGGACTTCCGGATAAGTCAATTTCATTCTCTCGGTTTCTACGGCGCTCGCTGCGGTTGACGCGCCGAAACTTTAGTAGTCGCGCGCGGCTGCTTTCAGGTGGGGAGGTGGTCGTGCTTTCTGCGCCAAAAAGCGGACGAACATGGATCCGGACATTTCTTTGCGCTTACTTATGCAAGCGTTATGGGCTCGAATTCACGCTTCAGCCGGGCCAGTATAATCGTCAGGGATTTCCCCGTGTCATATTCTCGCATGATCGTTTCGAGCATTGGACTAAGGGCAATCGCTGGGACCGTTTGCGCGGCAAATATCTCGTTCCGAGAAGAGAACTCCAGCAGGCGAAAATCGTCCTGCTTGTGCGGGATCCCCGCGATTGTTTTGTTTCTCTCTATTTACAAATGACGCGGCGCGATTTCAGCGCCGATCCTGTATTAAGACAAAAATCCGTCGGTGAGCTATTGCGCGATAAAAGATTTGGGGTCCGCGGGATTGTCCGTGCCATGAACGACTGGCTTGAGGAGTTTTCGGGCCGAAAGGATTTCACGATCGTCAGGTACGAGGCACTGCGAGCGTCGCCAGCCGAACATTTTCGAAACCTGCTCGCTGTAATTGGAGAGACGACACCCGATATCTCGATTTTCCAGGAGGCGCTTGAGTTTTCTCGTTTCGAGAACATGCAAAAGTTGGAAGCAGCGGGCGTTTTCGATTCAAAAATCCTGCATCCTGGCGACGTGCGTGACCCGGAGTCCTTTAAAGTGCGTCGTGGAAAGGTGGGAGGGTATCGGGAATATCTTTCTGCGGAGGATCGGAAATATGCCGTGGACGCATTAAAGGAACTTGATCCTCACTTTAGCTATAGCCCTTAACTAAGTCTCCGCGTCTGCTCAAATCGGATCGATCGGACGTTTCTCCCAGTTTAGGCAATCGACGCTGAATCGCGGCAACGCCGACATTATGAAAACGAAAATAACGGCAATTGTTGGAACCCTCCTGTTTTGGACATCGCTCGTGACCGGGCAAGAAAAGACGGCGATCCGGTTCGGGCATTTTCCAAATATTACGCATGCGCAGGGAGTGATTGCGCATGCACTTTCAAGGCAGGGCAACGGATGGTTTGAAAAACGCCTTGGACCTAATGTCGAGATCCAATGGTTTACCTACAATGCCGGGCCTTCCGCCATGGAAGCGATCTTCGCCAGATCACTCGACGTCACTTATGTGGGTCCGAGTCCGGCACTCAATGCGTACTTTAAATCAAATGGGGAAGAAATTCGTGTAATCTCGGGCGCAGCCAATGCCGGCGCGGCTCTTGTCGTAAAAGCTGACTCTCCCATCAAAACTCCTGCGGACTTTCGTGGGAAAAAGATTGCAACGCCCCAGCTCGGGAACACGCAGGACATTTCCTGTCGGGCATGGCTCAAAGCGCAGGGCTTCAAGGTCACGGTGACTGGCGGCGACGTTATGGTCATTCCCACAGCGAACCCGGATCAATTAGCGCTTTTGCAAAAAGGTTCCGTTGACGCCGCATGGAGCGTAGAACCCTGGGTAACGCGCCTGGAACGAGATGCCGGCGCCCGGGTTTTTCTTGAGGACAAGGACACCATCACTACATGGCTGGTTTCCAGTGTGAAGTTCCTGCGCGATCGTCGTGATTTGGCCAAAAAAGTCGCGGCAGCAAACGTGGAATTAACGGCCTGGATTCAACAGAACCAGGCAGAAGCTCAGAAATTATTGATCGGTGAGTTGAAAGCGGAAACGCGAGCTGACTTCTCGCCAGACGCTGTGGCACAGGCATGGAAAAGGATTCAATTCACCAGTGAAGTGTCACGTGAGTTGATTGCAAAGTCGGTACAAGAAGGAAAGGCTGCGGGTTTCCTAAAAGGCTCGACAGACACATCCAAGCTGATCGAAGCTCCGTAATGTTGCGACCAGGTCGTCGTCATTCCTCAGCTACTGAGGAGCTGCAGGTCATCGCGCCCTCGAAGCTCGGCATCGAGAAGGTATCGAAGAGTTTTAGAAGCTCTTCTGGGCCTGTTCTTGCCCTCGATCGGGTCAGCCTGAACGTTGCTGAAGCCGAGTTTGTTTGTTTGGTCGGTGCCAGCGGCTGTGGAAAAACCACCTTGCTGAATATCATTGCAGGCTTGGAAAAACCCGACAGCGGAATGGTCCTGGCAGACGGAAAACCTGTGACGGGCCCCGGTCGCGAGCGACTCGTCATGTTTCAGGAACCTGCGCTTTTCCCATGGCTGGACGTCTTTGGGAATGTGCTCTTCGGCCTCAAGCTAAAACCAAACCTGACAAATAGAGACCGGCGCGAAGTCGCCAAATACTATTTGGAGTTGGTTGGTCTCAGTCGGTTCGAACACGCTAATATTCATGAGCTTTCCGGTGGAATGAAGCAGCGTGTCTCGCTTGCACGCGCGCTGGCGCCGAATCCGCGCGTGCTTCTCATGGATGAGCCGTTTGCCGCCTTGGACGCACTGACACGCGAGCAACTTTACGGCGACATACAAGAGATTTGGAAAGCGCGTCGTAAAACCATTGTCTTTGTAACGCACAATGTTCGTGAGGCCGCGTGCCTGGGCGATCGCGTTCTGCTTTTTTCACCGCATCCTGGTCGCGTTCAGGAAGAGTTCGTCGTGAACCTGCCGCGACCTCGCGATATTAACAGCGTCGATCTTGCCGCTCACGCCACACGAATCACCAAAGCCCTTAAGAGCGTGGGAAAAACTGGGGCAGTTGTTGCCGAATGAAACGGCTGTTACTGGCAGCTGCGTTTTTCGCGGTTCTCGCCCTCCTCTGGGAAGCGGCGTATCGCGCAAAAATTTGGTCGCCCGTGTTGCTGCCGTCCCCGGGGCAGGTGGTCAGATATCTGGAGAGCGCCGCTGCTGACGGCACTCTCTTCAACGCGACCGTGATAACAATGCGTCGCTTGATCGTCGGCTACTTGATTGGACTGATCATGGGCCTGCCGCTTGGCCTTCTCACGGCGCGGTGGCAACTATTTCACGACACTATCGGGACTCTGGCTCTTGGCCTACAAACTTTGCCCAGCGTCTGCTGGGTACCGCTGGCGCTTTTGTGGTTTGGACAAACAGAGGCGGCCATGCTTTTTGTGGTGGTGATGGGAACTCTTTGGTCAGTGATCATCGCGACGGAGACTGGCGTGCGTAATGTTCCGCCGATTTACCGCCGCGCAGCTCTGACGATGGGGTCCAAGCGATTACACATGTGGTTCAAAGTGATCTTACCCGCGGCCCTTCCCTTTATTGTCAGCGGTATGAAGCAAGGATGGGCTTTTGCCTGGCGTTCACTGATGGCTGCTGAGATTTTCGTAACAATCCTGACCGGCTTCGGCCTTGGACAGCTGCTTCATTACGGCCGTGAACTGAGCGCCATGGAGCAGGTCATCGGAATCATGATAGTGATCGTTGTGATCGGTCTCATCGCCGACAAGATTTTCTTCTCACCGATTGAAAGGTTTTTACATCGGCGCTGGGGCACAAGCCAGGCATGAGACTAGGTCAGAGAAAAGTGCCTATCTCCGCGCGACGCGAGGTGCGTATCGTCAACAAGCTCGGTCTGCACGCGCGACCCGCGGCACAATTCGTCAAACGGGTCAGAAGTTTTCGGTCGGAAATCTGGGTGATAAAGGAAGGTAAACGGTATTCCGCCTCCAGCCTCATTGACATTCTGCGTGCTAATCTCGATTGCGGTGCGACAGCGACGCTCGAAGCGTACGGCGTTGACGCAGACGAGGCCTTGGAAGAGTTGCAGAAGGTACTGGCGGAATTCCACGAAAAGGAAACTGATTAGCGCAAAGGCCGCGCGACCAGGATCCCACTGTCGGAGCTGTAACGATAAAGATATTTCGAAAGCTCCGAGTCGACGACTACGCGGCCATAATTGCTGGGCGAAGAAGCGTGCATGAAATGCAGGACGCCATCACTGGTTCGCAATGCGAGACCGACATGTGCAGTCGAATAAAGTCCACCGCGGTCTCGCGAAACGATTCCGATGATATCGCCACTGAGCAGTTTTGGTTCAATTGCCGCGACCCGATCCTTTGGAATTTGGTAAAGGGGGCGTGACGAAACATTGGCCTCCATCCGCGCAAGCGGACCCAAAAGCGAACGATTTGCAGCGAGATAGCGATAATGTCGCCAGCCCGAGCTCATTTCACGCGCAGAATGATGAACGCTGCGGCCGCCTAGTTCGCGGGTCAGATCTTCTACCAGGCCCCGCCGGTTATTATCGTATAACCAGTCTTCCAAGTAATGAAGACGCGACAGATATTCGCCGGTGCATTCGCCGCCGCGGTACCTATCCAACTCGACGTAATGCAGCATGCGTTCCGGAGTCCAGTTCGATTCCGGCTCGTTCAGCATGCGGGCGAAACCGAGCGCGATCTCGAAAAATGTCCAGCAATCCATCCCTTGGAAATTTACTGACGGCGACTCGATCCGATTATCGATCTCAAGCGTGAAATGTTTGTAGCGCGTGCCCACCAACGCCTGCCCCACTGCAGCGGTCCGTTCTCCAATCGGCAATGCCTTCCAATTTCCAGCCTTTGCTTTTGCGACCAATCGATTGAACTGGTCTTGTCCCTTGAAAACGGTCCCGAACGGCAAGCGCGATTCAGACGCGATTGCCACCGAACCAAGTATGAACAAGAGAACGACGGTCTTCCAACTCCGCATGACGGGCACAACTCAAGCCGAAACAGATAAACTAACAAGGTTAAAAAGCTTACAAAGTTAAAACGTTAAAAGGAGGCGCGCGATGGCAGCGCCTGCTAGATTCAGTCACTTTTTAACCCTTTTAACTTTTTAACTGTCTCATATCGTTTGCACGTTGTGCCAATTCCTTTTCCCGAAAAAAGCCGGCGAAACATTGTTCGGCAATCACCGGACAGTGCGATAGCCAAGCGGTCCACTCGAGTCCGCCTCCGTCCGCCACCCGACTGGCACAAACGCAACTTTCTGACCAGCGTCCTGATCCCATCGCTCTTTGTTAAACGCGCACGTGGTGATGCGTCGCCGGCTCCCCAATTCCCAAAAATTCGAGAGGGCGAGATTTGCATTACATGGATTGGTCACGCGTCATTTCTAATTCAGACCCACGAAGTGAACGTCCTGATTGACCCGAACTGGTCGAAGTGGCTAAAGGTGATTAAGCGTCTGAAACAACCGGGTTTTGAAATTCATCATTTGCCCGCGATTGATTTCGTTTTGGTGACTCACGCTCATTTTGATCATCTCGACCGTCGCACACTGCGCCGTGTGGCGGCCGATCAGCCGATCATTGTGCCAACGGGTGTCGGAAACCTGGTGCATGACCTTGGTTTCCACATCGTGCACGAGCTCGATTACTGGCAGACAGTCGAACTGGGTCCGCTTAAAATTTCGCTCACGCCCTGTCATCATTGGGGGGCACGATTTTTGGCGGATTCGCATCGCGACTTTGGTGGATTCGTAATCGCAGCAAACGGCCGCACTATTTTTCATTGCGGCGATAGTGCGTATTTCCCGGGCTTTAAAGAAATCGGGGACCGCTACAGGATCGACGTTGCGCTACTTCCCATTGGAGCTTATGAACCGCCGACTGGCCGTGAGGTTCACATGAATCCGGAAGAGGCTGTCAGGGCGTTTTTAGAACTCGGCGCCAAGGTTTTAATTCCAATGCATTACGGCACGTTTCGGCTTGGCTTTGAACCGCTGCACGAGCCGCCGCAGCGCTTGCTTAAATCAGCACGCGAACATGGAATTGAGGAAAAAGTTCTCGTGATGACCGAGGGGAAACCGGTTGTGCTGTAGGGCGTTTCTGTGGAACGCCGCGAAGACGATACATCTAATAGCCAGCGTCTGATACACGCGCGCCACAATTTCGTTGGCGCATTTTTAGCCGGTGCGCTCGTAGTCGCCTTTTGTCTCATCCTTCTCTGGCATAACCCGCTCGTTTTTTGGAACGACGATTACGAGTTGTCTATCCTTCCCGTGTTTGCGGACATGGCTCGCAGCTGGTCTCAGGGCAATTGGCCAATCTTAAGCCCTTATTCCTGGGTCTGCGGCAACCTTGCCGGTGAATTTCAATACGGCGTGTTTTCTGTTTTTGTGAATGCAGTCGTCATCGTTGTCTGGAAATTTCCGTTCACGTTTGCTCAGCAAGCGGCGGCTGTTTCTATTGCACACCTGTTCGCTCTGGCGGTCGGCGCGTTTTTGCTCGCGCGCGATCGCAAACTTTCAATTTCATTGTCGATCTTCGTCGCCCTGATTGCTTCTTTGAACGGCTGGATCATTTGCTGGGGCGCGAGCGATTGGTTCGGCGCGCTGGGTGCCTTTGCATGGCTGCCCTGGGCGTGGTGGGGGGCGGCGCGGGCGCTCGATCCGCGGCGAAGCAAGTCGAGGTTTCTATGGCCCGCGCCGTTCGTTTACCTCGTCGTGACTGGTGGATTCCCATACACGGTTCTGATGTTGCTACTATTGATCTTATGGCTGGCAATCAAGACTTTTGCTGAAACGCGAAACATTTTCTCCGTTGTGCCAATGCTCTTTGGCGTGG
Organism: Candidatus Udaeobacter sp.; assembly: GCA_036495465.1. Classification (GTDB taxonomy): domain Bacteria; phylum Verrucomicrobiota; class Verrucomicrobiia; order Chthoniobacterales; family UBA10450; genus Udaeobacter. The sequence continues at coordinate 3,390 of DASXMV010000186.1, read as the reverse complement.
CACTCGGTTTCGGATTGTCGGCTCCGGCATGGCTGGCGATCCTCGATTTGGTGCAGGGTTCGGCGCGCGAATTACAGCCCGCCAAAGCACATTGGCAATGGCTTGTTTCACCTGCTGCTTTGCCGGGTTTCATCTTGCCGTGCTGGACGGTTAATTGGTCCGATTTTTCCAATCGCTACCTGCCACATACAGCAACGGAGCTGGCATGTGGACTTGTTGCTCCAGCAGCGCTCATCGCAGGAGTCTTTTTGCGCGGGCGCATGGTCGTTAAGCAAATCAAATGGGAACTGATTTTACTCCTTCTGGTGCTCTTGCTCTCGATGGTACCAACAGCCGGCCCGTTTCGGTGGAGTTTTCGCTGGTTGCCTTTCGTTCATTTGATCCTTGCGATCTGCGCAGCGGAAGTGTTACGATCATTTCAACATTCACGAGGATTGCGCTGCGTCGCCCCGGCTCTGGCGAGCCTTGTACTGGTTGTTTTGACGGCGATTGCAATAATGGTGTTGCATGCGGGCGGCTCGTACACACTTCCATTAGTTTGGATTTTTGTCGGGCTCTCCGCGGTCTGGATCTTGTTGGAAGTTTCTTTACTGAACTCCGAATTTCGGCAATGCAGTCCTGCGATCATTACGTTTTGCGCCTTGCTGGCAACGTATGTTTACATCCCGACAAACTGTGGCGTTCCCACATATAATTTTTCTCAAAACTTGCTCAAATCGGAACCACTGGATCCTGCTCGACTTTATCTCAGTATTTATCCATGGGCAGAGCTGACGTACTGCGTCTCGAATAAACCAGGGCCCGTGGGTCAGACTCTGCGTCCCGGTAGCACATCGATGTGGGCTGAATTGCATTTTATCAACGGTTACAGTCCAATCCGGCCGGCTGGCATAGCGCGAGAATTCGCAACGTCTATTCACGGTGAGATCAATCCCGACGTGGGAGGGCACTTGCTCAATTCCCAGGCTGGTAAGGACGGCGAACTAGCTTTGTTGGGCGTCGACGGAATTGTTGTTGCACGAGAACTTGATCTGACGCCTCAGCCGAGTTCTGAATGGGAACTGGCTGTTTCAAACGATGAAGGACGAGTCTTTCATCGACGGAGCGCTCCGTTCGCGCGGGTGCGTTCGGTAGCTTCCATTGATTCGCGGCCCGGGGAGCAATTTGCTGCAGCAACTGTTTCGCGAATCCATAATTTACGAAATCGAGTGGAAGCAGAGGTCGAAGTTCCTGATGGTGACCGTCCGGCCTTGCTTACTTTTTCCAGACCATATTTTCGCGGATACCAGGCGCGGCTCGGCGATCGGAAACTTCCGGTCACATCTTATCGCGGATTATTTCCAATCGTTGAAGTTCCAGCTAGCGCTCATGGACGGCTTGCTCTCAGTTATCGACCAGCCTGGTTGATTTGGGGGAGTGCTACCGCTGCCTTTTGCGTTCTCCTAATCATATTGACGTTCACCCTGCGGAGGCAGTCACTGACCGACTCATTGCGCTGTACTCCGCCGGCATCGCGATGAAGACGCACTGGTAAACGCCCAGACTCGCATGCGCTATATTTGGCTTCAGGTATTCTCTCGTTTCAGCAGGTCGATTAGTGCAAGGCCTGCTGTCTTGAGGTATGGTGCGCCAGTCCTTCTCCTTACCGTCCTAGCGGCACCTTCAGTTTGGATGTTGGGCGTGATCCCTCCTCTCTGGAGAGACATCGACGCCTACGTACAAGTAACGTCCGCGCCCGGAGCGGGAACGCTTCTGCAATGGGGCCCGCTCTATTGCTTCGTTGCGCGAATCCCGCTCTACCTCGGATACGCCATAGACTGCATAAGGGCAGGCGCTCCATTTCCGACGCCTGCTTTTTTTATTCATCCGATCCTGACTGACTTGGGCGTATTCCTACTCATCCTTTCGCAACATGTAGCGCTTTGCTTCGCGGCATTCTATTTGATCGCTTCAGTGAGTCGATTGTTCTGGATTCGTCTTATGTTAGCCATCGCCTGGGCATTCAATCCACTTTTTTATACGTTTGCGCATTGCGTAGGATCTGAAACACTGGGCATGATTCTCCTGCTGCTGGCCGGAGCAACGGGACTGAGAATTATTAGGCATCACCGAAGGGTTCCCTGGAAAGAATGGCTTCTTTTCGGCGTTCTCGTATGGTTTTCTATCCTGAGCCGGCACGTCAACGCTATTCTCGCCGGCCTGATGCCGCTTACGTTCCTCCTTTTAAGCGCACACCGGTTAATCATGATCCCATTCGCTCGATCTCACTCGCTCGGGCGGCGGCGACGATTACAGATGGCGCAGGCCTTGCAAAAAGCGACAGTTGCTCTCGGCGTCGGCATTGGCTGCATTGTTGCTGCGAACCTTTCTTTACGAGGCTTATGCGACGCCGTTGAAATACCGTACCACTCGGCCGTCGGTTTCACGTTTCTGTTTCGATTGAAATTTCTTGCGGTACTTCCTGATCAAAAACGAATCCAGTTGCTTGATGAGGTCGCCAAAAATACCGACTCCGCGGATGTTAAAAAGCTCATTTCACTGCTGCGTCACGCGTTCCCCGACAAAAATTCGAATTGGGACGTGATGGCTTTCAAGAAGGAAGCACAAGACTCGCTTTTGCCGCCACAAACGGATCCCGGAGAACAAAAATTCTATCTTGCGCTCAACCACATGGCACGGGCATTCCTTTACCCACCACAGAAGGTATTCCTGAGCGCGGTCGCGACAGATTTCAAAAGATCCCAACAAACGACGATCCCCAGTGTCGTAAGGCAACTCTTTGTTAGCACAACCAGTTACTTCTTGCACACCGAGCTTATGCCTGAACAAGCAGGGCTGTTGACTTTTCGCAACAAGAGCGCCGCCGAAATCGTGGCTATTTTCAAGAAACACTCTTACTTTCGTCATCCAAAGAATTTCAGTTACAATGCGTTCCTGTTTTTCTGGGGCTTGACCGTTGGGCTGCTTGCCGTTCTGGCCAAGAGGCGTAAGGAAGAGCTCCCTGCTGTCTTTTCATATGCTGCCGCATTAACGATCGCCGGCCTATTTATGATGCTCGCAAATTGCGTTCTAACCGTATTCCAGCCGCGCTTCACTCTCCCAATGTGGGAGCTAACGATTGTCTCGCTCACTATCTTGTTTGCCAAGACCATGGAATACTTCTTCGCTGGTCGAAGTAACGCGCCCAACATTTCGTGCGAGCGGGAGGATGTTAGAGTCCTTTCGGATTCTCCAGCAGCTCGATCACCCGTTTGAGCAAACGACCCGCGCCGCCGCCGTCGATGCTGCGATGATCAAAGCTTAGCGTGATCTGCGCCTCGGTCCTGGGAACAAATTGTCTCTCTTCTTCGTCCCACGAAGGGACTTTTCTTCCAGCTCCCAGACCGAGTA
>DASXMV010000185.1:0-3900 GCA_036495465.1 Candidatus Udaeobacter sp. | reverse complement strand
TCGGTCACTTCTTCGCGAAGAATCGATTTCTTCGCTTTGGCACTTTTTGCGGTCGCCTCAGCCAATTTCGTTTCCAAGTCCGGAATGCGCCCGTATTGAATTTCGCTCGCTTTGGCCAGTTCACCGCGACGTTGAGCGCGCTCCAGTTCGGTGCGAAGTCGGTCGAGTTCTTCTTTCCACTTGCGTTGCTCTTCTATGACCGCTTTTTCCTTCTGCCATTCGGCCTTAAGCGCATTCGAGTTTTCCTTTAGCTCGGCCAGTTCTCTTTCGAGTTTTTTTAAGCGCTCCTTGCTCGCCGGATCTTTCTCTTTCTTGAGCGCCTGCCGCTCCATTTCGTGCTGCATGATCTCGCGCTCGATCACGTCGATCTCCGTGGGCATTGAGTCGAGCTCGATCTTCAAACGCGACGCCGCTTCGTCGACCAGGTCGATCGCCTTGTCAGGCAGGTACCGATCTGTGATGTAACGCTGTGATAACACAGCTGCCGCCACAAGTGCGCCGTCCGTAATTCGTACGCCGTGGTGCACTTCGTAACGTTCCTTTAATCCGCGTAGAATCGCGATTGTGTCTTCCACCGTCGGCTCGTTCACCAGCACCGGCTGGAAACGCCGCTCCAGAGCAGCGTCTTTCTCAATATACTTGCGGTACTCGTCGATCGTTGTTGCGCCGATTGTACGGAGTTCGCCACGCGCGAGCATTGGCTTGAGCATGTTTGATGCATCAACGGACCCTTCCGCCGCTCCGGCGCCAACGATGGTATGCAGTTCGTCGATGAACAAAATGATTTCACCTTGCGAATCGGTCACTTCTTTCAAAAACGCCTTCAGCCGGTCTTCGAATTCGCCGCGAAACTTCGCCCCAGCTACCATCGCGCCAATGTCCATCGCGATAATTCGTTTGTTCTTTAACGATTCCGGCACGTCGCCGCTAACGATTCGCCGGGCCAATCCTTCAACGATCGCGGTCTTACCCACACCAGGATCACCGATGAGCACCGGATTATTTTTTGTTCTGCGCGACAGCACCTGCATGATCCGTCGAATTTCGTTGTCCCGTCCAATGACGGGATCGATCTTGCCGCGTCGCGCCAGCTCGGTGAGATCACGCCCGTACTTTTCCAGCGTCTGATATTTGCCCTCGGGATTTTGGTCCGTCACCCGCTGAGAGCCGCGCACCTGCTGAAGACCCTGCATGAGTTTGTCGCGAGTGACGCCGGCTTCCTTAAGCAGCTTTGCGGCTGGAACATTCGCGCCGGCCAATGCGAGCAAATAGTGTTCGGCACTGGTGTATTCATCCTTGAGCTTGGACATTTCCTTCTCTGCCGAATCCAGAACGTTGCGGAGCTCATTGGAGATGCGTACGTCAGAGCCTCCTCCATGGACTTTTGAGCGGCGCTCCAACTCGGATCGTAATCGGTCGCGCAGCTGATCTACATTTGCACCCAGCTTTTCAAGAAGCGGCCGGGTTATCCCCTCGCCCTGGTCCAGAAGAGCCGAAAGAAAATGCTCGTTCGTGATTTCCGGATGATTGCTTTGCGAAGCGAGATCCTGCGCTGATTGCAGCGCCTCCTGCATCTTCTGAGTGTATTTATCGATGCGCATGCCTGAAGGATAACTAACGCGCCGCGGTTTCCAAACCTCTGTTTGCTCGAAGGCTCTGTGTCGTTTGTGCTTCCGTGTCGTCCAAGCTGATTGATATCGTTTCCGCCGCGGTGGCTGAGGAAACCAGATCCCTTTGGGAGCAATACGACTCGGAAGTGGAACCGTGGCGACGAGGACGAGCCATCCTCGTGACTATTGGATGTGGATATCTGATTTCGCAAGCTCTGCTCGCGGCGACGGAAATCGCATCTGGAAACATCGAGCAATTCTTTGTGTCCAGCATCGGCTTCGTAGTCTTTTGGCTGCTATTTTATTTTATCTGGATCGGTGTTCACTGGATCCGATGGCTTATGGGTGCATGGGCAGGGGCCATCGGGTTCTGCTGGGTGATATGGGGTTTTGGTTCCACCAACGTGGGAATGATCTCGTTTGGTGCGATTAACCTTTTGATTGCTGCATATTTTTGTCTGTCCTCCTCGGTATATTTCTTCGCAAAACGCCAGCACGAAACAGTTCGCTGGAAGGAGGCTGTGGGCGTAGGCGCCGTCTGCTTTTTACTCCTCTGCAGTATCGCTGCTGCGTTGGCGGGACTTTGGTTGTTTCGTAACGAACAGTTCAGCGACGCGATTGAATTCGCGGAGACAGCGTCCGAGAAAATTTACGTGAACGCTGACCGCAACTGGACATTTTCACACGTGACGCGACGATCGCTTCAGCCCAACGGAAATGCGCACCTCGAATATTTTTTCCGATCCGCAGGCAAAAGCCTTCGATCCGTTCAACAAATCTCAAACTCGCGCGGGTGGATTCGACTTCGTTTTCACTTCCCGTCTCAATTTGAATCCGAAGCGTATATTATTTGTCACGCCGAGTCACAAGATGGCCCTGCGGAGTTGCACTTTGTTCTTTCAAAGTACGACAATAACTGGCGAATCGATCACATGTGGTGGACCTATCTCCCGCTTCCTTGAGCGGGAATCGTAAATTGCTTTCCGTTGCATCCAGGCACAGGCGTTTGACACAAACGCCGCTATAACGATGAGTGTTTGATGGATGGGGAAGTAAAATTATCGACACGCCACGCATTGCGTGTCTTACATCGTACTCCATTTCGCCGTTACATTATCGGTAGTTCGATCTCCGATACAGGAACGTGGATGCAGGTGATGGCTCAGGGGTACGTGATGAGCACGCTGACAAACAAGGCGCTCCTGCTTGGGATGGCCAATCTCGCTGCGGGCTTGCCGATGCTCCTTTTAACAATGGCCGGTGGTTCGGCAGCTGATCGTTTCGACAAGCGAAAAATTCTTCTGGCAACGCAATTTGTCCAGATCGCTCTGGCGATCTCCATGGGACTTTTGATCATGAGTGGCAAAATCCAAATTTGGCACATCCTGGCCTTTGCTGCTGTGCTCGGCATTTCAAACTCATTTGAAATGCCCACCCTTAATGCGTTGGTGCCCGAATTAGTCAGCCGCGACGAGATTCAAAGCGCAATCGCGGTCGACCGGGCTGTGTTTCATGGGTCGCGTGTGGTCGGTCCGTCACTTGCCGGAATTTTTATTGGCGTGTGGGGCGCGGCATCGGCATTTTTTTTCAATGCGCTTTCGTTTGTGGCGTTCATCATTGCCTTACTGATGATCCCACCCCGGTCCCGTGGCGACGCTGAGGAGGAACAGAAGCGTGCCAGTGGAATCAGGGACGGCTTTCGTTACGTCGCAAAAGACAAACCAAGTCTCGCGATGATTGGTCTCATCGCAGCGACTACGGTTTTCATTTTCCCGATCATCACAGTGATGATGCCGCTGTATGTGCGGCTGGTGCTCCACCTTGGAGCAGATCAGCTTGGCTTCTTGATGGGCGCGTCGGCAGTGGGCTCGGTCATTGGCGCGATTTTCCTGATCAGCATTCCACACAGGAAACGCGTGCCGATCATGATGGTCAACGTCGTCGTTGTAGCTTGCGCTGTTTTTACTTTGTCGCGCGGTCCGAGTTTTTACATCGCGACGGGAGCGCTCATTCTGAATTCGCTTGGGTTGGCCATGAACTTTGGCCTGGCAAACACGATAGTACAGGAACGGGCGCCCGATTATCTGCGTGGGCGCGTCTCGGCGGTATTCATGCTGAGTTTTGTGGGTTTGATGCCAGTTGCGGGTTTGGGGATTACTGGATTATCCGATTGGATTGGTATGCGGACAGCGCTGGCTATTGCCGCGGGGTGCTACGCAATCATTGCGATGATCGTGCTTGCCCGCGTACGACGAGAATGCTCGAGGCCTTTAACACCAGAAAAGTCTGC
>DASXMV010000184.1:0-3441 GCA_036495465.1 Candidatus Udaeobacter sp. | reverse complement strand
TTGGCGCAGCCGCAGGGGCGGCCGCCGGCGCATTAACCGGCGCAATCATCCAGGAGAATCAGGCTGCGTATTATGGGCCACCGCCGCCTGGCGGGTTCCCGTTTGCGCGTTGGGCTGGGACACCGGGATTATATTACAGTCCTTACACAGGACGGGTTTATAATTTGCGCGGCGTACCGCCCGGTGGACTTACGCGGGATGTGGATACAGGTCGGTTATTCCGTAAACCGTAACCCAACTGCCAAAGATCGGATCAACGCGCTTGCGCTTGGAGTGCGTCGACGAGTGCCCGCGCTTCATCGGTCATCTTGAGCAATTCCGGCCAGGGACGGTGATAATTTTCGCCGGGCAGTTTCCGAGTCGCGTCAAACCCCATATGCGAGCCGATGTTTTGTTCGCTCGGGGCGTGGTCGAGCGCATCGCTTGGATTCCTGATGACGGTGGTGTCGCGCGCAGGGTCGGTGTTAGCGCACAACCGAAACAGGACTTCGCTGGTGTTGTGGACGTCGCAATCGTCGTCCACAGCCACAATGTATTTGCTGAACATCATTTGCCCCATTCCCCATAAACCGTGCATCACCTTGTATGCTTGATAGGGATATTGTTTCCGGATGCTGACGAAGACCAGATTGTGAAATACGCCTTCGGGCGGCAGCGCCATGTCCACAATTTCCGGAAAATTCATTTTGAACACGGGTAGGAGAATCCGCACGCAGGCATCGCCGATGTAATAGTCTTCCATCGGAGGAATCCCGACGATCGTCGTCGGATAAATGGCGTCTCTTCGATGTGTGATTGCCGTTAAATGGAAGACCGGATAATCCTCGACCGCCGTGTAGAACCCGGTGTGATCGCCGAACGGCCCTTCCGGGCGTACCTCACCGGGTTGGACATATCCTTCCAGGACAAAGTCGACATCCGCGGGGACCTCGAGATCAATCGTTTTGCAGCGAACAAGCTCGATTGATTTCCTTCGCAAAAACCCGGCGAACAAAATCTCGTCTAATCCGTCCGGCAGTGGCGCAGTTGCTGCGAAAGTATAGACGGGATCGCCACCCAGTGTGACTGCGACGGGCATTCGTTCGCCACGCTCATAATATTGCTTACCGTGGCGCGCGCCGACTTTGTGAAGTTGCCAATGCATTGCAGTCGTGTGTCCGTCGTAAACTTGCATCCGATAAATGCCGACATTGCGCGCTCCGGTTTCAGGGTCGCGCGTGTGCACGTTTCCCAGCGTTATGAAGCGTCCGCCATCCTTGGGCCAGCATTTGAGGATCGGCAGATTTTCTAACGAAACGTCGACTTCGTTTTCGATGTGATGCACCACTTCATGACATGGCCCATCGCGCACCAATTTTGGGCGCGCATGTAGAAGATGAATTCCCTGTTTTAGCAAATTCCAACCTTCGCGCAGATCAGTAGGAGGTTTTGCTTTCAGAATAAGTTGAATTTCTCTGGCAACATCCTGGATGTCCCCAACCTGAAGGGCGAGTGCCATGCGGCGAGGCGATCCCATTGTGTTGATTGCCACAGGGAATTCAGATTGCTTTCCATCGACTATTGGCTGCTCAAACAAAAGCGCCTTCCCGCCCCCTGGCGATTTCATCTCGCGGTCGGCCCATTCCGCAATAAGCAGATTGGTGTCGACAGGAATCGCGATGCGTTTTAGTTCGCCCGCTTCATCAAGGGCGTCGAGAAAACTGCGGAATGAGCGGTAAGCCATTGCTGCGGCGTCGCGCTACAGTGATTCCTTTCGTGGCGGAATGCGAACGAAATTGTTCAGTCGCTTATGGCGGCGGTGACGGCAGATATCGGAAGAAAACGACTTTGCCGTCCGAGAAGGTAACCCCTCTCGATGGATACGGGAATTTCGGCGGGATATATGACCAATCGAATGGTCCGTAATAATAGGGCGCGCCATAGCTTGGAAAAGGCGTGTCGTAACGAATGTACACCCAGGTCTCGGAACCGCGAATCGGGCCGGGTATCTTTTGCTCTGGTGTGCCCCAGGCCAGCCAAACCGCGTCCGGACTCATACCGCGGCGAATCTGCCCCTGACTAACCAGTGCCTGATCGCGTGGGGAGAGACGCTGGTACGTCTCTGGATGTTGCGAAATACGTGCTCCTGGTGTTGCACAGCTCGTAAAAAACAGCGCGGCTGCTGCTATCGCGACTGTCGCGAAGCGTTTCAGTTTCCACCTGTCCCCGGCGATCTCCATAACACTTCGAAAGGTTTGGTAAGACATGGTTAACCCTGCGTTTTCCCGAAGATCGAATGTTCCAGACTCATTATTCCTCTTAGTAGCCTGTCAGATATTGGAAGGACATAACCCTACCGTTAACGAAAGTGACAACTTTCCAGGGGTAAGGAATGCTCGCTGGGATGTAGGACCAATAGAATGGGTCGTAGAATGGGCTGCCAAAAAACACGAATGTTCGGCCTCCGTGGTTATGTGCGCTCCCGCCCGCGACCGCTACCCCAGCTCTTCCTCCCGCTGCGCCAACCCTGGTATATGCCAAGCTATAATTTTGATTGGAATCATTAGCACCCCACGGACCCCAGGGCCCAGGGCCGTAATACGGATAATAGGGGTAAGTCGCGTAATAAATGTAGATCCACGTTTCCGTCGGCGTACCGGCCATGTTGCCTACAACTTTTTGATCAGGTGAACCCCATGCCAGCCAGGCCGCGCTTCGTGACATTCCGGAGCGTAACTGTCCCTGGCTTACCAGTGCCTGATCACGGGCCGAAAGACTTTGGTAAAGATCGGGACGATCGGAAATTCGTGTCTGTGGAGTTGAGCAGCTGGTGAAAACCAAAACTCCGGCCGCGATGCCGAGTGCCGATGCGCCAGGCAAAAGGTGACGCCTCATAAGTGCAGCGAAATCATAGCGTCATACAATTGCGCGTCAACCTGAGCGGTTTCTTGATTCAATATCGCCCTGCCGTAACGTTCCCATACATGGAAGATCGCTTCGGCCATCGCATTTCGTATCTGCGCGTCTCGATTACCGATCGTTGCAATGAGCGTTGTACGTATTGCATGCCGCAGGAATTGCAGGAGTGGGTGCCGCGCGATGAAATCCTGACCTTCGAAGAAACGTTGCGCCTTATGCGGATCGCGGCAGAGCTGGGTGTCTCGAAGGTGCGAATTACGGGTGGCGAACCACTGACGCGACGTGATGTGATCGATTTCATGAAGCGAATACCTGAAATCCCTGGCATCAAAAGCATAGGTCTGTCCACCAACGGGACACTACTCTCGCGGGAAATCGCGCCGCGCCAAACAATTGCAGACGTCTTGCGCGCCGCAGGTGTGGAATCGCTTAATATTTCTTTCGATACATTGGATCGAGCAGTCTATTCGCAAATTACTGGTCGCGATTTTCATGAACAAGTTCTTCGTGGGATCGATGCGGCCATAGCCGCAGGCTTCGAGC
>DASXMV010000183.1:0-9216 GCA_036495465.1 Candidatus Udaeobacter sp. | reverse complement strand
GGGAAAATTGCTGCAAGCGTTCGCATACGGAGCAAAGATCGTCGCAATCGATGGCAATTTCGATGATGCGTTGCGCCTTGTGCGCGATCTTGGCGAGCGCGGCGATTTTGCCATCGTAAATTCGATCAATCCGGATCGGATTGCGGGACAAAAGACCGCCGCGTTCGAGATTGTCGATGTTCTCGGCGACGCACCTGATTTTCATCTGCTGCCCGTTGGTAACGCGGGAAACATCACCGCGTACTGGGCCGGCTATCGAGAATATCAGGCACGCGGGCTATCGACGAAGTTGCCCGCGATGATTGGCTTTCAAGCCGCCGGCGCTGCTCCAATTTTTCATGATCGCATCGTCGAAAAACCGGAAACCGTGGCGTCGGCAATCCGCATTGGCAATCCGGCAAGTTGGAAACAGGCCTGCGCTGCGATCACCGAATCACATGGCGCAATTGATATCGTCACCGATCAAGAACTTCTTGCGGCCCAGACATGGCTGGCGCAGCAGGAGGGAATTTTCGTCGAACCGGCAAGCGCGGCGTCTATCGCCGGGCTTTTCAAATGCTGCGACTCGAAAGAAGCAGCGTATTCAATTCAGAAAATTCCGGAAGGGAGCCGGATTATTTGCACCGTCACGGGACATGGATTTAAGGACCCGGATGTAATCATCCAGCAGATGAAAAAATTAAAACCTGTTCCGGCAACGGCGGAAGGTGTGAAGCGTGCAATTGGGATTTAAGCGCTCTTATCGTATGAGCACTAACTGCGATACTTAGCGCCGATGTTTGTTTTGGAACTTCGCTTTGCTGTTCCGTAATCTATTTAGGCATGCAGCTAATCGTTCAAAAATATGGGGGCACATCCGTTGGGAGTCCTGAGCGGATTACCAAGGTCGCGCGTCGAATTCTCGAGACACAGCGGAAAGGCTGCCGGGTTGTTGCCGTTATTTCAGCAATGGCGGGAGTAACCGATCAGTTGATTAAACTTGCAAAAGCGGTCTCGCCGCATCCGACAGAGCGCGAACTCGATTTACTGCTCGCTACCGGCGAACAGGCCTCAACCGCTTTAATAGCCATGGCCGTCAACGCACTCGGCGGCGAAGCCATCTCGCTAACGGGGGCCGCAGCGGGAATTCTAACCGACCCGCATCATACCAGGGCGCGCATCGCCAATGTTAGTCCGAGGCAGATTCATGAAATGCTGTCGGAGGATTACATCGTAATCGTCGCCGGCTTTCAGGGGCAAACACCCGAAGGCGAAACAACTACCCTTGGCCGAGGCGCCGGAGACCTGACGGCGATTGCTCTGGCTGGCGCGCTGAATGCGGACACCTGCCAGATTTTTACGGATGTCGATGGCGTATTCACCTGCGATCCCCGCGTAGTGCTCGACGCGAAGAAAGTTAGTGAGATTGCCTACGACGAGATGCTGGAGATGGCCGGCAGTGGCGCCAAAGTGATGCAATCGCGTGCGGTGGAGTTCGCTAAGAAATTCGGCGTTGAATTCGAAGTGCGCTCAAGTTTTACCAGGAAACGCGGGACCATGGCCAAAGAAGAAACTCCCAGCATGGAAGACGTGTTGGTCCGTGGTATCAGTCTCGATCGACACCAGGCTAAACTGAGTATTGCAGGAGTGCGTGATGAACCTGGGATGGCTGCCCGGATTTTTTCGAATATCGCTGCAGCACACATCATCGTTGACATGATTGTGCAAAACGCGTCGATCGAGGAGACCACGGACATTTCGTTCACGATTCATGAAGACGAACTGGAGAACGCGCGGACCATCCTTATGCCAGTGATCGGTCAGATAGGCGCGAAGCGGTTGAATACCACTTCAGGCGTAGCCAAGTTAAGCGTAGTCGGGATCGGAATGCGATCGCACTCCGGAGTAGCCGCGCGAATGTTCGAATGCCTGGGAAAAAACGGGATCAACATCCAGTTGGTTTCCACCTCGGAGATCAAGATTGCGGTCATCGTCGATGAAGGAGACGCAGATCGCGCTGCGCAATTGATCCACGCTGAGTTCGGCCTGGCGCGACTGTTCCCCGCTGCCTCTGCGACGCGGCCGCTCGCTTGATCGGTTACCGCAATAGGCGATCAGCTCAACATCGTGATCTTTGAATCCAATCAGATTTTGCGCTCGCACTAGGTTACAGTTGGCCCTAGAAGGAATTTCCAATGAGTCCGCATTTTTCGGGCTTCTTCCCAAAAACCGGTTGGATTAGGTCCATAAACTGGGTGTTTCTCTTGAGAGGTCTAGAAATTGGTCGAATCCTCGTTAGGCCCCATGCGCGCTTTAACCATTAGCGTCGTTTTAGTCAGCATGGGCTTATTTGCAGTTCCAGCAGCCGATGCTTTCTCCGTCGCCTACTACACAACGATACGCAATGACACCGAGCACCCGATCGAAATTAAGCGCGATCTGAAGTATTCCAGGGAGGTCTATACGATCGCTCCTCGCACATCCCTAACCTTTCTTGGTGGCCTTTCGACCGTCGGTTTTTCGCTTCGCACAACTGATCGAATCTTGTATTACAAATTTCCATTATCTTTTGGCGCCGAGGCGACGCTACATAAAGGCAGGCAGAATCACTCTTATGTCTTTTTGCCAGATCACAGAATATATCCATTGTCGCCTACTGGCGCGATTCTTCGCAAGACGCACGAGGGTTTCCCGATCGCTCCTGTTCCCCAAGGCCTAACCATTCGATGAAGCCAACGGCCCCGTTACGATGCAACCTCATCGTGTTTGCCACGACGCCCTGCCGTCGCTTATCTCCATCTCGTTAGGCAGCAGAGTGCAAATCAATCATTTTATGAATAACATGGGCGAGATTAAACTGTTACTCTCAATGTTCGCGATACAGTTGCCTACGCTGCTCGTTTGTTTTGTGGCTGGTGTTGTTATTCTCGCGAGATGGAAGGAGGCCTCCAAGGCCTCGTTGTGGGCGCTTCTTGGGTTCGGACTCGCTGCAGTTCTTTGTTTTGCCATTCCAGTTGCTCAGACCGTTGTGCAGGATTGGGTTAGTCATATCAGCCACACGGCAATCGAGGGTGCGTCTGTAATGGCAGGCATTTCGATGGTGTGGTCAGTGCTGCGCGCTGTCACTTACGCTTTACTCTTGATAGCCGTATTTACAGGACGCTCGGCCTCGCCGCCAGTATCTACGCCGCTCTGACTAAGATAAGAACACCTCGGAATGCGATCGCGCTCGGGAAGTAGCTGCGCGAATGTTCGAATGCCTGGGGAAAAATGGCATTAATATCCGGTTGGTTTCCACCTCAGATACCAAGATTGCAGTCATCGTTGGTGAAAACGACGCGGATCGCACTGCGCGATTGATCCACGCTGAGTTCGGCCTGGGCCGCTTGCTACCGGCCTCCTCTGCGACGCGCCCGCTCGCTTGAACAGCACTGTGTCAGGATAGCGAACTGATTGCGCCGCCACAGCTGGAGACCGCGCCCGCAGTGCAACCGAAGCAATGATCGCCCGTCATGATCTTGCGATTTTCCAATGCGTTCGGATCGATATCCCATAGAAAAAGCGGCTTGCTATCGGCAGTCCATTGCATTCCCAGCTGTTGATTGAAATCACAATCATAAACTTCACCGCGCCATCCGACGCTAATCGTGTTACGACACATCAGGCCGTCAACGGTTAACGGATTAAAGGCGTGGATGAGCAGTTGCATGTACTCCGCCAGATTGTCACTATGACGCAAATAGCTTGCAAAGCGGCCGATTGGAAGATTTGCCAGCGCATAGAGCCTGTTGAATATGATTCCGAAATGCGTTTTGAGTTCGCGCTTGTAATCGGCCTCAAGTTGGTTCTGCAATGGCGGCAAAAATGCGCCGACAGGATTATAAACGAGATGCAATGGCAGCTCGGGGTCGATCCCATACCCTAACGAGTTCAGCCGTCGTAACGCAGCGATGCTTCCTTCAAACACGCCTTCACCGCGTTGAACGTTCACGTTGTCCGCTGAGTAGCATGGCATCGACGCGATAATCTCGACCTTTTTTGACGCAAGAAACGCCCCGAGATCGTCATAACCGGGCTCGAGTAAAACCGTAAGATTACACCGATCAATAACATGCCGAACCGGTTCCACTTCTTTGACTCTGTCGATGAAATAACGGAAATGCGGAATCATTTCGGGAGCTCCGCCTGTGAGATCGACCGTCGGAATAGAAGTCCTTTCAAGCCAATCAATGATCCGATCAATGGTCCCACGGGTCATGATTTCCTTGCGCCTTGGCCCGGCGTTCACGTGGCAATGCACACAGGTGAGATTGCAGAGTTTGCCTACGTTTATCTGGAGAATTTCAGGACGCGCGCGATGTAGCTGCACACCGCCCGCGGCGAGTCGCTCGGCAAATCGGTTTAGCATTCCAATAGCAGTCTGGGGCATCGTAGTGGTAGTTCAAGAGACACGTTTTGAGAGCAGTCCGTTTATCCAATGAAACTTTCTCCGCTGCTTGATTCTATTGGAAACCCTGTTCTCGCCGCTTTCGTTGCGATTCTCCTCTTGCTTCAGTGGCGTTTTCCCTTGCGGCGGCAACACTTCAGCCTGTTGCGCCGATTGATCCGTAACTACGTTCTTTCGATTCCGGGCTTTGTCATTGTGCGCCTGGCGATCTTGCCAGTTCCGTTCGCCGTGGCCGTTTGGGCGCAACATCGACACGTTGGTTTATTGAACTGGCTTGGCCTCCAGGGGTGGATTGCAGGTATCCCTGGATTTGTTCTGCTCGATTACGCCTACTGGTGGTGGCATTGGGCTAATCACATGCTTCCGTTCTTCTGGCGGTTTCATAATGTCCATCACACGGACCTCGATATGGATGTCACCACGGCTGCGCGTTTCCACTTCGGCGAAATCTTTTTCTCCATTGGTTTTCTTTCTCTTGTATTGCTCGTCTTCGGCATCGCGCCGTTAACCTTTATCGTCTTCTTCGTTGTCTTCGAAGCCGCGGCTTGCTTTCACCATTCGAACTGGAGGTTACCGATCGGGATTGAGCGCATCCTCAATTGGGTGATCGTGACACCGCGCATGCATGGCATTCATCACTCCATCGTTCAGCGAGAAACCAACTCCAATTGGGGCACGATCTTTTGCTGGTGGGACAAACTTCACCGGACTCTGCGCCGCGACATTCCGCAAGATGCGATCACAATCGGCGTCGCTGCTTATCGCGACGAGCGGGAGTTGACGCTGGGCAAACTCTTAAAGCTGCCATTCGGCAAACAACGCGAATGGCGATTGCCGGACGGCCACGTTCCCGATCGTGGATCGCGGAGCGTGAATGCCCTTGCGGAATAATCATTCGCTATCAACAAAGAGATGCCGATTGATAGGTCACGCCGGTGTGGGACGCACCATAAAATAAGTTTTGTCGGTCGTACAAGCCGTTGCGACGGGAACGAGTGGCTTCATCTTAATCCAAGGAGCGTCCTTTCGAAGTCTTGAATGAAGATCTCGATCATTGTTCCAGTCTTTAATGAGGCACCACTGATACAGCGATTCCTTCAGCGTTTGCGCGAGCGGGCAGCAGAAGCAGAGATCATTGTGGCAGACGGGGAAAGTTACGATGGAACAGCTGAACTCGCGCGTGGTCTCTGTGATCAACTTCTCGTGGCCAAGCGCAATCGGGCGATTCAAATGAATGCTGGGGCGCGTACTGCACACGGGCATGTTCTTTGGTTTCTCCATGTTGACGCAGAAATTCCGTTGGGCTGTTTGTCTGAGATCGAGCGCATTATGGAGGATCCAAATGTCGCCGGCGGATTTTTTCGGATTCGTCTCCCATCGCCGATTGTGTATCGGTTAACCGACTCGTTCGCGCATTATGCCGGGATATTGTTTCGAATGCGATGCGGGGATCACGGGATATTCTGCAGGCGAACAGTCTTCGTTGAGGCTGGTGGATTTCCAGAAGTGCCGCTGATGGAAGACGTGGAATTTTTTCGCCGACTCCAACGCAGCGGCCGCATGGTTTGCAGCCCTAAACGAATGATACTGAGCTCACGTCGTTACGAAACCATCGGGCCTGTTCGTTTGAGCCTGGCCTACGGGTTGATCGCAGCGCTTTATACGTTCGGAGTGCCGCTGGGAAAACTCGCATCGATTTATCAGCGAATGTGCTGCAAAAGATCTCGCCCAGGATTGTCGGGGTAAAGAGGTCTTCACGCCGCAAAGTGCACGCGATGAGGTTGTCACATCCGTTTCTTTTTACAGGGATGGCAAATGAAAGGAGTCAGTGATGAAAATAACGATTCTTACGATTAGCCTGGCGACCGCCGCAGCTCTCGCTGCGTTCGGCCAGGAAGGCGCGGTACAAGATGTAAAGCACGGCGCAAAAAAAGCAGGAGAAACAGTTAAGGACGGCCTTGAGACAGCTGGCAAAAAAACCAAGGACGCTGTTGAAACAATCGGCGAGAAAACAAAGGAGACCGCAAAGACTGTCGGCAAGAAAACGAAAGAAACCGCGCAAACTGTCGGCGAAAAAACGAAGGAGACGGCTCAAACGGTAGGTCAGAAAACCAAAGAGACCACCCGGACATCTCATCAAAAATCTAAAAGCGCGTTGAAGAAAACGAAGGCAGAAACGACCGACGAACAGTCCACGAACCAAGCTCCCAATACCCCAAGCCCCGCCGATCACTAAAACCTATGGCATAAAAGTCGTTGCGGAAAGTGTCTTTGCATCAACGTTTGAGCAAACGCCGCAAAGAAAACCTCGACTTTATTTGTTTCTGGACTTGCTCAGGCTGACTGACTGAGCCCTATTTGGCGCGATCAATTCGCGAAATCTTTCGAGTCAAATGAGCAGTCTGCGCCTGGGAGTTAACGTCGATCACGTAGCCACGCTGCGTCAGGCGCGGTATGCCACGATGCCGGAATCCAAAAATGCGGAGCCAGATCTCATCGTCGCCGCCCGAATGTGCGAACGTGCGGGCGCAGAGGGGATCGTCGCACATTTGCGCAGCGACCGACGCCATATTCAGGATCGGGATATAGAGCGGTTACGAGAAAACATTCTGACAAAACTGAACCTCGAAATGGGCAACACGCCCGAGATTGTCGATGTTGCGCTGCGTATCCTGCCCGATGAAGTCTGCCTTGTTCCGGAGAAGCGAGAGGAAATCACCACCGAAGGCGGCCTGGATGTCTTAGCAAATCGCAAAACTTTAGAGCCGACAGTAAAGCGGCTTCAAACCTCCGGCATTCGAGTCAGCTTGTTCATCGATCCCACTCTGGAACAAGTCGATGCCGCAGTGGAGCTAGGGGTTGAAATGGTTGAGCTGCACACCGGAAAATTGGCCAACGCGTATACAGAGAAGATCCAGAAGGAAGAGCTGGAACAATTAAAGGCAGGGGCGCGCGCTGCATCAGAGTCAAAACTCCAGGTCAACGCCGGCCATGGGATCAACTACAAAAATATCGCGCTGATTAACCAGATTGAAGGGTTAACAGAACTTAATATCGGTCACGCCATCATATCGCGCGCGCTTTGGGTCGGACTCGATACTGCCGTCAAGGAAATGCTCGCTGCGATGGGAAAGTATCGTGGATGAATGTGGCGACGTCGACCTTTGTAGGGCGTCTGTGTCAGACGCCAACCGCAGGCGTTTCACAGAATGGAGCCGGCGGGAGCCGAGCGACACGGACGGGCAGGTCGCGAGACCGAGCGAGTGGGAGCGAACGAGTCAAACGCCCTACAATTCTCAGATGAGTGTGATTGGTACCGGAGTCGATCTTGTCGAGTGCGCGCGCATCCAGCACTCCATCGATCGATTTGGCGAACGTTTTCTCCACCGTGTTTTTACAGACGGCGAGATCGAATATTCGATGTCGATGAAATTCCCGGCGCGCCATTTGGCCGCTCGTTTTGCAGCCAAGGAAGCTGTCTCGAAGGCATTCGGCACCGGCATCGGCAAAGCGATGGGATGGCGTGATATCGATGTTCAGAAAAAGCCGAGCGGCGAGCCATTTCTCCTTTTATCCGGTTCAGCTAAAGAACTAGCCACACGTCGCGGAGTCGCTGCCGCGTTCATCACGCTTAGCCATACCGAGCATCATGCCGTGGCCTGCGTCGTCCTTGAAGGAACACCTCCTTAGCCTGAATAGTCAGGCAATTCGAATTGGTCACGAACCTCAGCTACATCGAATCCAACGCCCCAGAAATCGATCATGTAACAGCCTTCCCGAAACTGCGCTGCTCAATGAGAGTCGGTTCAAATCCCCGATACAGCATCCAGTAAGCCAGCGCGGGGCCAGCAATGCCCGTCCCTGAGATGAGAACTGATTTTCGCTTCACGAAAAGTCTCTACAATGTCGATTGTGGAAAACTGGTTGCATTCGCTGCTAGCGCGTTCCGCTCCGCCACCGCCCTTTTGTAGCCTCGTTGATCTATTCAGAAAATAGTTCGATCGCATCGATCAAGGATTCCGCGATCGACTCTTTCGAAATCCAGCGCTGCAAACCGTCGGCGGCATTCTCGTGCTGGCCGGGCGCCAGGAGGAAGACCTCGGTGCCGTCGAGCCTTATCTTGGTTAAGATCTCGAAGACGGATGTGTCGGCGCTGATCACAGCGTAATTCTGGGACACGATCTCTGCGATGGTGGTCTCCTGCCGCGGGCGACGGACCGCTTGCAAGGCGTCGTTGATGGTGATGACGCCGGCGATTTTTTGCTCCTCCATGGCGACAAAACAGGCGCCCGCGGGATAAGAAGGGAGGATAATCGCCAGTTCCGGCAAAGTCATGTCGGCGGGTAGCCTAACGATGCCGGCATGGTTCAACTCGCGGGCTGGCTTCATATACTGGATGTTTGCCTGCATCGCGCTCGGCATGTGATGACCGCGGCGCGTGAGTTTCAGAGTGTAGATGCTTTCGTTGGAAATCATTTTTCGTACACCGTAGGCGATCGCGACCGTGGTCGTCATCGGCACAATGACCCCGTAGTCGAGCGTCATTTCAAAAATCATCACGATGGCCGTGATTGCCGCGCCAGTGGTTCCACCGACGATGCCCGCCATTCCGACCACGGCGAAGGCAGCCGGGCTGATCGTGATGCCGGGAAAAATATGCTGCAGGAAAACGCCATAGGCGCCGCCCAACGTCGCGCCGAGGAAAAGTGCGGGAGAAAAAACGCCGCCCGATGCACCGGAGCCCAGGGTGAGCGAAGTAGCGAAAAGTTTGAGCGCGAAAAGGAGTAGCA
>DASXMV010000182.1:0-36261 GCA_036495465.1 Candidatus Udaeobacter sp. | reverse complement strand
GGCGGGCAACGGGCGCGAATGATTATGAGTGACCGGGCGGAATTCGAACTCGCGCAAAAATTGCGCCGCGGCCGCGGTGCGCCGATTGCAGAGGTATTTACGTTTCTCAGCGGCCTGTATTTTCGCGGCAAGATCGCGTACTCGACGGTATTTGCGCGCCCCGCACTGGGAATACCCGGTGTGTTTGTGATCACGCCCACTCAAGGTCTCGTGGATGCCGCAACGCGCATTCGTCTCGACGACCTTCGTGAATTTGCCACGGTTGATATTCATGGTGACGATCCGCGTTATCGAATGCCCATCGAGCGAGACGCGCTTGTTCTTGCAAAGAAGATGCCCCCTCGAAGTGAGGTCATTCTCCTCGGCAGCATTGCGACAGGAAAATATATCAGCGTTTTGCTGGACAGTTTTGGCGACCAGCTCCGATTTCCTGCTGACTTCGTCGGGCGCGGCGACATGAGCCGTGGCGGATTAATGTTGCGCTGCGCCGCAGATCGGCAGGAACTTCCATACATCCCCGTGGCAGGCGCAATTGTTAATGGAAAACGCCCTCCCAAGCTGGCTCCGCGCACATATCAATCCACGTCTCCATAGAGGCTCACCACCGGTCATTACGTGTTTATTTGTTTTGCTTCGTTAACGGGTGTTGCCTTATGTTAGTTTTGTTGCTGGTTAGCAGCTCAATTTTTCTGGATATGGACGTCAGCGGAAGCATCGGGGCGATTCTCAGCCAAAAAAGCAAAGATGTTTTTTCCATTCCGTCGGGGGCAACGGTTTCTGAGGCGATCCAAATGATGGACGAAAAAAATGTCGGCGCGTTGTTGGTAATGGATGGGGATCGATTGAACGGAATCATTTCTGAGCGCGATTATACGCGTAAGATTTTTCTTCGCGGCAGACGTTCCCGGGAAACAAAAGTTTCCGAGATCATGTCAACGAATCTGACTGTTACCCATTCGCGCGAACCGGTGGAAAAATGTCTGCGGCTGATGACCGACAAACATATTCGCCATCTCCCTGTGGTCGAAGGCGACCGGGTGGTTGGAGTGATTTCGATCGGTGACCTCGTCAAACATGTAATTTCCTGCCAGCAGGCCGCAATAGCTCATTTGGAAAACTACATTCATGGCGGGTTCGCAGCGGGTTGATTTGTAGCCGGTTTCGCGAATGTCCCCTGCGACTATCAATTGCGGCTACAACGCCAGACGGTTTTCCCGCTGACAATCGTTCGCACCGCGCGCCCTTTGAGTTTCCAGCCATTAAACGGCGAATTCCGAGCGGCCGACTGAAATTGATTGACGTCAACAGTCCATTTTAAATCCGG
The DNA here is from genome assembly GCA_036495465.1 of Candidatus Udaeobacter sp. Lineage (GTDB taxonomy): Bacteria > Verrucomicrobiota > Verrucomicrobiia > Chthoniobacterales > UBA10450 > Udaeobacter. The sequence continues at coordinate 34,937 of DASXMV010000182.1, read as the reverse complement.
ATCGATCAGGGTGAGATCGGCGCGCGCGCCGGGCGAGAGCGTACCGGTTTCCAGCTTCAGCAAGCGCGCCGGCTCGATGGTGAACATCTCAATCAAGCGCACGATGTCGATTTTGCGGTGTTTATGCACGAGTAGATCGATGAAAAGGCCGAGTTCGGTTTCCAATCCAATGATACCGAATGGCGCGACGTCGAACTCAACTTCCTTTTCGAAATCCGCGTGTGGCGCGTGATCGGAGCACAAAATTGATAATGTCCCGTCGGCGATGCCCTCAAGCAGTGCATCGATGTCCGTTTGCGAACGCAAGGGAGGATTCATTTTGTAGTTTGTGTCAAAATCCTGGATCGCTTCGTCGGTTAACGCGATATGATGCGGGCAAACCTCGCCGGTTATTTTTACGCCGCGTGCCCGCGCCTCACGAAGCAATCGAACGCTGCCAGCCGTGGTGACATGCTGGCAGTGAACAGGATGATCGCAAAGTTGCGCGAGCAGGATGTTGCGCATCACGATCGCTTCTTCGCCCGCAGCAGGCCAGCCCGGTAAACCAAGCAGGGTGCTCCAGTAACCCTCGTGTGCAACACCGGCACCGACCAGATTGTAATCCTGACAATGGTCGAGCACAGCCACACCGACCATCCGGGCATACTCGACCGCGCGTCGCATCACTTCGTGGCTTTGGACACAATGACCATCATCCGTAATAGCCACCACACCTGCCTTTGCTAGGGATCCGATCGGTGCGAGCTCTTCGCCAGCGAGGTTCTTTGAAATTGCACCGGCCGGCACAACGTTCACGCATGCCACCTTTGCCGCGCGGTCTTTGATCCATGCAATTGTGCTTGGGTTATCCGCAGTCGGCGAAGTATTTGGCATGCAAACAACGGTTGTGAAACCGCCAGCCGCAGCGGCGAGGGCGCCCGATTCGATTGTTTCCTTGTGCGCGAAACCAGGCTCGCGCAGGTGCACATGCATATCGATCAAACCAGGCGCAACGATTAAACCTTTCGCGTCGATTTCTTCGATTTCTGATTCCGAACCGCGGATTGCGGATTGCTCTGCAATCTGTCCATCAACGATCAAAAGATCTGCAATTTCGTCCCGCTTGTTCGCGGGGTCGATCACACGACCGCGTCGAATAATCGTCGTGCTCACGCCGAAACCCCTCCACAGAGGTAGAGAACAGCCATGCGCACGGCCAGGCCATTGGTGACCTGATCGAGAATGACGCTGTGCACTCCGTCCGCGACCGCGCTGTCGATTTCGACGCCGCGATTGATGGGGCCTGGATGCATGATTAAGCACTCCGGCTTCAAAAGCTTTGCGCGCTCTTTAGTCAGGCCGAACAAGCGAATGTATTCTCCGGTGCCGGGAAAATATTCTCTGCGTTGACGTTCATGCTGGATACGCAGCAGGTTTACGACGTCTGCTTTTGAGAGCACATCCTCGATCTTGTGCGAGACCTCAACGCCGAGTTTTTCAAATTCCCGCGGAACCAATGTGCTCGGGCCGACCAATGTGACATGCGCACCGAGCTTTAGCAGACCGAAAATGTTGGAGCGTGCCACGCGACTGAACAAAATGTCCCCAACGATCGCCACGCGAAGGCCTGCGATTTTTCCTCTGCGTTCGCGGATTGTGTAAAGATCAAGAAGTGCCTGCGTTGGGTGCTCGTGTGCGCCGTCGCCGGCGTTGATCACGCTCGCTTTAAGGCAATTTGCCAGAAATTGGGGCGCACCAGCAGAGCTATGTCGAAGTACCAGAATGTCTGCGTGGAGTGCCTCAAGGTTACGTGCCGTGTCTTTGAGCGTTTCGCCTTTGGTCAGGCTGGAAGTTGTTGCTGAGATATTGATCACGTCCGCGCTCAATCGAAGCGCGGCCAACTCGAAAGATGTGCGTGTCCGCGTGCTTGGTTCGACGAAGAAATTCACCAGCGTCTTTCCACGCAGGGCGGGCACCTTCTTGATCTCTCGAGTACCAACCTGTTTGAATGCATCGGTCGTTTCGAGAATAAAATTGATTTCGTCTGCCGATAATTGGCGCAGACCAAGCAAATCTTTTCGTTTCCAGCGCGTAGTCATGCGCTCTCCTGAAATGCCTTCCTCGTCCTCATTGTTTTCCCAATCGGACGGCGTCCGGCTCACCGTCTGTTTCTTTAAGTTGTAATCGGATCTTTTCAGTACCCGAGGTCGGCAGGTTCTTGCCAACGTAATCCGGGCGGATAGGCAGCTCGCGATGGCCGCGGTCGATCAGGACCGCGAGCTGAATCCGAGCAGGCCGTCCGAATGAATTGATTGCGTCCATGGCAGCGCGAACAGTGCGGCCGGTATAAAAAACGTCGTCAACCACGATGACCGTGCGTTCCTCCAGGGGAAGAGGAAGCTTTGATTCGCGCACCATGGGCAATTCAGCGCGTGTTCCCACATCATCGCGGTGCATCGCCACGTCGATTACACCCGTTTCGACGCGGATCTTCTGGAACTCATAAATAAAAGCGGCGATGCGCTGGGCGATCTCCACGCCTCGCGACGGAATTCCAGCCAGCACTACGTCTGCGAGACGCGGGTTTCGCTCAATGATCTCGTGCGCGATACGTTGAAGCGCTCGACGAATTGCTTCCGCGTCCATGATGGGGACCGCGGCATCAGATCTCGTGTGTTTTGTTTGGCTCATGTGTCTCCTTAGCGACCTCGCCGGATCGCATTAAAGGAACAAAGAAATTAGGAGGCGGACTTTTCGGTGCGCGCCTCCTTTCTTCGTCGATCTCGCCAGTTGGAGCGGTATCTCACGATCCAATCCAGTAAGGCCTTTTCAAAGCCGATATCTCTTCCGGCTTTTTCGCTTTCGATCCACTTGTGTTTTAAGATTTCCGCACGCTCGGCGAGAAACTCCTTGTACAATACCGAATTCTTAAGAAATTGAGATTGATCCTCTTCTGAAGAAGGCATCTCAGGATTGTCTTTCATAAAAATTGGCAGGAGTCAACAAAATCGAGCCAATTGAATTCGACGAAAGAACAGCATTGTTTATTTAACCTTATTCGCGCGGGCCTCTCACTATGGCAGTGTCTTGCGAAAGTGTCCGGCGATTTTTTTGAATTCTGACGCCACCGCGGAGTCTCGATCTTCTCCGACGATTGGCATCCCGCGATCGCCCGACTCGCGGGTAGCGATATCAATTGGAATCTGACCTAGCAACGGGACTTGAAGTCGCTTCGCTTCTCGTTCGCCACCGCCGCTTCCAAAAATGTTGTACCGTTTACCGTCGGAGGGAGAAGTGAAGTAGCTCATGTTTTCAATCAACCCGAGCACCGGCACGTTGACCTTTTCGAACATGGTGGCCGCTTTGCGAGCGTCGATCAGGGCAACCTCCTGGGGCGTAGTAACAACGATCGCGCCGGAAAGTGCGACGGTCTGGACAATGGTGAGTTGGATGTCGCCGGTTCCGGGAGGCAAATCGAGCACGAGATAATCCAGTTCGCCCCATTCAACCTGCCGCAAAAATTGTTGCGTATAGCGCGTGACCATTGGCCCACGCAAAATCGCCGGCGAAGCGTCGTCGAGAAGAAACCCCATCGACATGAGGCGCAAGCCATATTGTTCGATCGGGACGATCTTATTTTCTTCAGTAGCCATAGGCCGCTCTCGTGTGCCGAACATCAGTGAAATGCTTGGCCCATAAATGTCGCAATCGCATAAACCGACCCGTGCCCCGGTTTGTTCCAGCGCGACCGCCAGGTTTGCTGCCACAGTCGACTTGCCCACGCCGCCTTTGCCGCTCGCGATTGCAAGCACATGCTTGATTCCTGGAATTCGCGTTGCGCCGACGCCGGTGCCAGTCCCTGCTGGTGGCGCATGAATATCAATCAAAACTCTTGGATGCCGAACACCGATCGTTTGTAACGCCTTTTCGGCATCGTTCTTGATCGTTGCTGGAACATTGGGATCGTTCGTAGCAAGCGCGAGCTGTACCTTCACGTCGCTATTGTCTATCTGGATCGATTTCACGATCCCGAATGAGACAATATCTCGAGTAAACCCGGGATATTTCACGGACTTCAAGGCGTTCGTCACTTGCTCTTCGGAAATCGACATACGGGAAACTTACGCACACGGCACCCCGAGGTAAACCGGTCCTCATGCGTAAAGTGGAAAGGAGTTGTATCCCCTTCACCTCAAGGCGATAACACTTCGGTGTAAGTTTTTGGTTTATGTGGCTTCCAATTCTCAATTGCTGCGGGGCGATGAATTATTACGATGAGAAAAATCTTGAGACCGCACTTGGCCGGACGACGAAGATCGCAAGGATGACTCTCCCTTTGGCGATATTGTTATTCGTGACGCACGCAAGCGCTGCAAACGATCGCGAGCCACTCGACCAAAAATCTTTGCGTGGCTACATGGCAGGAGAATATGAGCTCATCGGACGCAAGCCGGATTCTACTGCGACTTACACCGGACATGTCACGTTTCGAGACGACAACGGAGTTCTGCAAGTCGCGCGAGCCATCGATGGTAAGACCGACAAATGCGTGGCGCGATTCGATACGGTCGCGGGCGCCGATCGTATTCCAGTGTTAAAAATGCATTTTCGTTTCGACGGCAAGGATTACGATGTCACCTACCGCTGGCAATCTGATCCCGACAACTATCCGCGATTTACCGGCTACGTTTATCTTGCCGGAACTAAATCGCCTGGTATGGAAGCCCTTTTCCCAATCCGCAGATGACGCTTGCCGTATAATTGTATTCAGAGCCACGATCCTCGCGTACGATGCCTGCGCCCGCACTTCACAAGCCTGACAAACCATCCGGACAGAAGAGACGAAGCTCGACGAGTCGAAGGAGACTGGAGGATAAAGTTGCAATCATTACCGGTGCAACCGGCGGGATCGGTGAAGCTACAGTAAGGCTTTTCCTGCAGGAGGGCGCGAACGTCATGTTGGTAGATCGCTCGGCCGATAAATTAAGGGCCGCACGCGATGGCCTGGCAACCAAGAAAGCTGTGGCTTTTTCTCTTGCCGACGCGACCGATGAAAAGGCAACAGCGGCAGCCGTCGCGGCGACCATCGAAACTTTCGGCGGCGTTGATATCTTATTCGCCAACGCCGGCACCGAAGGCCGGATAGGGCCGTTCGAGACAATTGGTGTATCGGACTTCGAGCAAGTCCTGCGAACCAATGTCCTCGGTGTCTGGCTTGCGATGAAACATTGCGTCGAGCCTATGAAGAAACGAGGACAGGGTTCGATCATCGCCACAACTTCGGTCGCTGGCCTGATTGGTTATCCCGGTCTCGCCGCTTACAGCGCGAGCAAACACGCGGTATGCGGCCTGGTCAAAACAGCAGCGCTCGAGCTGGGTGCGTGTCTTATACGTGTTAATGCGATTGCGCCAGGACCCATCGACAATCGAATGATGGGGTCACTAGAGTCTCAGATGTCGCCCGAAAATCCCGCGGCTGTGCGTCAGAAAGTGAAAGCAACTATTGCGATGCAGCGATACGGTTTCAATGAGGAGGTGGCTAACCTGGCCGTGTTTCTCGGAAGCGATGAATCGTCGTACTGTACTGGCACAGTTTTTACCGTGGACGGTGGATATACGGCGGCCTAAACACGCAATCTTTTTCCAGTTACCTGTTAGAATTTCGAGCGGCTCCCTTGAAATCGAGTACCACGTTGCGCGTAGCGCGGCCGACGGACAATCTGACGGCGATCGCCGAAATGTACGCGAAAGGCCTCGGCTTCACCGTACTGGCACGCTTCGAAGATCATCGCGGTTTTGACGGCGTTATACTCGGTCATCCCGAGCAGCCTTACCATATAGAGTTCACCTCTCGACGCGGACACAAGGTCGGGAGGGCGCCGACGTGGGATCACCTGTTAGTTTTCTACGTTTCAGACAGGGCGGAATGGGAGGCAAGCTGTGCACAAATGATATCGGCACGGTTCCGAGAGGTGCCTTCGTACAATCCTTATTGGGATCTCCGGGGTAGAACGTTCGAAGATATCGATGGGTATCGCGTGGTCTTACAGAATGCAAAGTGGCCCGACTAAGGCAGGCAATATCGTCTATGCTATTTGACTGATTACAGAATTGCGTCCACCACTAACGCTACTTCGGCGAACGCGAGTCGGCGTGCGTCTTAACGTCGCGTCTTTGCTTGTCCACTACACGACGCAGTTCACGCTCCATGGTTTTGAACGCGTCATGGATCACCTTATTGAGCGGCTGGTGTGAACCGTTGTCCGTCTGCCTTTCGTCGGAAACCAGCTCGTGCCCTCGCGCGACGGTCACATCGATTCGGCACCGGTACGGATTCCCTTTCTGATGTGTATGATTAGTTTGCTCGATAGCGACATCACAACGGTTGATATGGTCGCAAAACTTTTCCAATCGCCCGGCGTAATCCAAAATGAGATTGTCGATCTGGTCAGATTTGTCCAGACCCCGATACGAGATCTTAACAGGCAGTTGCATGATTATTTCAATATTAATGTGCTTCGTTGCCTGGGAGGAACAAAAATGTTCTCAACCATGTTGTCACATTTGCTGCAGCGAACGAAACCGCGAAACGAGCTTCGCGGTTTCCACTTTCACTAAATCCGATTTCACGTGTTCGACGATTCGATCGCGCACTGCAGCGGGCAAAAGGTCAACAATCGCGCCGTGAATTTCCGCTGGCGCAGCGAACGACCATCCTGCCTTTCCATTCGTGGAGACAATTTTTGTAATTTGATCGGCAAGCTCTTTGTGAATGCGCCGGTCCGTTTCCGTTGCCAAGTGCGTACGCTCGGCAATCGATCCCCCGCCATGGTGTGAACCGGCGCCATCGGTCACGGGAAACCGCCCGGCCAGGTCGCTCAGCTTGTCGACCAGCCTTCCGTGAGCGTCGGTGATGTTAAATGCCTGCACGAGTTGCAGGCTTGGTCCGCGCGTTGGCGTCTCATTTACTCGATATGCTTTTAACTCGCCTCGATCAGTGACGATGATAAGCGAACTCGGTGTCATGACGAATCACTGACCAAAAAATTGGCCACGCATCAAAGCGATGCTCTCTACATTTCTATAGACTAATTCGTGCGTGGCAACAAGATTGCGTTGCTGGAATTTCTTATCCCTGCAAGCTGCTACTCCCATCGGGCACGTTCTTCTTCTGCACTCAACGGAGGAAACTCCACACGACGTTTCTTCCACGATTCCTCCCGGGCCTGAGCTTGAGTCCCACTTGCGAGCTGGAGCAAGCAACAGGCGCGGCCGCCAAGATCGACATCGTCGCCCGATGCGAATTTTTTTGGCTCAGCGAGGAAGCCATTCGCATCCATTGTGTCGAGAATCAATTGCCACTCGAGATGCTCCCGTCCGGGCAGCACAAAGGGGATCGGTTCGTAGTGCGCATTGATTAGCAGGAGAAATGTTTCGTCACGGACTGGCTCGCCTTCGAAATTGAGTACATCACTGGTGTCGCCGCTCAGTAGCATCCCAACACAGCGAACGAATGGCGAAGCCCATTCTTCGTCGCTCATCTCATTTCCACCTGGGTTGAACCACATGACGTCGCGAATTTCTGAGCCTCGTATGCGCCGACCCTGTAAAAATTTCGGCCGGTGAAACACCGGATGCGCATTGCGAAATCCAATCAGCTTCCGTGTGAACTCCAAAAACTGATTTTGCTTTTCAGTGCGCGTCCAATTGAACCAGCTGATTTCATCGTCCTGGCAATAAGCATTGTTATTGCCATTCTGTGAGCGTCCCCACTCATCGCCACCGCTAAGCATTGGCACGCCTTGCGAAAGAAAAAGTGTAGTCAGAAAATTTCGCCGTTGGCGCTCGCGCAACGAATTGATTTGCGGATCGTTGGTCGGACCTTCTGCGCCGCAATTCCACGATAGATTGTTATTGTCGCCGTCTTTGTTGCCGTCCCCGTTCGCTTCATTGTGTTTTTCGTTGTAACTGACGAGGTCGTTGAGCGTGAAGCCATCGTGCGCCGTGATAAAATTGACACTGGCGTACGGTCGCCGCCCATTGTGCTGATATAGATCCGGGCTGCCCGTAAGCCGATATCCCATCTCGCCGATCCGGCCTTCATCGCCTTTCCAAAAACCGCGAACTGCGTCCCGATATTTTCCGTTCCATTCTGACCATGGAGAAGGAAAATTTCCAACTTGATAGCCCCCGTCCCCGACGTCCCATGGCTCCGCTATTAGTTTCACATTCGAAAGGACCGGATCCTGCTGGACGACCTGGAGAAAGGGATGCAGCATGTTTACGCCGTCCCGGTTGCGCACAAGCGTGCTTGCGAGATCGAAGCGAAAACCGTCCACGTGCATTTCCATGACCCAATAGCGCAGGCTATCGATCACTAACTGCAACACGCGTGGATGCAGCAGATTGAATGTGTTACCCGTGCCGGTGAAATCCAGATAAAACCGCGGATTCTCCGGATGCAGTCGGTAATAAGCGGGGTTGTCGATGCCACGAAAGCATAAAGTGGGCCCAAGATGATTGCCCTCGGCCGTGTGATTGTACACAACATCGAGAATCACTTCGATACCGGCAGCGTGCAGACTACGTACCATCGATTTGAATTCCTTCACCTGTTCTCCCGTTTGCCCGGCGCTCGAATAAGACCCGTGCGGTGCAAAAAATCCGATCGTGTTGTAACCCCAGTAATTCGACAGGCCGCGATCGACTAAGCCCTTCTCGTCAATGTGCGCATGCACCGGCAAAAGCTCGACTGCCGTGACACCCAGCTTTTTGAAATAATCGATTGCCGCCGGGCTGCCCAACCCCGCGTAAGTGCCACGCAGATTTTCCGGCACGTCAGGCCACAGCTTGCTGAAGCCCTTCACATGCACTTCATAGATGACGGAACTTTGCATCGGCGTACCGGGCTTTTTATCGCCACGCCAGTCGAATTCGGTATCGATCACGACGGACTTGGGCACTCCCCATGCATCGTCGCGAAAATCCTGAGTCAAATCTTCCTTTTCGCCTCCTATCACGTAACCGAACATTTCATCTGCCCAGCTCACTGGGCCGGCGATTGCCTTCGCGTACGGATCGAGAAGCAGTTTCGAACTGTTGAAGCGCAGTCCGTGTTCCGAATCATAAGGACCCGAAACGCGAAAGCCATACAGTTGTCCTGGGCGCACGTCTGGCAGAAAAACGTGCCAGACATGATCAGTGCGTTCGTTGATCGGGATACGGATGTTTTCTTCGGCGGCATCGATGTTGTCGAATAAGCAAAGTTCAACGCCGGTAGCATGCTCGGAAAAAATGGCAAAGTTGACGCCATTTCCCATCCAAGTCGCTCCCAGAGGATAGGCGAAACCGAGGAAAGTTTTTACCGAAGTCATAAAACGCCGCGCATTTATGCGGTATGAAGTGTCGATTGGCAATGCGAATGGTGGTTCTTGCGGGCATCTGCGCATCGCTTTCACTCCATTTGCAAGGTATCATGCTGGCCGCTGTGAGCAGGAAGGTCATCGTCGCCGCGCTATTCGCGATTTGTGTTTTCGCGCTGTATTTCTACGCACATCACAATTGGTCTCCGATATCTGCGGGAACATCGATTGATCGAATCGTAATCGAAAAATCAGCGCGGAAATTATCGATCTTTCGCGGCGGGAAGGAGATCAAGAGTTATCGAATCGCACTAGGTCGCAATCCCATCGGCGCGAAACAGGAAGAAGGCGATATGAAAACGCCGGAAGGAATCTACACGATTGATAGTCGAAACCCGCAAAGCAGTTTTCATCTCGCGCTTCACGTTTCTTATCCGTCGAATGAAGACAATAGGCGCGCTGCTGAGCGAGGCATTTCAGCAGGTTTTGACATCATGATTCACGGAATCCAGAACGGACGCGGCTGGATTGGTCGGTTTCATCGTTGGACAGATTGGACTGCGGGTTGCATCGCGCTCGCCGACGAAGAGGTAGAGGAACTCTGGCGTGTAACGCCGGATGGGACGACCGTCGAGATCCGGCCATAAATTTCGCGAGGATGTCGAATCCCTGCACAGATGCACTCCGGATCGAAGACCGGCCGACCTCGCGAATTCCGGCTGCAACGTAATTCTTATAGATCGCTCAGGACGCGCTTCGCTTTTTCAACATCCGATGGCCGCAAAACGATCAGACCCTTTTCGGTAGCCCGGCCGCCGGCGAGATATGTGTATTCGATGTTGACCTCGGCTTCTGCGAGGCGCTCGGCGATCTTCGCCAGGACGCCCGGTTGACTTGCTGTTTCAATCATTAGCACTTCGGTTTCTAGCGCCAGAGTGCCCGCTTCGCCCAGAAGCATCAGCGCCTTCGTCGGATCGCTTACCACCATGCGCACCACCGTATGATCAACTGTGTCCGACGTAGCCAGGGCATGGATATTAATTTCGGCTTTGGCAAGCGCCTCACACACGCGCGCCAGTGCTCCCGGACGATTTGCAAGAAAGACCGCGAGTTGGGTGGCCGTTTCAATGGAGAGCGATCGATTCACGCTGCTTTCAAAGTGATGCCTGGAATGGTTTCTGACAACTCAGGAAATCCGAAGCCGTGATTGCCTCCTTACTCTAAGACCACCAGCGAATTTCCAAGCGCGGCGAGCCTGTCGCGTCATCTTCCAGCGCGATGGGAACCAGTGATGAACTTGAATACGACTTTAAAAGGATTCGCGCGTCCCAATAATTTTGGGATTGTCGATCCGGAGATGACCGCAGTCGCTGAACCACGTTCCGTAAAATCCCGACCGCCGAAGCGGACAATTGGATTCGTCACGGCATCTTCCATCGTTATCGCCAACATTATCGGCACCGGCATCTTCACCAGCCTTGGTTTTCAACTGGCAGATATTCAGGCTGGCTTCCCGCTGCTCATGCTTTGGATCATCGGCGGAATCGCGGCACTATGCGGCGCGCTTTGTTATGGCGAGCTCAGCGCTGCGCTGCCTCGCTCTGGAGGCGAATACAATTTTTTATCGCAGATCTATCATCCCGCCCTCGGATTCATGGCAGGATTTATTTCTGCCACGGTTGGGTTTGCTGCGCCCATTGCGCTCGCTGCGATGGCGTTTGGAAAATATTTTGTCGGAGTGTTCGGTGTCGGCTCGCCGGTGCTTCTGTCATTTGTTGTTGTGTGGGTGGTAACGGCTTTTCATCTGTGGAATCTGCAGGTTGGCAGTGCGTTTCAAAATCTCGTTACGTTCGTCAAATTACTTCTGATCACCGCGCTCATCACCGCGGGCTTATTTGTGAAGACAAAGCAGCCCATCAGCTTTTTGCCCGCGCCCGGCGACATGATGACAATGTTCGGCGCGCCTTTTGCCGTAGCGCTGGTTTACGTGATGTATTCCTACACGGGTTGGAACGCAGCAACTTACATCTCGGGAGAGATTAAGAACCCGGAAAAAAACGTACCGCGCTCACTCCTTGCGGGTACGAGCGTCGTGATCGTGATTTATGTCCTACTCAACGCAATCTTCCTTGCCACGACCCCTCTCCACGAAATGACAGGTCAGCTTCAGATAGCGTTGGTCGCGGGCAAACATATTTTTGGGACAAATGGCGGGCGAGCCGCTGGCGCGGTCATTTGCCTCGGTTTGGTTTCCGCAATCAGTTCAATGACATGGATTGGGCCGCGCGTCAGTATGTCGATGGGGGAAGACCATTGGTTTTTGCGGATGCTGGCCCGCAAGAATCCTCACGGCATTCCGACCAGTGCCATTGTGCTGCAGTTGCTCGTCGTGAACCTACTTTTGTTCACACGCAGCTTTGAAAGTGTGATCCAATACACACAATTCAGCTTGTTGCTTTGCTCACTGTTGGCTGTCTTGGGACTGATGGTGTTGCGCGCGACGCACCCAGAGATCGCCCGGCCTTGCCGTGTGTGGGCTTATCCGCTCCCCCCGATTATCTTCGTCGTGGTCACGCTTTGGGTGATGCTTTATTTGTTATACTCGAAACCCATTCAGTCGCTGGCCGGAGTCGCGACCGCACTGGTTGGTCTGTTGCTCTATTTTTGCGCACGAGGGCGGCCGCCACGTTCCTTATGAAGAAAAAGCTGAGCTTATTGATTATCGGACTTGCTGCCGCAGCAGCAATTAGCGTCTCTGCGCAGCAGAATGCGCAGATCGCGCCTCGCGCGATTCCGGTCGGACCCAGGCCGCCCTCCGCTGTTGGTCCTAACGACATCGCTCGGTTTCTCGCCGGAATACCAGTTCCGGAGAATTCTCCGCTCGCACCACTCACACGCGATCCAGCATGGCAGCAACATTCGGAATTTTTTGAAAAGGAGTTCTCCAAACTCAATCTCCGCCAGCTTCAAAAGCTGCACCCGTGGATCGTCACTAATCTTCCCGAGCTCACGCAATCCACACCGGTTGCGTTTTATATGTTCAGTGGGCCGGACTTCTTGTATGTCGATCAATTTTTGCCCAATGCCTCGGTGTACGTGCTTTGCGGCAAGGAATCAATGGGGCCGCCGCCCGATCCGTTGCGCATTCCGAATCTTGCTGGCGCGCTGGGAAATCTGGAAAACGCAATGAGGTCCTCGCTGAATACGACCTACTTCATCACCAAAGACATGAAGGTCGATCTGCAACAACAGAACCTCAACGGCGTGTTGCCGATTCTCTATGTTTTTATAGCGCGTGCCGACAAGTCGATTACGAACGTGGCGCTTGGCTCGCTGAACAGCAATGGCGCGTTTGAAGAGGGAAAGAGAGGCGGCACTTCCGGAGTCCGAATTCGTTATACCGATAACCAGTCGGGAAATCTGCAAACGTTGTACTATTTCAACACCGATATTTCCGATGGCGGTATCAAATCCGCGCCCGGCTTCTTAAAATTTTGTCAACGACTGGGAGTGGGCTCGAGTTTTCTGAAGTCTTCGTCGTATCTGATGTTCGAGCAAGGCTTCGGGACGATTCGCAATTTCATTCTGGAACATAGCAATCGGATCGTGCAGGACGACTCCGGAATTCCCCTGACTTATTTCGATCCAAACAAATGGAATCTGCGTCTTTTTGGCGTTTACCTCGGTCCCATCGATCTGTTCAAACAGCATTATCAACCAAGGCTTCAGGAGCTTTTCCATCAAAGCAATCCTCCTCCGCTGGACTTCGGATTCGGTTATCGCTGGAATTACAAAGAAGCCAATTTGTTCGTGGCGGAACGGAAATGATGCCTTGTGTCAGATCGAGCGAAATCGAGACAGCCCGTCGCAGAACTGACGATAGTACATTCGAAGATTAAAATCTCCGAAACCACGAATAAGGAAAGCGATCTCCCGGGCAGTCAGTCGGCCAACGGGGTGGATTTATTTCGCGATGTGGCCGCACAGGAATCGTACCTCTGTCGGTCTTACCGCAACGTTGTCGTAGATAGCGGATAAGTTCGTCGCAGGCGTCAAGCTGCGCGCGTGTTGGCTGGTCGCGGTTGAAATCGCCCACCAGACAAATACCGAGCGAAATGTTGTTTAGATAATCGCTATGTACGTGACCGCCGTTGATTTGGCGACGCCAACGATCGCCCACTTCGATTTGACCGTTTCCGGTGGATGTTCCATTCCCGATCACAAAATGATAGGCGAGACCGTTCTGCATCCGGCGCACGTGACGGTGGTAATAATCGAACACGCGCGCGTTTCCCTGTCGCGTACCGCTATTATGCACGACAATGAATTGCCAACGGCGCCGTTTCACCGGCGCGCGGCGGATCGCGTCGATAACGGATCGCGTGAGATAGCGATAGTTTGCGGAACTGTGAGACCACGGCCAGAAGCCCCGCCTCGGCGGAGGCGATGGCGGAGGCTCCAGACCTTGATCTTCTTCAAGGCCAGACTTTTCGATCACGACTTGATCTCGTTCGCCGCTGGCAGCACGCGGAACTTTCAAATCGGGCGAGGCCACCGGCGCTGGAGCCGCAGCATCAATCGCCTTTGGGACCGGACTTGCGTGTTCTGACGCTGTGGCGCCTTCTTCTCGACCAGCCGGCGGCGTTTTCTCCGGCTTCGGTGTCTCCTCTTCTTTTGAGGCCGACTTGGAGTCCCCCACTTTCTTGTTTTTTCGTGAAACTTCCGTCGCCGGCGATTTTTTCTTCGCGGATTTCGGTTTTGGTGTGGGTGTGTGCCGCCGCTTTGATTTTGATGATGAGGCACCGCGCTCAGGCGTCTTGTGTGGGACAGGCGATCCCTCTTCCTCTTTGTCGGATTCTTTTGCCGCCTTTGCTTTACGAGGAGGCGGGGATTCGTCTGTGTCAGGCGATTCGTTATGGTCGCTGACCGATCCTTCTTTGGAGGTTTTCGCTTTTGGGGTTGGCGACTTTTTCTTCGTAGAAGACGAATCGGTCGTCTTTCGCGATTCTTCGTGCGCCAGTTTCGCATGCGGAATCGCAGTCGGCGGCTTCTCTGCGCTGCCGTGGGCTGGGTGTTTCTTCTTTGACTTGTCCTTCGATGCTATCGGGCTCGGAGATTTCTTTGGCTTCGCTTGCGCCGAAGCCGTGGTTTCCGAGGTTTCATTGCTTCCGCTTTTCTCTTCATCGGCGACCTGCGCACGGAGAAGACTTCCAACGATTGCGCCTGAGGCGAGCGCAGTTGCGAGCCAAATGCGGAAGCGCACCACTGCGACCGACCGTAACAGAGCGCGCGGCGTGATCAACCAGATCGTTAAAAAAGTTAAAAGAATTACAAACCCAGAACGCAATTACCCTTTCGTTTTGATCTTTTTGATTCTCTAACTCGCCGCTGCGGGTTCCGGCGCGACAGGCGACGCAGGCTGCATCTTTTCGCGCTCCCGTCTAAGAATGGCGTTCAATTTGCCGCCCAGCAGTAGCAACAGACAAGTCAGATACATCCAGGTGAGCAACACAATGATGGATGCCAGCGCCAAATAAGTCGGATTGTAGCGATCGTACCTTGCGACATAGAACTGAAAAAGCTTCGTCGCGATGATCCAGCCGACTGAAAAGAAAATGGCGCCGGGCAATGCCTGGCGCCAAGTGAGATAATTTTCCGGGGTGAACAGGTACAGTGCCAGCGCCAAAAGGACCAGTGCCACAAAAGTAAAGGGCAAATTCAGCGTTGCGATCCAAGCCTGAAGGGGAAAGGCGAGCTGAAAATTGACTTCCGCAAGACCCGCCAGCCGTTCACCAAAGACGATCGCGTTGAAGCAGAACACGATGACGATCCCAAACCAAAACAGCATGAAAAATGAGATGATATACTTCGACCACCAATGTGGATCTTCCCGCACTCCGTACGTATGGCTGAGAGCGCGTGAGGTGGTCGCAATGAAGACGGTCCCGCAATAAATTCCGAGAATGATGCCCGCGTTAGCGAGCAGTCCGCTCGAGCCTGTCACGACCACGTTCGCCATCGCAGAATCCAGAATGTCCTGCACTTTCGGGTCTGGCGGCATGAAGCTTTTCAACAGAAGAAACATTCGGTGCAATTTCGTCGGGTCGGTGCCAAATAAACCGAGTAGATGCCAGAGAAACAGCGATCCGGGAGCCAAGGCAAAAAGAAGCAGGTACGCCATCTGTGCGGCCAGCCCGGTTGTGGTATCGGTCGCCGTTTCCCAAACCAAACGGCGCAGGACGCGCCAAATGAACACGAGATACTTCATTGCACCCAGAGTTTACTTTGCCCGATCCAAATATCCATTAAACTCGCTCCACTTGTCTTGTTGAGCGAAGCAAAACGTCCGGGTAATTCAATTGATTACAGATGATGCTGTTGTGACGAATACGACTGAAGAATTTCAATCCTGCTCGACTGGCTGATTGGCCGAAATAGCTGGATTGTTTGTTTCGTTCAGAATCACATGACGAAATGCCTCGCAAGTGCGCATGTCTGACT
Source organism: Candidatus Udaeobacter sp. (assembly GCA_036495465.1). Classification (GTDB taxonomy): domain Bacteria; phylum Verrucomicrobiota; class Verrucomicrobiia; order Chthoniobacterales; family UBA10450; genus Udaeobacter. The sequence goes on along the minus strand of DASXMV010000182.1, from coordinate 19,095 downwards.
TGGTGAAAAAACGAATATTGATCCTCACGGCGAGCTTCGGAGAAGGTCACAACAGCGCCGCGCGCGGCATTCGCGATGGTCTGGCTCGCGTCGCGCCTGAAGGGACAGAGGTCGAATTGCGCGATTTGTTCGCTGAAGCGTATGGGCCGGTTAATGAGCTGGTACGAAAAAGCTATCTGGCACTGGTTAATTTCGCACCTAATGCATGGGGGATCGTTTATCGCTGGCTCGAACGCAAAAAAGATTTCGATACGGAATTCGCGCGGTTATCGCGGCTCAAGGATCATTTCGCGGCATTACTTGAGCGTTTTCAGCCAGACGTTATAGCCTGCACTTTTCCGGCCTATCCCAACGTGCTCAGGCACATTCAGGGACGAAAAACCGAATGCTCTCGCCGTTACAAGATTGTCGTTGTGATCACCGATTCCATTACTATTAACGCAACATGGTATCGATGTGGCGCCGATTGGTTTATCGTCGCCAATGAGCAAAGCGCCGCTGTCTTACGAGGAGCCGGAGTCGCAGCGGAAAAGATCAAAGTGTTCGGGTTTCCTGTGAGCCCGAAATTTGCCGACTCCGCAGGATTGAATCGTGTGTTGCCGCCAAGTGACTCTGAGCGCCGGGTTTTGTACATGATTCACGCGGCTACCCGTGGCGCACCGGAGTTGGCACAGCGACTAGCGGATTTGGGTCTGGATCTCACTGTGACCGTTGGCCGTGCCGACAGACTTATGCCAGAGATCGAGGCTGCGGTCGGAGACAAGGCAAAAGTCATTGGCTGGACTGACGACCTACCGCGGATGCTTGACGAAAGCCATCTGCTAATTGGAAAAGCCGGAGGCGCAACGGTGCAGGAAACGATCGCTGCCGGCTGTCCAATGATTATCAATTACGTCGTTGCTGGCCAGGAGGAAGGCAACGCCCGCTTGATAGTCGAAACGAATTCCGGCGTGATCGCAAATTCGCCACGGCAAGTCATCGCTCAGGTGCGGCGCGCATTCGCTGACGACGCAAGACAGTGGCGTGAATGGTCGGCGAATATTAGCAAGCTTAGCCGGCCGCGCGCTGCCCTCGATATCGCCGACTTCTTACTTTCGTTATGACATTCGTGGTCGGCTGATCGCGGTGCTAATTAGAGAAAACTTCCTTCCCGCCGCTAAATGTTCGGAGCAGTTCCAATTCTGGCGAAAGAACCACCAAATCAGCATCTGAGCCAACGTTGAGACGGCCTTTACTGTCGAGTCCAATGGCACGTGCAGGATTCTCTGTAGCCATTGTTACTGCCTCGTGCAGCGGCAGGTTGACTTTTACCACCATTGTTCGGACCAGATCAATCATGCGCGAAGCGCTGCCAGCGAGCGCCGAGCGGTCCGCTAGAAGACAAACGCCATCTTCCACGATGCAATCTGTTCCAGAAAGCGAAAACGGTGAGCGATCCGGCAGCCCGGCGCCGGCGGTTGCATCGGTGACAAGACAGATCCCGCGCGGCCCCTTCGCACGATACAACATCTTCATTAATGTCGCAGAAACGTGATGACCGTCTGCGATCAGTTCGCAGCTAATCTGCGGTTCGCTTAACGCAAACTCGAGTAAGCCGGCAACGCGATAAATCCCCCGGCGACGCGTGCCCGACATGCAGTTAAAAGTGTGAGTCACACTGCGCATTCCGCATTCGAACCCCCTTCGCGCTTCTTCTTCCCATGCGTTACTGTGCCCACCGCTGACGCTAGTTCCGCGTGTGTGGAAATTCTCGATCGCCTCAAGCGCCCCATGCAGTTCGGGCGCAATCGTGATTCGCTTGATCACATCAGCATGATCTAGCAGTTGGTGGACTGAGGCATCCGAAGGGTCTTGAATGAACTGTGTGCACTGTGCGCCACATTTGTCTTTCGAGATAAACGGTCCCTCGACATGGACACCCGCAATTGTTGCGAAGGGAGGGTGCGAGCGCCCGGCGCGACGGTCGCTCCATTTCCGAACAGCATTCAACACATCGAGAACTGTAGGGATTGGCGCGGTTGTTGTTGTCAGCAAAAGCGAAGTCGTGCCTCCGGCAGCATGGTAGTCACAGATAGTTTGAAAGGCTTCTGCGGAGCCTTCCATGGTGTCGCGGCCTAGCGCGCCGTGGATGTGAAGATCGACGAACCCGGGCGCAAGATAACTTCCGCGAAGATCGACAATCTCTTTTCCTCGCTTGTGGGATTGCTCGCTGATCGCGGCGATTTTGCCATTTTCAACAACGAGCTCAAGGCCTTCACGAATGCCCTCAGGAAAGACCAAACGTGCATTGACGAAGATCATTTTCGACGATGCTTGATCATTCTTTGGTAATTCACTACGGAGTCATCAATCGGGCGTACCAGCTTAGAAACACTTCGCCAAAAAACATCCAGCTTAGCGCACCAAACGCCAGGTAAGGTCCGAACGGGAGTTTCGCCGACCAAACCCGTTTTCCGACGACCAGGGTGATCAGGCCGACGATTGAACCGAGCAGCGATCCCGCAAAGAGGCTAAACAGCACTGCGCGCCAGCCGAGGAATGCGCCAATTGCAGCCAGAAATTTCAAGTCGCCACGGCCCATGGCTTCGCGCGGGATCACAAGTTCGCGCGCCACGCCGGAAATCTGTGTCACGTCATCCAGCATCATCACTTGCCCTTCAGCCGCGACTCGATCGTAGCGAAAGTCCAGCGTCACATTCTCGTATGGGAGGTGGTCGATTCTGACCTCATCGCACTCCAGCAATAATCGATCTTTTTCCCGGGCAAAATAGTCACTCCAAAGGCTTTCTTCGGTGCCGACAATCAAATCGGCGTCGTCTCCGCGTTTCGTCCAGGTGAACGATGTCGGCGCGTCGAATTGAATTCGTTTTCTTCCAAAAGCGATTTTACCCGCTTCCAGAACAATCAGCAGGATTACGTAACCAAGGGCAGCAGCAAGAAGTGAACGAATAAGCGCCGCAATCCGCGAATCTGTCACCATCAAAGACGGCACGACGATACTGCAAACACTTCCCGCAACAATACCGCCGATGGTGACACGGTCTGGGATGATGAAATGTTCGAGGTCGATAAATGTTCCAACGACCAGAAGCGAAACAAAAATCCAATACGCAATCGCGATCTGCCACGGAAAGTTTTGCCAGATGGCGAGGAAAAGGAGCGCTGTGATTAATTCCACCGCGAAATAGCGAAAGGCTATTTTAGTCCCGCAATTTGCACAGCGACCGCCAAGCAAAATCCAACTGATTAACGGCAGATTTCGATGCCACGGGATGGGCTGTTTGCAAGCCGGACAAAAGGAACGTCGCGGCTTATTAATCGAAAGATCGGCAGGCCAGCGGTAAATGCAGACATTCAAAAATGACCCCACCGCCGCACCGAGAACGAAGGCAAACAAGGAGAACAAAAATTTATGAACAGAGTGATCCACGCGCTATTCGGCAACTAATTTTGCGTTGCGGCGCTCCATCAACCATGCAATCCAGATGCAGCTTTCGTAAAGCAAACACATCGGGAGCGCCATTGCGACCAGGGTGAGAATGTCGGGTGTAGGAGTGATAATCGTCGCCAGAATAAAGATTAGGACCACGGCATAAGGCCGTGTACGCGCCATGAATCTGTACGTAATCAACCCAAATCGAACCAAGGCCAGCACGACCACCGGCAATTCGAAAGCCAACCCGAAGCCAATCGTAAAGCGCGTTACAAAAGAATAATATTGTTGCACGGTCCAGGTAGGCGCCCAGCCTAGCGACTCGGTGTCGCGGAAGAAAAAGAGAATCGTTTTGGGTAACAACCAAAAATAACAGACACCTACGCCAAGGAGAAAAAGCCCGAAGCTGCCTATAATGGCGGGCAACAAGAATCGCCTTTCCACCGCAGTGAGCGCAGGCAGGACAAATTCCGCAATGAAATAGAGCAGCAGCGGAAAAGAGAGAACGATCCCGGCATAAAACGCCAGATGAAACGAGATCACAATTGAATCCGTAATGCCGAGCGCTTTGAGCGTTCCGATCTGCGAGCCGACATCCCGCAACGGCGCCTGCAATATCCGCACCAGGGAAGAGCGAAATGCGAAGCAAACAATCATCGCCGTCGCAAGAGTGATTGCCATCTTCACGATCATCCATCGCAAGTCTTCCAAGTGTTCCAGGAACGGCTTCGACGTTTCGCTTTCCGGTTGATCGCGAAATTTGAAAATGTCTCTCAGAGTCATCAGATCAAAAATCCGACATCCGAATACCGAAATCTGAAACAACCGCCAATAATCAAATTACAAGCGGTTAGCGCTCTTTACCTGGAAGGAGGTCGCGCGCAGAGAGTCGCGCCCACAGGCTGAGCGTGTTAGCGTCGCGAATTTCGTTCTCGGCTATCATTTGGCGAATTTCAGAAACAGTGAAGGCGCGACAATCCAAAATAGATTCAGATTCGTCGCGCACATAATTCGAGCACGGCTCCACCGGGCGAGCTAAAAAGAAATGGCCCTTTTCATTCGTAAGGCCGGGTGAGCTAAAATAATAACCCAATGAAATAAGTTTGCCATCGTGCGCAAGCTCGTAACCCGCTTCTTCGCGAAGCTCTCTCAAGGCAACCTGCTCAGCGGTTTCATGGGCGGGACCGTCAATCTGACCGGAAGGCATTTCCCAAATTGTGGTGCGAATGGGAATACGTTCCTGGTGAATGAGAACGATTTTGCCGTCACAAGTGACCGGAGCAATGATCACAGCTGCTTTTCGGTGCACAATGGTCCATGTTCGTGGAGCCGCACACGAGGGGGTTCTCACATGGTCTGTCACAACTTCAAGATGTGCATTGGCGAAATGCCGCTCGCTCGACACGGTTTCCCAGTTGTCTTGCATGACGGAAGTGTAGTGGGCGCAGTCTTCAGCGGCAAACCGTGGTGGCGCGGTCTACCTGACCGGTGGCAATCGATTCGACGTCAATCGCCTTGGTCCGGGCGGTGGTGAACGGATATAAATTTTTTAGAGGAAATGGATTTACGCCACTGATGCGATTCGGGTTACGGTCACGGAAACGTGTTTTGCATCCTCCAAAGGGAATTTTCGCACTTCGAGCGTTATTTTCTGCATCGGGAAATTTTTCAGCAAATGTGCTGCAAGCTGGTGAGCCAGCGTCTCGATCAAGCCTGTCGACTGATCGCGCATGAAACACTTTGTTTCGTCTGCCACCATTGAATAGTCGATCGTCTGCTGGATGTTGTCGTCTAAATCGCGCGTCTGCCGGTAGGGCCAGAACGAAATACTAACGGTCAATCGTTGGGGAGCGCCCCGCTCTTCTTCCGAAACCCCGATACGGGTGGAAACCTCAAGTTGCTCGATGTGAATTTCATCGGCAAAAGGGTGCGATTCGTTAGTCATCCATAAACATTAGCGCACTGTCCACATGGGCGACAACGTGTTTTAGGGTTCCGGCACCTTGACGTTCTTACTGAGGCGTCGAGTTTGAATGGGCGATGAAAACGGTCTGGCGGGTTATTGTTTATCTGAAGCGGTATCCATGGATGGCCGCAGGGACATTGAGCTGCGCGATCCTAGGCACGCTGATGGTGATCGTTTTCCCGGCAGTCACGAAATGGATCATCAACGACGTGGTGCGCGCGCATCGCCCAGACAAATTGCTGCCGCTAATCGCCATTGCGGCGGTTGCGTTCCTCTTGCAGCACGGATTCAACGTGCTGCGCATCATCTTAAACAACACGTTTGAACAAAAAGTGATCTTCGATTTGCGCAGCGATTTGTATTCACACATCCAGCTACTGCCTTTGCGGTGGTTCGATAATCGGGCGACCGGAGATCTGATGACGCGCGTGATTGAAGACGTCAACTCAGTCGAACGCGTGTTGATCGATGGGATCGAGCAAGGCATGGTCGCCATTCTGCAGGTACTCATCGTCCTAGGCATGATGTTTTATCTGAACGCGAAGCTCGCGTTGCTGGCACTGGCGCCATTTCCCATGCTGATCGCTGGCGTGCTCACCTATACGCTAACTGCCCATCGACGTTATCGTTTGCAACGTCGGGCGTCGTCAGACATGAATGCGTTACTGCATGACAATCTGGCGGGCGTGCGGCAGATCAAGAGTTTCGTCCGCGAGACGGAGGAACACGCCCGGTTTAATCGGGTAAGCGACCAATTGCGACAAGCCACCCTCGTGGTGATGCGAGTCTGGGCGATTTACAGCCCGTCGATGTCGATGTTTGAGGCAGTTGGCGCGTTGCTTGTGCTGGGCTTCGGCAGTCACGCGGTGCTTACCGGCTCGCTGCAGATCGGCGATCTCGTTGCGATCTTAATGCTAATGGCATTTCTCTACGATCCGTTGAGTCGATTGCATCAGCTCAATCAGCTTGTGCAAGCTGGACGCGCCGCGGGGGAGCGCGTGTTTGAAATCCTTGATGAACCGGTCGAACCGGGATTTCTAACCGCTAAACGCGTCCGCAGCAGAATCCTGGGCGACATCCGCTACGAAAATGTTTCCTTCAGTTACGGGGATGGATTGCCTGCACTGAAGAATGTTTCGTTTCACGCGCCACCGGGCGCAACAGTTGCACTGGTGGGTGCAACTGGGGCGGGTAAGTCGACACTGGCGAACGTGCTCGTGCGTTTTTATGAGTTTACCAACGGGCAAATCTACATCGACGGGAAACCAATTCGCGACTATGAGCTCCGTTCGTTGCGCGAGGCGATCGGTGTCGTGACGCAGGAAAGCTTTTTGTTTAACGGATCGATTCGCGAAAACCTGCTCATAGGAAAACCGCAAGCGAGCGATGCAGAATTATGGCGCGCGGTGCTCGCGGCGAACGCGCAAGAATTCATCCAACGTTTACCGGACGGATTGGAAAGCGTGGTAGGGGAGCGAGGAGTGAAACTGAGCGTCGGTGAAAAGCAACGACTTTCCATTGCCCGCGCGCTTTTGAAAGATCCGCCAATTTTGATTCTGGATGAAGCAACTGCGAGTGTGGACACGGCTACGGAGCGCCTGATCCAGGAAGCGCTGGAGCGCCTGATGGCGAACCGCACATCGATCGTGATCGCACATCGGCTTTCCACCATTGTGCATGCGGACCGGATCCTGGTGCTCGATCGTGGCCGGATCATCGAGCGCGGCACACACGATCAATTGCTGGCGCTTGGTGGTAAATACGCGCGACTTTGTGAGCAAAGTTTGCTCCAAACTTCGCCGCCGCGAGAAACCGAAGAGGCGACAGAAATTATTGCTTCGCAGACCACTGAAACAGAGGAACAAATGCCGGTTTGCTGACCGGGGGGAGGCCAGGGAGGCCGTCCGTTATTTCGCGACGTGAGATTGCGTTTAACGCGTGAATCCCAGATCTATGCGCCGACGCGCTGAACCACTGCATCGTATTTTTCTTTCAACTCAGCGTATCGCCGCTCGGCTTCTATTACAGCACGGCGCTCTTCCTCCAAGCTTTGCTCGAGATCACGAATCTGCTCTTGGAGCGGAACCGACATTCCCGAAACGGCTGGTCCAACGGGATCCCCCAATTGAATTTCGGTTTGGGCATCTCCGAAATCTGCGCGGCCGCTTTGCCAAAGCTGGGGCATTTCCTGAATCTTGCAACGAGCGCCGTTGCAAGCGTTGATGACATTTGTTTCACCGTCAATTTCGCCGAGTCGAATAAATTCCTGCAGAGCGCCGAGCGTTGTTGGACCATAATAATGCTCGCTGGTAATCTCGACCAGCCAGTCCATACCGAGCTGAGGCAGCATCGGCGCTTTCAGCCACGTGTGTCGGTCGTTAGAAAGCGTATCGTGCGGTGCGATTTGCGCCGCAGCTGCCCATCGGGCGATCTGATCAAAACGCACCGGACCAAAGGTGCTTCCATCTTCGTATTTACGCAGAAACCAACTCTGATTCACGAGCCGTGTGTCACTCTGTCGGTGATGGCGAACCGGAACCCGCCGGCGATGCAACCGGGATAACGATAGTTTGGCCGGCCTGGAGCTTACGGCCATCTTCGATGTGGTTAGCGTTTTGCAATTCTTCAATGCTGACCTTGTACATTTTGGCAATCGAAGTGAGTGTTTCACCACGCGCGACGATATGCGTGTTCCCGCCAGCGGGATGTTGTGTGGAACTGGTCCCGGCAGCAGAGCTAGTTGCAGGCGGCGTATTTTCTCCAATCATTACGCCCGGGCGGATGTGGGCGATCTGCTGTTCCAGCTTAAGAATCTCCTGAGAAAGCGCGTCAATCTTCGCGTTCTGCTCGTCTATCTTTTTCGCCAGGGCCTCAAGCTGAGTCGCATCACCTGATTTGCCAGGGTTCTGCCCGGACGTTTGAGCAGAAGCACCCTGAAGCAATCCGAAAAGGAACGTCGCACAAAAAAATACCGCGAACTTCATCGGGGCAAAACTGTGCCATTGGCGGATTTGTCTGGCAAGCCTCATCAAAACGCGAACCATCGTGATTCCGGATTATCTTTTTTGCAATAGTTCCACTGTTCAATGTTCGGAGCGCTCCGGCTTGCCTTTCCAATATTTGCTCTTAGATTTTTTTATGCCTGAGCGCATTCAGAAGCCGGTGGAACCTGCTCCGTGGGGTCCAAAACAAGGCGATAGTGGCGGTCCTCGGTCACCAGACATTTCGCGGCCGGACACGAAGGATCTTTTAAAAAAGATGCGTCGGGTGGACCCCAATCAATCCAAGCGCTACCGCCAGCGCACTGGTCAATAATGGAGCGCTTCCCGGTAGCGTTTGACCAGAATTCCTCTGGCGCATCCGGCGATTTCCCAGCGCTGTTGCGTCGCAGAGGCTTGTTGACATTGGCGGCGGCGACTCCGTTAGCCGACACAGGGACGACGCAAAAAAGCTGGCAACCAACCGAGGCGACTACAATTCTCGCTTTCAAGTTTTCCGGAGGCGTTTTGGTGGCCGGCGACCGCCGCGCCACTGCCGGCAACACAGTTGTGTACGATCGCGCTGACAAAGTTTTGGAAATTGATCGGCACTCGATCATGGCCATTGCTGGTGTTCCAGCGACAGCGTGGGAAATGGCCCGCGTTCTTGAGCATTCGTTCCAATACTTTCGCCGAACACAACTGCAGGAAATGAGCGTCGATGGGAAAGTACGCGCTCTCTCTAAATTGTTGCGTGACAATTTCGGGTTCGTCATGCAAGGCGTGGGAGTCGTGGTACCAATTTTCGCCACGTACGATTCTCACTCCAGGCCGGAGGCGCGGCTTTATTTTTACGATGCCATGGGAGCACAATTTGAGGTGACCGATTACGCCGCAACGGGGTCCGGATCACCAGCCGTGCGCAGCATTCTGTATTACGAGAACAATTGGGGCGCGAAGCCGTTGCAGGAACTAAACGAAGAAGAAGCGGTAACGATTGCGTTGCGCGCATTGGATACTGCGGCGGAATCCGACACTGCGACAGGCGGCGTAGATCGCAGCGGAAAAATCTATCCGTTGATCAAAATCGTGTCGAAAGAAGGCATCACGACTTTGCCTGAAAGTAAGATCGCGGCGGTGTTCAAGGAAACGGTCGCATGATTGAAGAACCGTACCGTTGGGTCGAAGCGATTGCCAATCGCCGCGAGTATATCGAAGCGCAGCTTGCTCCGGGTAGCCCGATTGCTGCACTCGGTTATCGCGACGGAATCTTGTTCGTGACGATCGGTCAAATGCGGCAAAAGATTTTCGAGATCTACGACCGGATAGCGATGGGGGCGATTGGTCACCCAGGAGATATCGAGCGTTTGCGAATGGCGGCGATCGAACTGGCCAGCACCGAAGGATTCACCCGGTCTTCCACAGATGTTTCACTCAGGCGGCTGGCGCATTACTCGCTCAGTCCGGTAATGAAGAGCGCGTTTGAACAGGTGTACGGAGCGCCCTACTTGGCACGCATGCTCTTCGCTGAGGTAGGGGAAAATCCCCAGGAGGACTTATTCTTACGCGTGGAGTACGACGGTGAGATTGCAACGAATGGTGCCAGGTTTGCTGAAGTACGTGAGAACTTCGCCGCGCTGAGCGGGACACAGCATTCGAGAGAACTAATGGAATCATTTCTCGCGACTCAACATACGCCGGATGCAAACCTTGAAGCGGCTTTGAACTCGGCGCTCGATGCGTGGAGCATCGGACACATGACATTACAAAACAGCGATGCAAAGGAAGCACCGGAGCGTTCTGCTGTGACGAAGCATTTACAGGAACAGCTTGCAATTGCTGGAATCGAAGCGGCGTTGCTAGAGCGTGACTCCCGCGGGCCGATCCGCTATCGTTCGTTGTCAGACAAAGAATTACGCCCCTTGATCCGCAGCTGACGTATGGGGGAAAATTTTCGTCCGGAGATCACAAATGAAAGCGCTTCGGAATATCCTGGCTCTCTCGGGCTTGTTGCTGCTGATAGCGTCTTTTGTCTGGATGCAGCTGCGCCAGACGGAAAGAATTAAGCCACCGTCACCGCCGAAAACTGCACAGCCTACGGCGGCATCGAGTTCGCTCGCCGTGGTCATTCTTGATCCCGGACATGGCGGACAGGATTCCGGCGCAATGTGCGGAGGTATACTCGAAAAAGATCTCACTCTGGACGTGGCCCGACGAGTCGATCGACTATTGGACTCGCAGGGCATCGCGACACTGATGACTCGGCTGGGAGATACTTATGTTTCTCTGGCCGATCGTGCCGCGTTCGCGAATCGGATCAAAAATTGCATTTTCGTCAGTATTCATTTCAACGAAGACAACAAGCCGGTCGCAAGTGGGGTGGAAACTTACTACGCGTCACACCAAATCCCGGCGGCCTCCTCAATGGCTTCCTGGTTGCCTTTTCTATGGAAGCCACTTTCTGATTCGCCGAATCCTGAGAGTCAAAGGCTGGCCGCGTTTGTTCAGGAAGCACTGGTTGCCCGCACGAGGGCCATTAATCGTGGTACTCAACAAGGGCAATTTTTCGTGATCGCAAACGTGAGTTCTCCCGCTGTTTTAATAGAAGGCGGATTTCTCACGAACAAGGAAGATATTTCCAAACTGACGAGCCAGGACTACCGCGATCAAATTGCCGCAGCCGTGACTGACGGGATTTTGCGTTATCGTGATGCAGCGAGCCAGCATAAGACAACATTGGCGCTGACAAACCCGGGAAACGCTGAATAGACAGAACCACAAAGGCGTCAAAACAGCATCAAAATGAAGTCAAAGATCGGTCTGCTGATCTTCATCTTCATTGGTTCGCTCACCCTCGCGCGGGCTGACCAAATGGTCGAAAGAGTTCAGCAAATCTTGAAAGAACAGGGCTTCTATTACGGCGAAGTCACCGGCCAGATGAGTTCGGATTTAACCGCAGCTATTCGTCGGTATCAAATCCGCAGTGGGCTGCAGGTAAGTGGTCAGCTCAACGGTGACACACTTCAATCGCTTGGAGTTAACTCTTCCGGCGTTCCGCAACTTACTGCAACGCCATCGCCCGCTCTTTCCAGAAATGCGGAGGAGTCTCCACCCGCGAGACCGAATGGAACGCCTCCGCTCGGTCAACCGTTCCCAAATGCGCCGGAAGAGCAACAAGTGTACCCGTCGAAACCCGTCACCCCGGGTAGCTCAGCTTCGGGAGTCCTTGCTCAGACCCCTTTCGAAGCTGCGCCTCCTAACGTGCAACGCAATGTGATCGTTGCCGCTCAAGTTGCGCTGGCCCGCCGTGGTCTCTATCACGAAGAGATTAATGGAGTGTACGGTCCGGCGATGGAGTTTTCTCTCCGGGCATACCAGGCGCGTGCCAAAATCCCAACAACCGGCCGCCTTGATCTGGAAACTCTGGCGGCGCTTCGTCTATTGCCGCAGCCTCGTCAACCGTTTTACGATCCTACCCGCAGACATTGGCGCTATCCGCCTGGACCGCCGATTCGGGGTGAATTGGTTCCTGAGTGATTACGCGTCTCTGTGGCGTTGCCACCACGAACGAGGTCACACGCTATTTAGCACTGTCAAAACGCGTGGATTGCAGCTCGGCGAAAACGGTGCCGACAAAAACCTGCGCTTCAATGCGAAGCAGAAGTCGCTCCGGGTCATCCGACACCCAGATTGTGGCACGACGAAATTTCCGGTGTGGTTCTAATTCCAAGTGTTTGCCAATCCGCTTGAGCTGCAAATCCAGCTTGATCGCGTTGTAACTTCCAGCGTGCACGGATACTTTTTCCCGGCCAATCACGGTGACCGTAGCAAGATAGGGATTCGTCGCTGGATAGGCCACTACGCGGTACGTGCTGTGCTCTTTAAGCGCTTGACTGCGCAAATAGAGCATCGCGGAGAAGAGATCGAAGAGATCAGGAAAATTGAACTGGCGAGTTTTCGTTTCGCCCGGCGTTTTACCCTCAGTTCTCGTGCGGGTGACTCCGCTGTTTGTGAAGCTGAGATTCGTGACGATTTTTTTTGACCGATAACTCTCGGTTTGCTCAGTTTTAATCGGCCGCAGTGCCCCGGCGCTGGCGACCGCCTGATAATTCACATCCAGTTTCCACAAAGCTCGAACAAACCCGATGGTCCGTCCCGTTCCGTCCAATTGGAATTTGTTTTCGGATGGTTTTGTAAAGTGAACCTCACCCGTCGCTGCGGTGAGGCCGGACCACCCAAACCGATAAGACGCGTGCAAGGGGCGAAGCTCCGGAAAATTCCCGGGCGGATCCTTGCTGAGGCTGGTTTGCCAATCCGCGAACGAACTTGAGGAGAACACGAAAAATGCAAAAATCGCGTGCAAAATGTGAGGTCGGAGTAAGACCGGCATTTTCAGGGTCAGCGTCGGCTCATTCATTCCTTCCCTTTGTATCGGTTACCGCCCTGCATTCGTACGAAAAAAATACACGCGAGTTTAGCTCGCGTGTATTTCCGAATTGTCGAATTTAAATGTTAAGGCTTGGCAGGTCTTGCCGGAGCGGCGGATGGATTTGCTTTCGCGGTGGAGCTCGGAACGCGTCCCGGCTTGTTGAGTACGGCGATGATGTCATTCGTAAAATCAATATTATCGTGTGAGTACATCAGAACCGGCACACCATTTATGCTTATACCGGACTTGTCGAAGACCAGATCCAGATTGTTAGCTTTGACCTTATCCATCACCACGTCGGTGATTTCCTTTACGATTCCTTCTCGCATACGCATCAACTGCTCTTGCAATTGGCGTTCGCGGGTTTGACGGAAATCGCTGATCTCCCTCTCCATGTTTTTGATGTTGGCAATCTTATCATCTCGATCCTTCGCCGTTTGCGTCTTCTTATCCGCGCTCAGGGCTGGTGATTCGAGCTGCTTGTTCAGATTATTGATTTCGTCCAATGCCTTTTTGTAAGCGTCCGCCCGATCGTCGTATTCTTTCTTGGCGGAATTTTTGGCATCATTGATTTTTGCTTCGGCTTCCTTGGTCTTGTTGTATTCCTTAAACGCGCGCTGCATATCAACCGTTCCGATTTTTAGTGTGCCTTGAGCGAAGGCTCCAATCGGAGACACCAGCGTCAGCGCAAAGATTATAGACAGAGAGTTTTTCATAAAATGGAGGATACAGTGCGTGGAATCGCGTTAGACTGCAACCATATATATTCGTTCAAAATTGATAGCCCACGCTGAAGTTGAAATGACCGCCACCGTTATATCCATCGCGCAGTAGTGGATATCCATAGTCGAGGCGTAGCGGCCCGATCGGCAGGTCAAGTCGGAGTCCTACGCCAATGTCCGAGGCGATGTGATTGAAGCCAAAAGACCACGCGCTGCTATTCACGAAACCAGTGTCATAAAAGACTGCGCCACGCGCCTTTTCGATAATAGGGAAGGTCCACTCAAAAGTTGTGCGCCACATTGATTGTCCACCCGTTGGTTCGCCATTCTCATCCTGGGGACCAACTTCACGAAACGGAAATCCGCGCAAGTTATTTGAGCCTCCCAGAAAAAGCCTCTCAAAAATTGGGACTTCACTTCCGCTACCCCATTGGCTCACTGTCGCAACTTCGCCGTTAATCAGGAGAATGGTGTCCCAGGGCAGGTGAAAATATTGCGATCCCTCAAGGTCCCATCCGTAAATCTGCACATCGCCTCCAAGAAAACCCCCGGCAATAAAAGGAGAAAGCGTAATACGTTGTCCCTTGCGCGAGAGGAGAGGATTGTCGCGTGAGTCGAATACCACACTGGTATACATCTTACTCTCCACGGTAGAACCCGCTTGGGACTGGATGAAATCCGACGAGCTGGGGTCCACATTGTAAATGTCGACATCCTGCAGCAAGTACCCGAGGGTTGCGTACATATAGGTATTGATCGGCTTGCGCAGGTCAAACGAGAACCCGTAATTCCGCTGGTTATATTCAGCGCTCAAATAATCTACGTCCGTAAAGAAGGCTTGAAAGCTCAATGACAATCGTCGGTCCAGGAAGTACGGCTCGGTTATTTGAAGGACGAAATTCTTCTGCTCCGTGCCGTACTGAATGCGCAACCTGAATTTCTGGCCGCCGCCTGTAAAGGAAGGCCAGTTGAACAGGTCGAAATTCCCCTGTGTGAGCTCCGCGAATCCGACCAACCCTTCGGTGCTGTCGAATCCTCCGCCAAAACTGAGCGAACCGGTCCGCTTTTCCTGGACCAGGATCGTAAGATCCTTGCGACCGGGAATGTCGGTCTCTTCCGGATAAGTTTCGACTTTCGCAAAATAGCCCAGGTTATCGAGACGTTTCTTGGTAATGTCCACCCGTACGGTATTAAAGACATCTCCAGGCGCAACGAGCACTTCGCGCCGAATGACCTTGTCTTTGGTGCGCGTGTTCCCCTCGATATTGACCCGATTCACAAACGAACGAACACCTTCCTCGATATTATAACGCACGTCGATCAAAGCAGGACCTGCCGGCGCACCTTCCGGTTGAACCACAAGATCGACGTAACCTCCGCTGCCGTATGCATCGGCTATCGCCTTCGCGTCGTCTCGCAGCTGTTTTGGCGAATAAACACTGCCTTGCTTCATTTTTAACAGGGCGCGGATTCTATCTTCTCGGGCAACCTTGAAACCGGTGACGGTCAAATTGCGCACGTGATATTGCGGACCCTCTGCAATCACGATTGTGAGGATCACTGGTCCCTTCTCTGTGCGGGTTCTGCGCACATCTTTGATTTCAACATCGATGTAGCCGTGGTCCTGATAAAACTCGCGAATCTTGTCGAGATCTTGTTGTAGCTGGGCGTTGTCCAGGCGCCCGGATTTATCCATGAAATAAATGGGCGTCCTGCCACGCGTCTTCATTTGCTTGCGCAGCGTTTTTTCGCTGAAATGCGTGTTTCCTTCGAAGTTAATTCGGCTTACTGCGCCTCTGGCTCCTTCATTAACAGTATAGGTAACCCGCGCCGTCCCCCGTTTCTCATCGATCGTGTCCACTCGAAATTGAACGCTGACATCGTTGTAGCCACGGCCCTGATACACCTCGATAATTTTCTGGCGTGCTTCTTCCAGTTGCTGCTCGTCAACGGGCTGATTGAGTCTTAGTTTAATTTCCTTGCGCAACCTCTGCGGTTTTACCCGCTCGGCGCCATCAATCGCGATTTCCCGCAGAATCGAACGCGTCTGCACCGCCACGATCACCTTGACCCCATCACCCTGCGGCTGTGCAAAAATCCGAACGTTCTGAATCGAGCCAGTCTTGTAGAGAGCCGCGATATCGTCTTCGACTACCTCATTTGAATATGGCTGGCCCACTCTGGTCCGCATTTGTGCAAGAATTCGTTCCTTGCTGACAGTCCCCGGTCCCGTGTATTCCACGTCGATTGAACGGATGATGGGCGGCGGCGGCGGCGTGCCCTGCGGTGCCTGGGCGTGAGCGACGGCGGCACCAAACAGCCCGCAAATCAAAGCGCCCCAAAGTGCAAATTGCGGGGGGCGCATCCATCCACAAAAATATCTCATAGGTTAAGAAGCGCGGCCCCGCGCAAGCGAGCCCACACAGGACAGGCGGCTATATCGGAAAGAAGGCGTCAGTCGTCAAGATGAGATTTTCACGGTAGCAATCGATTCAGGCACACACATAGGCTGTTTCAGTTCAAAAGTTCATACCAGTTATTTCGCCGACGCGGCTCGTAGCCTGCGTCACGAATAAGCGATTCAATTTGTCGGGCGTCTAATCGAAACGTGGTTCCAGAACTGCTGACGACGTTTTCTTCCATCATTACCGACCCGAAATCGTTCGCCCCATATCTGAGCGCAATTTGCCCGATCTCCGGTCCCTGGGTTACCCAGGAACTCTGCAGATTCTCGATATTGTCCAAAAAGATACGCGCGATTGCCTGCGTCCGTAAATATTCCGCCACGCCAGTCGGGTGGTCGACCTTCAAAACAGTATGCTGCGACTGAAAGGTCCAGCAGATAAATGCAGTAAATCCACCGCTACGCTCCTGCTGATCGCGAACGCGACGCAAATGTTCCAGTCGGTCTTCTATGCTCTCCACATGTCCAAACATCATCGTCGCGCTGGATTTCAATCCGAGCTCGTGCGCGACTTGCATTACCTCCAGCCATTGATCGCTGTTAATCTTTAATGGCGAAATTTTCTTTCGCACCCGGTCCACCAGAATTTCTCCGCCACCTCCCGGGATTGATCCCAGTCCGGCCTCCTTGAATTCCGAAATCACTTCGCGCAGTGGCATTCGGAAAGTCTCCGCGAAATGTTGAAACTCCGGCGGACTAAACGCGTGAATATTGATATGCGGATATCTTTCGCGAATGTGACGCAGCAAATCGATATACCATTGGAACTCTAGCTTCGGATGATGGCCGCCTTGCATTAGGATTTGAACACCGCCGACGGCGGAAAGTTCGTCCAGCTTTCGATCGATCTGCTCGAACGAAAGGACATAATGGTCCTCATCTTTTTCCGTCCGATAAAATGCGCAGAATTTGCAGTAAACGTTGCAAACGTTGGTGTAGTTGATGTTGCGATCGACGATGTAGGTTACAATCTCACGGCCGTGTCCATCGTAGCTTTTTGTCTTTGCCTGATCGCGCCTCGCATTTGCCAGCGCTCCCAGTTCTTCCAATGGCCAGCAATATAATGCGAGCGCCTCGTCCACTGAAATTCGTTCACCCCCGAGCACCTTCTCAGTCAGTTCACCTTGATTTGAAGAGACCATCGCTCGCCATTTTATATGACCCGGCAGGTCATTGCACGTAGATCATTTCAATGAAGAATCAGGTAGGAATCGTCGGGGCCGGCGTTTCAGGCCTTACCTGCGGTGTCGTGTTGGCCGAGAATCGATATAGGACAACGATTTTCGCGAAAGAAATTGGCAAGCGCACAACGTCTGGCGCAGCTGCCGCGCTCTGGTTTCCGTACGATGTCGAGCCCGCAGAGAAAATCGTTCCCTGTGCACTTGAGACTTATCGGACACTTATTGATCTCGCTTCCAGTCCCGATGCGGGCGTTTCCATGCTCGAACTGCGCCAATTTTCGCGTAATGGAGAGATTCAAATCCCAGATTGGGCAATTCCACTCGGAGTTCGCAAACTTTCCGCTGTAGCCATGGCTTTGCGTCGGACTGCTAGTGGATCGCGTGAAAAGCACCTCGGTCCCGCGACGCGGCCACAATCTTTTCAGAGTGGATTTTCACTCAACGTTCCGCTGACAGACACGACGATTTACCTGGATTACCTTATCAGTCGCTTCCAAAAAGCTGGGGGCACGATCACTGAAAACATCTGTTTCGAGAAGCTCGAAGACGTTGATCCAAAGTTTGAGCTCGTGATTAACTGCGCTGGCATCGGAGCCCGTGACCTGGTAGGCGATGCCGATCTTAAGCCTCACCGCGGCCAGGTCGCAGTTGTGCCAAGGATCGAAGCTCTTCCATACGCCGTGGTTTGTGATGACGAACCGCTGATGTACGCGATCCCGCGGACGCGCGATTGTGTTTTAGGAGGCACAAATGATCTTAGTGACGATCTTGCCGCCGACTCTGCAACAACTGCGCGAATCGTCACCGAATGCAGCCGTTTGTTGAATATTGAGCGACCCAACGTTCTCGCCGAGCGTGTAGGACTACGTCCGTATAGAAAATCAGGCGTTCGACTGGAGCGCGCTAATTTGACTGACGGCCGCACGGTGATTCACAACTACGGCCATGGCGGCTCTGGCTTTACTCTCTCCTGGGGCTGCGCTCAGAATCTCTGCAATATGATCGCCTAACGAGGGCCAGATAAGCGATCCGTAGGGTTGGTATCATGATCGCCAGAGCAATAAGGCCTGACGAAAATCGCACGAACAATTTCGTGTGATTAGAGGCGACTTAGGTCAGTGCAATACACTGAAACGAGCTCACCACATCATCCGGGCCTTTCGCGGAAAAGAAACTTTCGTAATACCCCGGACCGAGATCCCAGTTAGGTCCCTTGTAATAGTCATCGCGATAAAACCGCCACACACCGCTCACCACGATCAGGCAGCTGATGCGATCGTTCCAAAAATCCCCGACATAGTGAAAACTCAAGTTGGTGCGGGCGTAGGCGCCTTTAAATCCCACGTGATCGTAAAGGACGATTTCCGGGAGTCGAGTTGACTGCGTCACAAGTGGGACAGGCTCTTTCCCAGCCGCAGAAGCATGATAGCTCAACGGACCAATCTTCCATTTCATGTCGATGACGCAGCCGTTATCCGGCGACAATTCAGTTTTGGGTATGCGTGGCATAGGGGTGTGCGGCAGTGTTTTTTTTGATTTGATCAAAAGAAATCCGCGGTGTCGAGCAAAGAGATTTCACAAACTTTCCGGGATTGCTCGGTTACGCGGCTTGCGACAAACAGGCCCTCGCTCGACGGCTACTGGCTTTTCGCCCGGCCGATAACGCCACAGCCAACACGCGCTCCAGAATCGCCAGACGGTTGAGATTTGAGATCGTCTGCCTTCGCGTGCACCACAACGGAACGTCCGATCGCGGAGCGTTCGTCATTGGTGAGCGAGATTTGGTGGTCTACATACTCAAGCGTCGCCTTTCCAGAAGCATCCGCCTTTATATTTCCCATATCGCCTACGTGACGTTCGGGCGCATCAGGTCCTGCATGTGGCTTATGGGTCGGATTAAAATGAGCGCCGGCCGAGCTCGC
>DASXMV010000181.1:0-19732 GCA_036495465.1 Candidatus Udaeobacter sp. | reverse complement strand
GTCATCTATTTGCATCGAATGCGCGCCAGTGTAGCGGGGAGGCGACATGAAAACAATGCTGTCGCCCTCTGATCGCCTCAATGATTCGAAACCCGCATTGTAGTCTTAAAACGCGTAGTTAACGCCGAGGCAGGTAGAATTATTTCGTGGTCGGCAACCCGGTTGCTTTCCAAGCTTTAAGGCCACCCGCCATGGAACGGACGTTTTTGTAGCCCATTTTTTGCAAGCTCTCAGTCGCGAGCGCCGAGCGTCCCCCTCCTCCGCAATGACAGATTATCATTGCGTTCTTGTCGGGAACCTTTTCTTCGACCTCGAGCTCGATTGTGCCGCGACTTATGTGAATTGCATCGGGGATATGTTTCTCATCCCACTCGTCTTTCTCGCGAACATCGATAATCAGGGCCTCGCCGCTCTTTAATTTTGCCGCAGCGTCTGTGGGCGAAATTTCAATGATCTTCTTCTTCGCGTCTGCGACTAACTGTTCATAGCCTGTTGCCATCGTCGCAAAATGGGACTCGTATCGCAAAAATCAAGGACGTGCAACGCGCCGATTCTTCATCGCCACAGGGCCTGATACTTACTCGTAACGCAGAGCTTCGATGGGATCGAGGGCGGCGGCTTTGCGCGCGGGGTAAAAGCCAAAGAAAATTCCAACCGCCGCACTGAACAAGAATGCAATTGCGATTGAGCTAATCGATATCAATGTCGGCCAGTTCGCGTACGCCGAGAGAACTTTCGAAGCGCCAATGCCACAGATTATCCCGATTAAGCCGCCGACTGAGCTCAGCGTGACGGCTTCAATTAAGAATTGAGTAAGAATATCGTTACCCCGCGCACCAACAGCCATCCGCACGCCGATCTCACGCGTTCGTTCGGTAACACTTACCAGCATGATGTTCATGATTCCAATGCCGCCGACCAAAAGCGAAACACCGGCGATTGCGCCAAGCAAAAGTGTCATCACACGCGAAGTGGCGGTAGCAGCCTGGGCGATCTCCTGCTGGTTGCGCACCGTGAAATCATCATCGCGCCCTGGCCGAATATTATGCCGTTGCCGCAGCAGAGAAATGATTTGCTGCTGAGCAGCCTCGAGTTGCTGCGGATCGGCGATCTGCACGTTAATATTGCGTAAATTTGTGCCGCCAATCACGCGTTTCATCGCGCTGGTGTAGGGCATGATTACGATGTCGTCCTGGTCGACTCCCTGTGTGCTCAAGCCTTTCGGCGTCAGCACACCGGTGATCGTGAAGGGCACTTCTTTGATTCGTAAGATCTGGCCGATCGGGTTTTCGTTCCCGTAAATCTGGGTCGCGGTGGTGCTACCGATGACGCAAACCTTATTCGCGCTGCGAACGTCCTGCCATGTAAATGGCGCACCATCGGCTAATGGCCATTGCCGAATGTCAAAGTAGTCCGGCGACTCGCCATAAATACGAGTAAACCAATTTTGATTTCCCGCTGCGACCTGCGTGGTGGAAACAACTTCCTCGCTCACCCCAATGACGCCTGGGACCTCCCGCCGGATCGCCTCCGCGTCCTCAATCCTCAGCGTACCGGCACCGCCCCAGCCCGTGCGAATGCCGCTTGAAGTGGTGCTGCCTGAAAAGATGAGAATCACATTTTGTCCAAGGCTGGCGATCTGCGCTTCCACCTGGGCTTTCGCACCATTGCCGATTCCAACCATCGCTATGACCGCGCCAACACCGATAATGATTCCGAGAGCCGTCAGCACCGAACGTAGTTTGTTTCGGCGCAAAGCACGGAGTGCGACATTAAAGGTTGGCGCGACTCTCATGATACGAGTGTCCTAAGGCGGTGGAGCGTGTTGATGCTGCAACTGGGAAGCAGCATTGGTGGGCTGTGAAACCAGGTGATCATCCAGAATCACGCCATCTCGCATCATCACATTGCGCTTTGCATAAGCAGCAATATCAGGTTCGTGGGTTACCATGATAACGGTAATTCCCCGCTCGTTAAGTTGCTGAAAAATCGTGATGATCTCGACGCTGGTCCTACTGTCCAGATTGCCGGTCGGCTCGTCCGCAAGAAGGACTTCCGGTTGGTTAATCAACGCGCGCGCAATCGCCACTCGTTGCTGCTGGCCACCGGAAAGCTGACTCGGGTAATGATCTTCACGCCCGGCCAGCCCAACAGATGCAAGGACGCGATCGGCCCTTTCGCGAAATTCTGCGTTTGTCAGCCGCTGCGCGCTGTAAACCAAGGGCAACTCGACATTTTCACGCGCGGAGGTTCGCCCCAGAAGGTTAAAGTTCTGGAACACGAATCCGATCTTGCGATTTCGAATGTCAGCGAGCCGATCTCGATCCAGTCCGGAAACATCGGCGCCGTCCAAAATATAATGACCTGTGGTCGGTCGATCCAAACACCCCAGGATATTCATGAGGGTCGATTTTCCGGAGCCGCTCGCGCCCATCAGCGCGACAAATTCTCCACGTCTGATTTCAATCGATACGCCTCGCACCGCATGTACCTCCATTTCACCTGTGCGGTACGTCTTCTGAACGTCAACTAGGCTAACGATGGAACCGTTATTCATCGCGATCAGCTTTTAACGGTAATGTCGGGCAGCATCTCCATGACAACTGAGCGGCGCATCGTTCACAGTGAAACAGCTGCAAGCGCCAAATGAAAAGACGGGTTCCGTGTTTGTCACCGTTAAGGAAATCGCCTCGATCCTCCAAAGGGATTCGCAGAAGCTGAAGGAGAGCCGGTCGCGGAGCCAAACTCGGCCGTTACAACGCGATCACCTTCGTTCAGACCTTCGACTACTTCGGTTACTGTTCCATCGCTGATCCCGGTCTTGATCTGCCTCGGCTGCGGGTAACTCGCGTTAGTTGGCAAAACATAGACCGTACGCTCAGCCCCCTCATGCAGAGCGGTGCGACCACTCCCCTGCCGTCCTGTGCGACTCACGGCTGTTTTCCTGGTCTCAACCGGCGTTGCGTTCGGCGGACGATAGCGCAGGGCTGCGTTTTTGATTTGGAGCACATCATTCTTGTGCGCGACGACAATTGAGACATTCGCAGTCATCCCCGGTTTCAATTTCAACTCGGGATTGTTCACTCCGATGACGGTGTCGTAAGTAACTACATTTTGCACCGTGATCGGCGCGTTCCGGACCTGGACAACGTTCCCATGAAACGTTTCCATCGGAAAAGCGTCCACGGTGAAATCGACTTTTTGATCGATCTTGACTACACCGACGTCCGCTTCCGCCACGTTGGCGTCGATTTGCATTTTGGTGAGATCGTTGGCGATCGCGAAGATGACCGGCGCTTGTAAACTGGCAGCGACGGTCTGGCCGACATCGACGCTCCGCGAAATGACAACGCCATCAATCGGCGAGGTAATCGTGCAGTGCTCAAGATCAGCCCGCGCTTTATCGAGGGCACCCTGCTTAATTTTCACATTAGCTTCTGCCGTATGGAGGCTTGCTATGGCCTGATCCAGATCGGCCTGAGAGGAAGTTTTCCTCGTAAACAATTCCTGTATTCGGGTTGCATTCACCTTCGCGAGTTCCAGCGCGGCCTGCACGCTCGAGAGGTCGCCCTCGGCCTGAGTGACGGTTGCCTGGAAGAGCACTGGATCGATTTGAGCGACCACCTGACCGGCCTTCACCTGGGAATTAAAATCGACAAACAATTTCGCGATATTTCCTGAGACCTGGCTTCCCACCTGCACGTTGACAACCGGATTGAGTGTACCGGTCGCGGTAACTGCCTGGGTAATGGGTCCACGAGTGACAGTTGCGGTCTGATAGTTTGGAGTGGCACTGTTGCGACACTGACGGACTGCCGCTGCGATGATTAAAAATCCTACAACGGCAAGGACCCAAAGAATCAAACGTTTCATTCCAGCGGTGGTTAACTGCGTCTAAAGTTAAGGAACAAAAAGTGGTGCGGCGTTACATCCAAATCTACTCCATCATGCTGCGCAACTCGCTCATCCGCGAGCTAAGCTTCAAGGCGAATTTCCTCTTATGGATGGTCGTGGAGATACTTTGGTTCTGCGGACAAATTGTTTTCTTCAGTATCATCTTCGGGAGCGTCGATCGGATTGGCGACTGGACAAAGTGGGAGGTGGTGTTGCTTATCGGCACTCATCAAATAATTGCCCAACTTTTTCAGGCCTTCTTTTTTGTTAATGTGGCAAACATTCCGGAGTTGGTGCGCACGGGAAAATTAGATTCCCTGCTTGTTCTGCCAATCGATAGCCAGTTTGCTGTTTCGACAAAACAATTCGGTCTCGATAGCATCGTTAATGCGGCACTAGGAGGCCTGGTAGTTTGCATCGCACTTTCCCGCCTCAATGTCGTCCCTGATTTGACATCAATTTTACTTTACCTGGTTGCTCTTGGGTTTGGCGTTGCGGTGCACTATTCCATTATGCTTGCTCTGGCAGCAGCCAGTTTCTGGATCGTACGCGCACAGGGATTAGTCTATGGATACTTTAATTTCCTTAACATCGCGCGTTATCCAGATGCGATTTTCCCGTGGCTTTTCCGACTCATTTTCGGCTGGATCATCCCGGTAGTCATTATTGCGAATATTCCTGCGCGTCTGCTGATTAAGTCACTCGGACAGCCCTGGTGGCTAATGCTCCACCTTGTCGCTGCCTCGAGCATTGTTTTCTTCCTCTCGCGCGGCTTCTGGAAATTTGCCCTGAATCGTTACTCCAGCGCCAGTTCCTAAGCAGCCGCTGCGAGGTGGCAACCGTCCAATTCGAGGCCGCATTTGAAGAGACTGCCAGCGAGTCATTTTGCCCAGGCACACGGTCCGGTAAGTAACGAGTTGAAGTTTTTGGCCAATTCCGCTTGCGCCGCCGGAGAAATGTTCTTAATTAAGCGTCCGTTTTTCTGGCGCGATCGATTACCAAAGGCGTCAACGCTATGGCAAAACAAACAAAAAAGAAGAGTTCTGCGAACAAGCCCGCCGCGCGGAAGGCGCGGGCGGTGCATAAGGAACATGTTAAGCGGCCGGTGGCGAAAAAGAGCGCGAAGCCGACAAAAGCCTCAAAGCGTGGACCGTCCAGAAAAGCAACCACTGAGTCTCCTGCGGTTTTGCTCGGTATAAACCACCGCGAAAGAAAACTCGATCCCTTTATCCGCCAGCAGAAAGAGAAACTTCTTCAACTTCGAGACGCCATGGTCGATTCAATGGCTGGCGTTGCTCAGGATACCCTCCGGTCGCGAGCCGAAGGTAGCGAAGCCTCCGCGTTTGGAATGCACCAGGCTGACGCCGGATCGGATGCGTACGATCGCGATTTCGCGCTGAGCTTGCTCTCGCAAGAGCAGGACGCGCTTTATGAGATCGATCAGGCGCTCAAGCGCATTGAGCTGGGGACTTACGGAAAGTGTGAAATGTCAGGGAAACCAATCCCCCGGGCACGGCTTGAGGCCATCCCATTCGCTCGGTTTACCGTCGAATGCCAATCGCAGCTGGAAAAACAAAATAAGGCGTCGAGGGTACGTCAATCAGTCACTTCTCTGTTTGGTTTGACCGACGACGAAGGCAGCGAGACTGAGGAAGAAGAAGTCACGCCCGCAGAAGTGAAGGAGTGATATTGACAAATGGCGCAGGAGATTGTCATACTGGAATGCACAGAGGCCAAGGCTTTAAATAAGCCTGTTTCACGTTACATGACTACGCGGAACAAAAAGAGCCCGCGTACGCCCAATCGCCTTGAGAAGAAAAAATATAATCCATTCTTGAGACGCCACACCCTGCACCGCGAAACAAAATGATTGGACCCAAGACAGCCAAGCGCCGTTCCGCCTTCCGCAGAGCCAATCGGGCCATGCCGCGTCGGCGAATCGACATTGCAATTGAGGCGATCGATTACAAGAATCCCGACCTC
This sequence comes from Candidatus Udaeobacter sp., assembly GCA_036495465.1. Lineage (GTDB taxonomy): Bacteria > Verrucomicrobiota > Verrucomicrobiia > Chthoniobacterales > UBA10450 > Udaeobacter. The sequence goes on along the minus strand of DASXMV010000181.1, from coordinate 13,855 downwards.
TTGAAAAAATTCGTGACCGAGAGTGGTAAAATTCTTCCCCGCCGCGTCACCGGAATGCCTGCGCATCTGCACCGTAAAATCACGCGCGAGATCAAGCGCAGCCGGTCAGTGCTGTTAATGAAATAAGGCGCGCCATTGTGCCGCCTCTTTCGCGTTTCTGCGGAGATGCGAACTCTGCAGACTGCAAGGCGCCAGCTCTTTGCTAGCCCGGCAAACCGGCTACAGCGCCTTTCGAGTTTTTTCGCCCTGCTCGATCAGCTTCCAGAATTCGCGAGTGTCGCCCAATTGGGCGTCTTCGGATACCGGCAGTTTGCTTCGGAAGAGGAAATCGCGAAACGTGTTCTTGTGCAAAACTCGATGCACCCTGATACCTTCGTCAGTCTTGGCGAAATAAATGCGGTAATCCTTCGCGCGATAGCGATATAGCTTTTTGCCCTCGCGCTGAATAACGCCAAACCGTTCTGAATCGAGGTGGTCCAGGTCCTCAGGAAGAATCTGGAACTCCGCGAGCAGCTCAAGCTGCAATTTCTTCGGGAGCGCCGAGATCTCAGCCGCACTCAACTCGTTAAAGATGATTTGGAACATGGGGTTTGCTGAACAGCTACGGATGAAGTATTAAGCGCCCAACTACCACGCGATCGAACACTCTTCAACGCTTCAACTCTTCAACTATCGGAGATTCAAAGACAAATCCTGCGCACGCGTGAGCCAATTCGTGTCGTAATTTCCCAGGGAATCGTGCCAGCCATTGTGGCTAGTTCCGCGCACGAAATTTCCTCGTTCCCATCTCGTCCCATCAAAATAACTTCATCCCCTACCTGCAGGTTCTCGACCTGGCTAACATCACTCATCATCAAATCCATGGTTACCCGACCGAGAATCGGGCAGCGGTGCCCGCGAATCAGGACAGTGGCATCACGAGTAGAAAGGGGCCATGGATATCCATCGGCATAACCAGCCGACAAGGTGGCGACCCGCATTTTGCGAGGCGTAATGAACGTCCGACCATAGCTGATGGAACTTCCCTTTGGCACGTCGCGTACAAGAGACACACGGGTTTTCCAGGTCATTACCGGTTTGAGGAGGTTCTGATATTTCGGAAGAGGCGAAATACCGTAAAGTACGATCCCGGCACGCACCATGTCGAAAACTCCAGCTGGCTCAGTTAAACCAAGCAAGCCTGCGCTTTGAAGTACGTGCGTTCTGTATTCGATTGGAACGGCCGCGCGAAATTCCTTTATGATCTTGCCAAAGCGCGAAAGCTGATCGCGCGTGTAGCCCGCATCCTCGCCAGAAGCTGGCAAATGAGTGGAAACGCTGTGGATTCTAATATTCGGTAATGCGCAGACCTTCTTGAAAACATCCAATGCTTCGCCGTGCGGAACTCCCATGCGACCCATTCCCGTATCAATCTTGAAATTGACGGCGACGGGCGAGTAATGTGCAATCCGATTGAAATCTTCTGCCTCCTCGGCAGCAGAAATTGTGGGAATAAAACCGCGCTCAGCAATTGCCAATCTCTCTCCTGGCAGAGCCGGGCCAAGGATAATGATCGGATGAGACAAGGACTCACGCAGTGCCAGTGCCTCTTCGAGATTCGCCACGCCGAAAAGTTGCACGTGGTTAGCGAGCGTTTCGGCTACGGCAATAAGACCGTGACCGTAAGCATTCGCTTTCACTACAGCTAGAACTTCAGCGGAACCGACTCGTTCCCGGACAACTTTGACATTGTGACGCAATGCGCTCCGGTCGATCTCGGCCCAGCAACGATAATTTGCGTTCATTTTGGCATGGTGATGTGCGGCTCGCGCAGATAAATAGGCTCGAGCGGTGGCAAAAAAAAGCTGCGCTGCGGGTCGCGCGCAACTCTGGCGAGCGCAAGAGCAGATGGGAAGCAAACTACGGCCGTCTCAAATTGCGGGAGCGAATCCGATGTAAAAATGGGAATTGGGACTTCCAAGCCATCGAGTTTGGATTTCAGTTCGGTCTCCGAAAAGAGCGTTGGGCTTTCGATCAGTTTATTTGAGCGAACACGCGCAAAGAAAAAAGACTTCCTGCGGGCATCTCCGATCACGCCATATTCGTCTGCATTGCATTCCATTGCAGAGATCGACGGAAAACCAATCAGACGCGCGCCGGAAGAAACCTGCAATCCAATTGCGGCGGAGATAGCGATGCGTGTCCCGGCGTACGACCCGGGGCCGAGTCCGACGATGATCGTGTCTGGAGCACCAAATTTCTGCGTAATGGCATCGAGGTTTTCGAAAAACAGCGAAGAATTTTGTCGATCATTCGGCCATTCCCGCGTGAGATCGATAGCGTTTTCATCCAACCACGCCATACCGCCGCGCGCCGTGGAAAGTTCCAGGGCAAGAATCTTCACGTTTCCTCGAAGGTGATAGCGCGCTCGTTTTCAGACTTTATCTCAAACAGGATCCAGCGCGCTTGTTGAGGAATGAATTCCGGAAAGCGATCCGCCCATTCGATAACCGAAACTCCGTCTCCAAAAAAATAGTCGTCGAGACCAAGCCTGTCGAGCGATTGCCGATTTTCCACGCGAAAGAAATCGAAATGATAAACAGGCAGCCGCCCATCCTGATATTCGTGCACAATCGTAAATGTAGGACTGGAAACGGCGGCGTTGCTCCCCATGGCAGCCACGAATCCTTTAGTGAATTGAGTTTTGCCGCTTCCCAGCTCGCCTTGCAACGCCAAAACAGATCCCGATCCGACCTGCTCGGCAACCCGTCGCCCGACTGCTTCGGTCTCAGCCGGGCTGTTGGAAATGAATATAGCCACCTGGGAGTTTCGAATTCTGCTTTTCAAATTTCGAATTTAATTTGCCGATTCGAGTAAGCGGCAGTTTTGGGAATTTCTTTCGCCAATTTCGCTCCAGACGGTTTCTCTCGCGTGGCGAAATAGCGAACAGCAGTTCATAGTCTTCGCCTTCGGAAATTGCATCATTGATTTTCGCGCCGCGGGCAAGCGGCAGACTCTGCGTTTCAATGGCGAATCCAACCCGGCTGGCCGTGGCCAGGCGTGGAAGATCGGTTCCCAAGCCGTCGCTTAAGTCCATCATGGCATGGATGGAAAAATTTCTTGTGAGCCAGCGCGCCTCGGGAATTCGTGGGATGAATTGCAAATGCTTTTGTTTCACAGCGCCACCCAGTCGGCCTGTCACAAAGAGATCGTCGCCCACTCTGCCGCCACGGCGCGATGCGTAACGGCCCTTTTCAACAAATCCGATCACGCTTACAGAAACCGAAGCCGGCCCGGGGGTGCTGCTCGTTTCGCCCCCGACTATGCTAACTTTAAACCGCCTCGCGGCACGGGCCAGTCCGCGATAAAGCCGTTCCACCCATGCCACCTTCGTCTGCTCGGAAGCAATGAGAGTTACCAAAGCAAACTGAGGAATGGCTGAAGCAGCGGCAAAATCGCTGAGCGGGCGCATCATTGCTTTCCAACCGACATCAACCGCGTTCGCCGTCAGTAAGAAATGGACATCTGCGACAACACAATCGGTCTTGAGCACGAGAAGGTTTCGGTTATCACAAGTTTTCACCACGGCACAATCATCACCGGCACCGTTGACCACCAAGCTTGAGAGTGGAAGACGCGGCTGTAAAAGGCGTAGCAGCTTGTCTTCCCCGAGGTCTCTCAGGTTCATTGCCCCAATCTCAACGCGAAAGCGTCTTTGAGCGGCTCCAGGATTCGGTAGTCCAAAGCTTGCGCTGGACGCGCGCTGGAGCAGCGAGGTTTAGGGAGAAAAGATCTCGGGAAATGCAAGGGCAGTAAGGGTCAATGAATTAAAGAGTGAGTGCATCGTCATGGAAACGAGAATTGAACCGCTCCATTCGTAGGCAATCGCGAAACAACTTCCCAATACGAACAGGGGCGCGAATGAAGGCAAATGGGCGTGCGCCGCAGCGAATAGCAGTGCGCTGAATATCACGCCCAGAAGCCGGCCAAAATATCGTTTAAGGACACCGTAAAGAAAAAATCGAAAAAGAAATTCCTCAACTACTGGCGCGACTGCCACTGCGAAAACGATGATCATGATTCGCTGCTGAATCGTGCGCGATCCGCTGAAAAACTCGACGATGTTTTGCCGACTGGATCCACCCCCAAAAAACCATTGGGTAACCGCATCAGACAACAGGATCAACGGATAGGCGAAAAAGAGAAGAATGACTGCGCTGCTTAGCGTCCGCACGAAGCTTAGCCTGAAAAAACCGCCTAACCATCCAACGTCAAATCCGCGAAATTGGAGGAAAGTGATTATGACGAGTACCACGCAACCAGTAAGAAGAAAATTGGCCAGCAGATTGGGCGCACTGAACTGGGCGGACGGTTGTGAGACTGAAGCGCCAATGGTCAAAAAAAGAAAAAGTATCAACAATGCAGCCAATATTGCCTCTGGAAATCCGAATTGTCGGGTCGCCGTCGCTTCGGAACCGGAAGGATTCTGACTTCGCGAACTGATCTGATAAATCAGCGAAATATAAACGTAGAGGCTTCCAAGAAGGTAAAGTACGGAGAGAAGAACCGTTAACACAGAACTGGGAACGGCTCCTAGGGCCGCAAAAAGGGTGCCGGATCCCATTCGTTCTGTGTTCTACGGCGCGTAATAACTTGGCAGGAAATACGCGCGCCCGCTTTCCAGTTGTGGAACGAGTTGCCTTGGGAGTGTCAGTTCAATCTTTGAATCGGTCTCTCCGAATACTCGGAAAAAGCGGCTGAGACTAAACGGTGGACCATATTTAACTACTTTCGCGTCTGGCGCGTTTCCGAGTTCTTTCGCTTTCCCAAACGCGTCGTCTAATTCACCAAGGCCATCAATTAGCTTGTGTTCGTATGCGTCCTTCCCCGACAGGATTCGTCCGTCGGCGATCGTATTGCGCAGTAGGTCTGCCGGAAGATTTCTTTCCTTCGCAACAATGCCGAGAAATTTGTCGTACGTTTTCATGATAAAACTCTGAACCAGGTCGCGTTCCTCCGGAGTGATCGGTCGCGCGCCGTTCAACATGTCCTTGAACTTGCCACTCTTGAAGACCACAGAGGCGAGTCCAACCTTATTGAACAGTTGCTCGTAATTCAGTGTTTGGATGATGACGCCGATACTGCCGGTAATGGTCGTGTCGCTTGCCATTAAAAACTTGCCACCGCAAGACACGTAATAGCCGCCGGATGCCGCCAGTGAATCCATATAAACGACTACGGGTTTCCGCGAACGAACCTTGAGCAGCGCGTTGTAAATCGCATCTGAAGCAGTCACTTCCCCGCCGGGAGAATCGATTTCTAGAACGATGGCCTTCACGCGACTGTCATCGCGTGCCTGCTGGAGAGCCGCACGCATGTCGTCTACCATTGAATCGGTTACGGTTCCCGGGAGCGAAGAACTGATCAAACCGCGCATGGTAATAACGGCAATTTTGTCTGTCGTCGCGCGGGCTCCCCGCTGAAGAAGGATTTCCCGGAAGCGCGGAATTGGTTCAGGCTCGCGGACTCCCGCAAATCGTTGAAGGGCAGTGCCGATCAGCACCAGGTTAACGAACAAACTCGCGCAAAGCGCAACAAACAGGAAGATGCTAAGACAACCGAGCTTGCGATTTGCCGCCATGACAGCACGAAACTGACGGAGAACCGGCGAACGCACAAGAGCTTTTCACGTGATATCGAACCTGGATCGAAAGTACGCCTCCAGTGTCCCGTCTTAGAGGTTCAAGATCTCGACGAATCAAGCGGACCCTAAAGGGTCTTCAAATATTCAAGGACTTTCTCCTTATCCTGGTCTGACAGTTGTGTGCCGTAAGCGTGGCCTTTGTTGCCATTACCTTTTTCTCGCGTGTCGAACAGGGGATAAGGTTGTGTCAATTCACCGGTTGGTCCCGTTGGGCGAAGCAGCGGCTCTTTGAATCCAACTTTCACTGGATCGAAAACGTCGTAGCCACGGTGAAAAGTTTGCGGGCGTTCGCCTGGAGTATTTAACAGATCACGTAAAGTCGGGACTGACCCGTTGTGAAGATAGGGTGCACGCAACCAGATTCCATCCAGCGGTGGAGAGACATAGCCGTACGGGTCCTGCGTTTCCACCATAGGCGGACGTTCGATGCCCATTTGTTTCACACGCCGGTTTGCCTCTGCGGCAGCATCTTTTGACCATGAATACATTCGCTCGGGATCTGTCCCAATCTCGGTGATTGGAACCACCTTGTTCGTAAATTGAGCTCGGGGTTCATGACAGGCGGCGCACTCACGGGCGTAAATTATCTGACCTTCCGCAGCCACCTGCTGGTTGATTGGATTTGTCTCCCCAAAGGGCCACTTGGGCGGTGGCAGATTACTAAGGTAATGATCGAGATCGGCCATGCGTTGTAAAAACCATGGCTGCGCGGGCGCGCCCAGGCCCAATGCCGAATCGATCAAAACTGAGCGTACCGCCGGTGTATCACCCGTCCAGTTCAACAACATTTGTTTCCCGGCATTATCTTTTCCGCTGCGGATGCCAAGGTTCCAAATCGAAGGAAAATCTGTCGGCCCGAAAGTATTATCCTCCGCCATATTGGTCATGAAATATTTCGTCAGGTTCATGGCGTCATCGCGTCCCGGTCCCCAATTTGGCTTTGGCTTGCCATCTGTTACATAGCGTTCCATCCAGGTGAATTGTTTCTCCTGCTGGAGGAGCGCCTTTTTGGTGAGTGGAATCAGCAGGTAATGGTAAATCTGTCGATCGATGAACGAGAGTCCGCCGTTGCCATAGTTGTTCGCGTTAACAAGACGGATCTCGTTCATGATAATGTCCGAATTAAAGCGGGGATCGTGTGCTGCTTTGAACAGAAACCGCAGCATACTTTGCAAATTGTTGGTATGGCCGGGCCCCGCGACGACAACACGCGGAACTTCATCCTCGCTCAATCGATAAGTCGCGGTATGGCAGATCGCGCAGTTATTCGTGATCCGCGCAAAACCGACGACTTTCTTCGAGAAGCCGACCGGAATTTCATGACCTTCTTCCCAAACAACGCCAAACGACTTGTAGCCGCCCGGGCCCGGCATCAGATCAGGAAAAATACGCGGCAAGACCATCCAGAGATAATATGGGATGCCGCGGTCGCCCTCCGCACCAAGCGAGCCGTATTTGAAATGTTCCTCCTCGTTCGCGAAAACCTCTTTCTCCTGCCGGAAAAATTTTGTCCACGTAAAGAAACCGCCGAGCGCAATCAAAATCACAAGACCAATCGCTGAGACCCAAAGGAGACGTTTGGTTTTGGGTTGGAGATTCATTGGCGTGTAGATCAGCTATTGCTCAAAACGTTTTCAGGTACTCGACAATCGCGTCCTTTTCCTGGGCAGACAGCATTGTCCCGTACGCAGGTCCTTCGTGACCGGCATTTGAATTGCCCTCATTCCGATCGCGCGGCGTCAAACCGCCCGGCTTCACTTGCGTGTCGAACCTGAAATATTTTCTCGGGTTGTCGGAATCATCCTTGCTGCGTCCGTCGTCATCGAATCGGTTTACGTCCGACACAAACCCGACTTTCCCCTGGTCGAAGACATCATACCCACGATAAAAAACGGTGGGACGCTCGGAGCTGGGATTCAACAGATCGCGCAACGTCGGTACTGAGCCGTTGTGAAGATACGGCGCACGCAGCCACAAGCCGTCCAGTGGCAAATTGACGTAGCCAAAGGTCTTTCGGAAATGACTAAAGCGCCACGGATAACCGGCGTAGAGCGTATTCTGCGCCACAGCTAGTTGTTCTGTATACGAATCGAGGCGGTGCCGATCGGTTGCGATCTTGTCGATTGGCACTATCTGGCCCACATACTCGCCGTTGAAATCACGGCCATTGCGTCCATGGCAGTTGGCGCAGTACTGCACGTAGAGTTTTTCGCCCTGCGCGCTGAGTTGATCGTTGATTGGAAATGGATATTTGGGTGGTTCCTTATAAAGCAGCCATTGCTCGATCCGCGCCATTTGCTTTAGATCTATCGTCGGCGGAAAAGCGCCGGTGCCGAACGCGGCGCTTTTATTGCGCTCTTCCATCATGCTGTTATTGCCGTCCCAATGTGCATGAATGTTTTTTTCCTTGCGGGGACCTTGCAGCCAGATGGACGGCAAATCACAAAGTCCGACCAACTCGCGCGTTTCCAGCTTTTCGAGAGGAAATTCCAAAAGCGTCTTTGCCGGGTTGAACGTGTCGGTGCGGCCCGGTCCTGCGTCCGGCTCCCAATCGCCGAAGCGGAAATGCCCTTTCAACATCAGTAGCCGTTCACGCATAAATGGAATTGCGTAATAACGCATCAGGAAACGGTTGATCAGATCATATTTCGCTCCGATCCCTTCCATCTCAGCCATGATCCGCGGGGCGTTAAAACGTTGATCGGATGCGCACGCGAAAATGAAATGCTCGAATGACTCAAGATCGACGGTGTTCGACGGCATCCCTGTGTAAAAGGCAGGCGAACTGTGCGGGGTTTCGCGAACCGAACCCGTATGACAGATCGCGCAGTTCAGGAACACGCGGTCAACTCCCTGCGTGTTGCGTCGCGATGCGCCGATCGGCAAATCCTTGCCCGGTTCGTAGAGAAATCCCAACGAGATGTACTCCGTTCCGGCGGTATAAGCTTTTCCAGGCAAATATTCCGGGAACATTTTGGGAAGCACCTTCCAAATCCAGTACGGAATACCCGATTCCCGCTCGCCGCCCGTTGACCCGTACTTGAAGTGCTCTTCCGGGTCCGTGTAGGTCACCGGATCGTCACGCGTAAAACGCCAGGCAAGATAAGAAAAGCCAATCGCTAAAAGCGCGACGATCACCAACAAAACGATCCGCCACTTTCGGTGCCGGTTTTTTGCAGGTTGATCTGGGGAGTCAGCCATTGCCGCGGACTGCGATTACGCCGATGACGGAAACTCAAGCGCGAAATCAATCAGTCGCTTTTTGCCCAAATACACTTTGCCCAGATAGGTGTGCGGCGCGACTTCGCGGATTTCATCGCGGACCCAGTGTGCCAGCAGTGAGGTATCCGAATAATCGAGAACAATGCATTCCTTTTCGTCCAGCCAGCTTGGCCCTTTATAAACTTTCGCGATAATCGCATTCAGACCAAAAGGAGAAATCTTGTTTCGCAACACCCCTTTGGCCGGATCGAAGATTTTTCCCTGCCACGCGAAATGATTGATGAAATTTGCAATGTCCTGGGTGTAGGTCGTGCCCGGTGCAACGATCGCCGTACCTTTGGCCTCGCCATTTGGAATTTCGCCGACAGGGCTTTGCGTGAAAAGATCGTCGAGTTGGGCTTGCGACATTTTCAGCATTTCAGCCGCGGTAATAGCCATGTTTTTCTCCTTTCGATGGATCGGAACCTCATCAAAACGTTTTGAGGTATTCAATCAACGCACGTTTATCGTTGTCAGCTAAATCAGTGCCGAAGTAATGGCCCTTGTCCTCGACAAAGTCGGGACATTTATTTGCCGCCAATAGTTCGGGAACAGCCTTGATCAATTCGTCCGTGGCCTGCTCTGAAGAAAGATTCTGTGTATGAATCTTCAGTAACGCTTTGCCGAGCTTCGTCTGCAAGACAACCAGCTGCCCGAAATCAGGTTCAAGGTTGGCGATCAGGTTAACTGGTGTGTCTTTGGGGATGGGCCCGATGTTAATGTAGCCACTCTTATCAGCCATCGCTTGCAGCGGTTTCGGCACAAATTCCTTGCGCAAATGCAGTGCGCACTCGCTTTGCGTGCGCCAGATCGACGCCTTATTCAGCCGCTTTTCTGGCCATAACAATTTCTCCACCGCATCGTTGAATGCGTCTATCCGACCTGCCACAGAAGGGTCGCCGGTGAATTTCCCCAGCATGTTATTGTGCAGGAACGGCGCGGAACTCCAGAGACTAACGAGCGAAGGCGTCCGATAGTAGCCAGGCGCGACATTCCTATCTTTCGGCCTGAATTTAATTGGCTGCGTTTCATTGAATGGGTTGAAAAACTCCAACTCGTCCACCGGTGAGAGCTCCTTGTACGTTTGCGACGAAAAGTTGTCCCAGACGTGACCGGCTTTTGCGTTGGTGGCGAACGCGCGCGCCGAGTTCGTCTCGATTTTGGTCAATGGATAACGCTTTTCGTTTGATAGAAAATTGTTTTCCAGGAAATCAGGGGCCATCACGGCCGTGCGAAACCAGGCTTTTCCTTCGCCGGACTGCGGATCGATATTTGAAGGCGGCTGCTTGCTGGAGTGACAGGCCGCACAGCTTTCCGCAAAAACTTCTCTGCCGCGCGTAATCACTGCCGAATCGGTCGTGATATAAGCCTGGCCACCCGGAGCATCGGCGAGGTGAAAGGGTTTGAGGCGACGGAAAAAGGCAGCAATGTTCGCGAGACGTTCCTCGGTTGCGCGCCAGAAGATCGAATGTTCGCGCGCGTAAGGAATCTCGAATGGTTTTTGGGGAGTCAGCCCAATCAGTCGGTTATGGAGCGTCAGCCAGTATTCGGAGAACATGCCGATATTGACATAGACGCGGATGGTCGCGCCGGGCACGCCAATTGAGTCTGCGCCGTCCTTCAAAATATGCGGTACCGGCATTTCCTCTTTCTCTCCGGGCAACGCGAGTGTCCCGCCCGCCATTTTTTCCGGTAGTGCGATCCGTTCCCGCTCGGCGAGCAAAAAAATCGGGTTGATCGCGTTTGGATTGTTGATGTGATCGGTGGCGATCCGCGAGGTGTCCGAAGTGCCGCGCGGTTGCGCCGCAAGCATTTCGTAAAAAAACCCGCCTTTTTCTACGTTGCAGGCGAAAGCCTTTCCTTCGTTGATGTACTGATTGCCAATAGCCGACGCCAGATTTTCCCAGCGCGGATTTTCTGGATCGGCCGGCGGATTGTCCGGGTAAGGCGCGATGTGGCAGGCCCCGCAGGCGACACCGACCCGATATGGGCGAACCAGCTTGTTGTCATTGTAATAACTCGAGTCGTTCATAAAACGATCGCCGTCCCACTTTTTCCGCGCCTCTTCGTTGAAATCCGGATTTGGGAAAAGGCGAAAGCCAAGAACTCCAGACGATTTTCCGTAAACCGTCCCATCGATGCCTGCTGGTTCTGGCTCGACCTGCTCATCGAGCCACAAGCCAAATTCATCTGGTTTGGCCGCAGCACGAAACCCTGGTTCGTTTACCAGGCCCAACGTTTTGAAACGCTGGCCGCGGGCGAATTTGCGGTTATCGAGCATCTTCAAGAGATCCATTAACCCATAGCTGTCTTGGGCCACGTGATTCCAAAAATGCTGATTGCCGGCACTCCACAGGTTCCAGGCGTTGCGACCCATGATTTCGTCGGACGAAAGAGCGATGCCGCCATCCATTGGTTTGAAAATGTCAGCGGTGATTTGCGGAAAATCTGCAGTGGTTTTCCCAGCCGCTTTCGCCTCATCGATTGGCTCGTTTTTTCCGCATCCGGAGAGTGTCAGGCATAAGGCGATTAGAAGAAAGGTTCCGACCCGAATGAGACGGAAAAGATCGTGCTTGGCTCGGAGGAAAGCCTTCACCGAGCCATCATTGATATCTCTCTGGCAAACGATGAGGCAAGACAATTCTGGAAATGGAGAAGCAGTCTGTGTTCCCGAATCGCTGATCAGTCTGGCAGCCTGAAATTTGGATAGTACGTTTTAAGCTGTCCTGGAAGCTCCCAGAATTATTCGACGAATTCCACTTCCAGCGGAACGTCGATGTAACCTTTTTCATGCGCCTCCGTCAGAAATCGCTGCACCGCAGCACGGCCGAAATCGCCGTAATCGCGAGTAAATTCATTGACATACATGCCGATAAATTTCCCGGCAAGCTGTGCGTCCATGTCGCGCGCATAAGGAAGAGAATGCCTCACCGCTTCAGCCCGATGCGCCAGACCGTAATCGATACTTTCGTGAATAATTTCACTCAAGTTTCGGCGAACCCTCTCCGGAATATCTTTGCGGACCACATTTCCGCCCAAGGGCAGCGGCAATCCAGTTCGCTCTTTCCACCACGCACCAAGATCGACAATTTTCTGAAACCCTGATTTCCCATAGGTGAGTTGCCCCTCGTGAATAATCAAACCCACGTCCGCTAGCCCACTGCTTACCGCATCGAAAATTTGGTCGAACGGCACAATAACGTATTCAAAGTTTCCCAGAAAAAGTTGTAGCGCGAGAAATGCGCTGGTCATTTCGCCCGGTACGGCGATTTTTTTGTTCGCTAAGAATTCGCGCGCTGCGGATTCTTCGAGTGAATCGGCATTGGGCGTAGAATGTTGGAGGTTTGGCGACGGACCTTTTCTGATAACGATTGGTCCGTATCCGTCGCCCATACTCGCTCCGCAAGGCAACAGCGCGTATCGACTTGCCACGTATGCATAGGCATGGATCGAGATCGCGGAAATGTGCAGTTCGCCCCGGAGCGCGCGTTCATTCAATGTCTGAATGTCCTCGAGTCGGTGTTCGAACCGGTAACCGCGCAGATCGATCTTATTCTTCGCCATCGCATAAAACATGAATGCGTCATCCGGATCCGGAGAATGCCCCAGGGTAAAGAAACCGTCTTTCGTCATTGGTGTAAGAGTTCCGTCATCGACCAGTGCAATCTGAAGCGCGGAGCGTTGCGACGCACAATAAAACATCAAGAAGCCATCGAGACCTGGAGACTCGCGCCGCGCAACTAGCCCTCAAGATGCGCATATTCAATCAGTCCGCAATCCATGTAACCCAGCAATAAGGGACGTCTCTTGTCGAGGCGCACTTCAAAGCGCCGCAACCAGGAAATGTCCATAACGCGATATGATCTGGATCCATCGCGTAGCCACATCTGTTCCTGTGCCAGCCAAGACGATGGAACAAACATTTGCTGGAGGTTGGTGATAAATGTATCTGTGCACGCGACAGAACGTTCAATGAACGGAGACGCTCTTGCTTAAGACAAGACTCAGGCGCGTAATATCCCTGTTACCAAAAGAGGACTGGATTGTCGTCGGCTGGGTCCTGGCTATCAAGGTACTGCTGTTTTTTGTAGCAGCGAAGAGTTATGCAATCATTTGGAATAGCTGGCTGGGGGGCATACATCGCTGGTTTGAAATATGGAACCAGTGGGATGCGCAGTATTACCAGGAAATCGCCCAATTCGGGTACAGTGCGGATGACGGCTCGTTGGCGTTTTACCCGTTATTTCCATGGTTGATTCGTTTAGTGGCCGGTGTCGGTGGAAGTTACCTTGCGGCCGGACTCATCGTCTCTGGTATCGCGTCCATTATTGCAGCGATCCTCTTGCGAAGGCTTGTCCGGCTTGATTATGCGGCCGGTGTTGCCATGCGCAGTGTATGGTTTTTTCTCATCTTCCCCACCGCATATTTCCTTCACGTTGGCTATAGCGAGAGCCTCTTTGTAGCTCTGGCACTGAGTTGCATTCTTGCCGCGCGCCTTAACTCCTGGTGCCTGGCTGGAGTGTTAGGCGCCCTCTGTTGGATGACCCGAGCGCCCGGGCGCCATTTTGGTTCCCACCCTCGTTGTGGAGGCGGCCCAGCAATACGCTGCAAGGCGTCGCTGAAATTGGCAGTATCTCTGGATTGTAATCGTGCCAGCCGGGTTTCTTGTGTATCTGCTGATTAACTGGCGCGTCAGCGGCCATCCGTTGGCCTTCCTGCAAACGCGAAAAATATCATTCGAACAGTGGTTAGCCTCGCCTCTGATGGGAATTCGCCAGGCCATCTGGGCTGCTTACCCTGCTCCCGGCGAAGCAGAAATGGTGGGTGCACAGGAGTTGTCTTTCGTCGCGCTTGGTTTTGTCTGCGTGATCGTTAGCTGGATCAAGCTACGGCCGGCTTATGCAGTGTGGA
>DASXMV010000180.1:0-2731 GCA_036495465.1 Candidatus Udaeobacter sp. | reverse complement strand
TCGATGTCACCGACTTTGCGCCTGGGTCCGTCGTGAAAGATCCATATACAGGAAAGTTTTTTCTGGTTCCGTAGGTTAAAAAGGAGGGGAAGGCACGCCGATTTTTTTGCAGAATGCGCCGAAGCGCGGATCTGATCGCAGCTCGCGTGTGAAAGGGTTGTCCACGATTGCCAGGACACCAGGGTCTTGCTTGTTATAAGCCTGCTCGAGCCATTCGAAGGCCTTGTCGGCGTCGCCGCGAAAGGCATAAACGGTCGCGATTTGGAAAGACATGTCGTTGCTTTGGCCAGCGATGAGCGCGGTGAGGATTTTACAGTTTACGATAGCCCGGATGCACGTCGGGTATGAGGCCTTGTTGGTGAACGATTTTCCGGCCCAACGCTGCAAGCTGCTCGCGCTCTTTCGCCGTCAGAGCTGCACATAGATCTGCTTCATGTTCGGCGGCTAACCTGGAAAGTTTCTCCAGCATTCGCTGGCCGCGTCGGGTCAGGACGATCTCGGAGTGGCGGCGGTCCGTTGTGCTGCGTCTTCGTTCGATCAATCCTTTCTCCGTCAGTTCATCAAGCAGAATCACCATGCGGCTGGGGAGCACACCGAGTCTTTTCGCCAAGGTGCGCTGGTTGCACGCCGGAGTCCTGGCGATGATGCGCAAAATCCCGGCATGGCGGGGAGCAATACCCAATCCTTTGATGCGCGCCCCAAAGCGATCGGCCGCGTGCGCGCCGAGCTGGGCGAGCAGAAAGGCAGCGCCGGTCGGTCGTTGCGGGCGGGATTTCATAAAAGTTTGATGGCACGTTAAAGAAATCACTTGCGAAGCGCAATCGTTAATATTATGAACGATTCATGAAGACAACTAACACGTCGTTACACGGTCATCGTGGACCGAATCCGGGGATCGTCGCGATCGTCTACACACTGCTCTTTAATGCTGCCCTGTATCAGGTCATCAGTTTCACCGGGGGACCGCATTTTCCCGGCCCATGGGAATCGAGCGAGGCCATCGCCCCTTATTTTCAGGCGCACCCGAAGGCGGTTATGGTCTGCGCGTTCCTGCAATTCGGCGCCGCCATACCGCTCGGCATCTTTACGGCAACCATGGTAAGCCGGCTGCGTTTTCTCGGAGTGCGCATGGCCGGTCCGTCCATTGCGTTGTTCGGAGGGCTGATGACAGCCTTTAACATGGCTCTCACCGCGCTCATTCTTTGGGTCATGGTGTATCCCGGCATTGCGCAAGAAACGGCAGTCCTGCGTGCATTGTATTATCTCGGTTTCGCAATCGGTGGCGTGGGGTTCTCGGTCCCGATGGGTGTGCTAATCGCTGGCTTGTCGGTTCCGGCCGCGATAATGAAATTGCTTCCAAAATGGCTTGTCGTATCTGGTTTCGCTCTTGGGATCATTGGCGAATTAAGCGCTCTCACTCTGGTCATTCCGCAGGCGTTGTTTCTAATCCCGCTAACGCGATTCCCCGGATTCGTCTGGCTAATCTTCGCTGGTTTTAAGCTACCAAGGCGAGTAGGAATTGCCACAAGTGATACGTGACCAGTGACAGCGGGACGGGGAGGAAGCTGGACTCACTGCGGAGCAGGCCGTTAAGCTTTAAAATATATTTCTGAATTTTGCCGGTCTTCAGAAGAAGTGAGAAGTAAGAATTAAGAAGTTCTGATCAGTGAGAATTCACAATTGAGAATTGAACCTCGCTCATCCCGGCCTGCTCACTCCTACCCTCGTCATTTGACCTTCCATCGCTCATCCATTCGTATCACGACGGAAAACAACGTTTAAATGCCAGCAGCCACTTCGGATTTCCTTGTAGCCGGACGCGACGGGTGAGGAGTGCATATACAAGATTCCGTTCGCCCGCCAAAAAGCCCAGCCATGTTTCAGAATCAGCAACGACCTTAATGTTGGCTTTTCCGAGTAAGCCGTTCTCGACGGTCAGTTTTCCTTCACGAATCGTCACCGTTGCCTCGGCTGGTTCTTTGCCGGTGAAAACGAAATGGTAAGTGGCCTCCAGTTTGCCAGCGGCGTGACGCTGAAACGACAGTGGCATTCCGAATATCAAGGACGCAATGCTCCGCGGCCGTAACGAACCGCGCACATGCCGGACAGTCTTGTGTGGAAAACGCTTCTGAACGTGCGCCTCAGCGTCCGAGCCGCGAACGACATACACCGGCTCGGGCTTCGCCTGCAACGGACGCATCACGTCATCGAGAAAATCTTTCTTCGACGCGAGGTAAGGGCCGATCACGTCTTCGCCCGCCGGACAAACGGCCATGCAATACGCAGCCTTGTAATTCGCGCCGAAGGCGAGGCTTTGCCAGGTCGAAACCGTTTCCGAATCTTTCACACGGCTCCGGTAATCTTTCCCATCGCGACTGTCGGCAACGGTTTCAACCCAATCTGCAAATCCGCCCATGAACTCCCGGTAATTATGCGTGTAGCAAGCGGAGAAATTGAACGCGCCGTCCGCGCTGATGGCACCGACCGGACACGCTGCCACGCACAGCTTACATTCGAGGCACGGATTGTAGTCGAGTTCCTGTGAACGCGTGCTGATCTCCGCGCCAACGAGAATTGTGCCGAGCAAAATGAAATTGCCAAAGCGCGGATGAATCACGTTGCGATGAATGCCCATGTGGCCCAGCCCCGCCGCGACCGCGATCGGCTTGTGCGCCACAGTCCATATCCGCTCGGTCATCCAGCGATCCGCCTCCATCGGAAACCCCATCGG
>DASXMV010000179.1:0-3984 GCA_036495465.1 Candidatus Udaeobacter sp. | reverse complement strand
CTTGGCCGCGCTGCGGATGGAAGCAAAAACCTGCTCGAAACGTTGCTGGATCGCATGTTTGCCATCGAAGCGGTCCGGCGGCTGCGGCATCGGAAAAAATACTGTGGCGTCGTCAGAAAAACACACGATGAACTGCCTCATATCGAGGTCCTCGAACGCGTGCAGGAATTTTCGAGTGAATGCTTCGATAGCCTCGCGATCTTCGGGATCGCTCGCGGTCTCGTCAGCACACGCCAACGAAGACAATGCGATCAGAAATGTTATCGCCACAAGGATGCACTTCTTATCAATCATGTACGCGCACCTTCAGCTACGAGTGCCTGACACTTTTTCAGATCGAGTTTGCCGGAGGCGAGAACCGGGATCGCTTCAATGCGCTGCACCTGTTTGGGGATCCATAAGTTTGGAACGCCCGCTTCGTGAAGTTTGCCGCGTAGCTGCGCAAGATCGATATCCACCGCACTCAGCAAAACGAGCGCTTCGCCCTTCGCCTCGTCCTGCACGCCCATGACGGCCAATGGACGTTCGTCTCTTCCGGATAACCCAAGGAGATCCACAATTTTGCTTTCGATTGTTTCGTGCGGCACCATTTCTCCGCCAATCTTCGAAAAGCGCGAAAGCCGCCCTTCGATATAAAGAAATCCGTCCTCGTCGAATCGGCCGATGTCGCCTGTCTTCAGCCAGCGGTCGCGCAAAACTTCAGCGGTTTGCCTGGGATCGTGCAGGTAACCTTCGAAAATATTTACACCTCGAAGCCAAAGCATCCCGGTGTCGTATAACGAAAGCTCCTGCTCCGTTTCCGGTTCGCGTATTTCCGCGGCCATTCCGGGAGCCAATCTGCCAACCGACCCCAAACGACTGGACGATTGCACATGTTGTCCGGGCTTTTTCGGTTCCGGGTCCGGCAAGTTTGTGCTTACCACCGGTGCTGTCTCGGTGAGTCCGTAGCCTTCATAGACTTTTTTGTGAAAGCGCTCTTCAAAATGGCTGGCAAGATCAAGCGGCAACTTCTCGGCGCCAGTGATGATAAGACGCAAGCTATCGAGCTGATGTGGTTCCGCTTTGCGCAAGTACATGCGCAGAAAGGTGGGCGTGGCCAAAAGGAACGTCAGTTTGTATCGTTCTATCAGCGCAGCACATTTTGCGGCGTCCAAGGGGTTGGGATACGTGACAATTCGTACGCCTTCGATGAGCGGATACCAGAGCGTGACGGTGGATCCGAAGGTGTGAAAGAACGGGAGCGACGCGAGGATCGCGTCGCTGTTTCGCGCGTCCAGCAGTTGCCGAAACTGGGAGACATTTCCGACAACATTACGGTGACTGATCACAACCCCTTTTGGTTCGCCAGTGGTTCCGCTCGTAAACAGCAAGACAGCTTCCCTGTTACCTCCCTGCTTTGGAATTTGCAAAAGACGCAAGAGCAAACGCGCTGGGACCAGAATTGACACGATCCACCAAAAAATGATTTGGCGTTTCATCGGTGGGAGTAGTTCGTCCAATTTCAAAACCCGTTCCGGCCATGGAAAATCCTTGAGCCGTTCCATGAATTGTGTTGCCGAAATTGCGACGCGCAGATTGGCGCGTTCGCAGCAGGATTCATTCGCTGGGCGTCCTACGGTGAAATTAAGGTCCACCGGAACTTTGTCGGCGAGCGTGACTGCAAGGTTCGCCAGCATCGATCCTTTGCTTGCAGGCAAAACGATCGCGATTCGCTCGTCTGAAAATTCTTTGCGAAGATAACGACTGAGCGCCGCTGCTGCACCGAGCAACTTCGCGCGGCTCAGTTCGCTATGATCGATTCCGTCGATCACTGCCGTTGCGAACCGTCTGCGTTTCAGCCCCCGGACGCACTCCTCCCCAAGATGTCGATCCAAAGAGGGCCGACGACCGAAGCAAAATTCACCTAGCTTGAGCAATTCCTCGCGCACGGTCGCATTGTCGGCAGCCTCGGCTTTGAGGGCTTTTCCAAAGGCGATGGTGACCGGGTACGGGATTCGTTTGGGAAATTTCGTGAAGAACCGTCCGCCCTGAAACGAGAAGATTGAGCCCCAAAGTTGATCGAGCCAAACCGGAACAACCCGGGCATTAGCATGACGCGCGATCAATTCGTAACCGCGTTGCAAACGCAAAAGGACCCCTGTGCGCTCCAACTGACCCTCGGGAAAAAGACAGACGATCTCGCCCTCGGAGATTTTGTCCGCCGCTGCGCGAATGGCGGAACGCGAGTTGCGAATATTGATTGGGATACAACCCAACCTGCGCAGGATTGGGTGAAGGACAGGATTGTGATAGTGCTCCTGATCGATGACGTACCGAATTGGACGCGAACAAGCGAGCTGCAGAACGATGGCGTCAACCCAGGTGATGTGATTGGGCAAAAGAAGAAACCCACCTTGGGGAAGGTTTTCCAATCCCAGCGCGGTGACCCGATAAAAACAGCGCACTAGCACTCGTCCGAAGAAATAAAGCACGCGTTCAGCGGCCGACATCTGAACCATCGTTTATCATTTACAATTGGCGCGCGGCAAACTGCAATCACAACTGCCAATGGATTCTACGGGGAAACGAGCAATGATCGGAGCGCGCGGAGCGTTGTTTCTACTGCTCGGGATCAATCTTTTTAACTACATCGACCGGCAGGTTCTGGCGGCTGTCGAGCCCGACATTCGCGCAACTTTCTTTGCTGCGAACGACGTAAACGCGATGTTCAAAACCGGTCTCCTTGGCGATGCGTTTTTCGTAACATACATGGTCAGCGCGCCGCTTCTCGGTTTGCTCGCAGATCGATTCTCACGCTGGATCATTATTGGTACAGCCGTGATTTTGTGGAGCCTCGCCAGCGGTGGTTCCGGCCTGGCAGCGACGTTTGCAATTCTCTTTGCAACCCGCGTATTCGTCGGAATTGGCGAGGGTGGCTACGGGCCGGCGGCGCCAACCATCTTGTCCGATCTGTTCCCAATCGAAACACGGGGTCGCATGATGGCGATTTTCTACACGGCAATTCCAGTGGGGAGCGCGCTCGGCTATGTGGTTGGCGGATTGATAGGTGGCCACTTCGGCTGGCGCTGGGCATTTTATCTAGTTGCACCACCGGGTTTATTGCTCGGCCTTCTGTGCTTCTGGCAACGCGATCCGCGCGTCGCTGCGGATCATCTGGTACAAAAATCGACGCGCCGGAGCATCCGCGACTACTTGAACCTATTCCGCACACGCTCTTATCTCATCAACTGTATCGCCCAAACGTTGATGACTTTTGTAACCGGCGGTTTGGGATTCTGGGTACCTGCGTATTTGCGCTATCGGCATCAGAGCTCCGATGTGGGGATGACGATCTTTGGCTTGATCACCGTAGTGGCAGGTCTGGTCTCCACGCTTCTTGGCGGCGTCGTCGCCGACAAATTGCGCTCGCGCCTCCCGAGTTCGTACTTCTGGGTGTCTGGGATTGGAATGCTGATTGCGTGTCCAATTTTCATTATTTCGCTTTATATTCCATTCCCTGCGGCGTGGATCGCCATGTTTTTCGCGATCTTTTTTCTGTTTCTGAATACCGGTCCTTCAAACACGGCTCTTGCGAATGTTTCATTGCCTGCCGTGCGCGCGACCGCGTTTGCCGCAAACATCTTTTTCATCCACGCGTTCGGTGATGTGCAGGCGTTCTGGCTGCTCGGATACATCGGCGGCCATACGAACATGCACGTCGCATTTTTATTTGTGTCCGGAATAATTTTTCTCTCCGGCGTGGCCTGGTTGATTGGCGTTAAATATCTTCCGGCTGACACCGCTGCTGTAGAAGCCGCCGGGACAAGCTGAATGATTGCTGCGAATTCGGTCTGAAACGGCGTTTCTTTACCGGTGTTCTCCGGACCCATCACCGGGTGGGGGTGTATTCGCTTCACGCCGTTCCAGCTTCCTGTGAGGGCGAGACGGGGTCGGCGTCATTCCCGCGGACGTTGCTGCTTTCGGTGACGACTCTCGTGTTGCGGG
>DASXMV010000178.1:0-13972 GCA_036495465.1 Candidatus Udaeobacter sp. | reverse complement strand
TCGCTCCTATTCGATTGCTTTGCTGAATTCTGTGATGGCTTTCTCGTATTGTTTCTCACGCGCAAACTTTACTCCCTGATTTGTGTGGCGAGCCGAGTCGTCCGCCGCCGCACGCTCAGACTTCGCGGATGCCAGATCAGGCAACGCGCACACGAGCCCAAACGAAACGGCAACCGAAACGCATCGAGTAAAATTAAAATTCATATTTTTCGAAGTTTGAATTGGTAGACGCAATTTGCCGAAAGCGATCTTTCGTAAGGTAGAGTTCGCCACAGATCTCAATGGCGAAATCGATGACGACGGCTGGCAATTGCGATTTGTGCTCATAGCCTGGACAGCGCCGGTTCGCGGGCTCGCACTGTCACGCTGACTCAGAAACGCCGGGAAGTATCAGTCCCTGAACAACGTCGGCCAATGCGTCCCCGTTGACGCTCCGGCAACCCAAACATCCCAAATAAAACTGACCGGAGCGGTTTGATTGATGTTCAAAGTTTTGCCAATGCTAGCCAGCGGGGCTGACTGAATGGTGACAGGAAAGCGAAAGATAATCCGCACTACTTCAAGCAGATGCCATTCGCTGCAGCCGCCGCAATAAAGTTCGCCGAATTGTCACTTTTTCGTCATACGCCTGTAACAATCGCTTTCTAGCCTCCACGCGTTCACACGAAACCGTGTCCTCTCAGGCAACCGAGAAATCACCACAATAAGGAGAAACGAATGTTCACTAAGAAAACCATGTTACGGACAGTAGGCGGCGGCCTGGCTGTCTTTCTTTCCCTGGCGGCACAGCCGCTAAGAGCTCAATCAGATGCCGACCGGCTGCAAAAGCTCGAACAGGCCGTTAATCAGCTGCAAAAGCGCAATGCCGACCTTGAGCAGGAGGTCTCAGGATTGAAGAAGCGTACGTCTTGGGCACCGGTTGGGGCGGAAGGCCCAACGACGACGCAGGTGACCAGCGATGGAAAGACGTACGTCGAGAAAAGCGTCCCCGTCGAGAAGTCGAGCGCGGATATATGGAAATTGTCCCCGTGGCTCACTTCATTGGAGCTCTTCGGTGACCTGCGTCTGCGCTACGAATACCGCGGTGGCAGACTTCCCGACCATTTTCAGTTCGGTCAGGATAATGATAATGATTGGCAGGAGCGCGAGCGTGAACGCTATCGCCTCCGCATAGGTTTGCGGGGAACGGTTCTTGATGATTGGTTTTTTGGTGTCCGGTTGGAGACCAGCGCCAGCGCACGTTCGACAAACGTAACATTCGGTGGGGACACATCGACCAGTTCGCCGGGTGGTGGCGGACCATTCGCAAAGGGGGACGACGGTGTCTTTATCGGCCAGGCGTATGGTGGTTACAAAGGCTTGCCTGATTTTACGTTCACAGGAGGCCGAATGCCGAATCCGTTCGTCAATACCCGAATGGTGTGGGATGACGACATCAACCCGGAAGGCTTGGCGGAACAATGGAAACACACTTTCACCATCGGTGGTGGAGCGGCAGCGCCAGTTGCCTACGACAAGGATGGGAAAAATGTTGCCTCGCCTCCGCCATCAGAACCGTTGGTAAAAATCGATGTCTTTGCGAATTTTGGCCAGTTTGTCTATGACGATTCAAACCCGTCAAACCCAATTGGACCACCTCCAACGACGACACAGCCAATAGGCGGTGAAACTCAGCAGGTCCCGCTTGCCAACGCATTCATGCTCGGCTGGCAGGTTGGAGCGAAGTTCGATTTCCCGCACATCGCCTACTTCCAGCTCGCGCCAACTCTCTACAACTACACCGGAGACGGCAACACGTTTAACATCCATTACTCGGGCGACCCTGGTGGCAATCAAACCGGCATTAACAGTTTGTTGGTCTTCGATCTTCCGGCCGAGATAGGCTGGAAAGTCGGGAAGATTCCCATGCGCCTCTTTGGGGATTTCGCAACGAACTTCGATGCTGACGATCGCGCCACAGCAGCAGGCCATTCAGGGGGCGGTGGCCAGCGCTACGCTTATCAAGCCGGTCTCGGTATTGGTCAGCTAAAGAAAAAACACGACTGGCAACTCGAGGGCTACTGGCAACACCAGGAACAATTCTCGCTGGATCCAAATCTGATCGATTCAGACCTGTTCAACTCTCAGCTCAATCAGCAGGGCGTCGTCGTGACAGCCGGGTACATGTTGGCTGATGCGGTACTCTTCAATATCACCTACTCGTATGCCTGGCGCATCAACGGCTCTTACGGCACAGGGGGCCAAAACGGCGACATAACTATCAATCCGACCGATCAATATCAATTATTCCAGGCGAATTTGAACTTTAAGTTCTAAGCCCAATAAAATTTCATCTGAGCAATTACGATTTGGTTAGGTCAATCAGAGCCCGCCGGGAGAACAGCCCCCCGGCGGGCTTTTCTTTTGAGAGAGCATTTCAGTAATGCGGCCCGATCGCCCCATGGAACGCGGAATGAACTGACTGTCTCTGTAACAATGAAGACAAAGACGAAACGTAAAGAAGCTCGTCGTCGATCATCACGGGAATCGTCGCCGGTCACGATGCTTGAATCTGAACTTCACGCATTGCACCGGGACTTGCGAACGACCGCCAGGGCATACGTGGCACGGCTTGAAAATGATTTGCTTGTCTGTCTTGCAGTGCTCAGGGCATGCGGTCCAATCGAAGACGTCTCTCGTGGAATGCTGCACGAAATCCGCGATCTGACGATCGTCGTTCGCAATCGGAAACTGAAACCGGAGAAAGGGCGGCGCAAGGACCTGCGAAAGATTGACTCGCTGATCGTCGATCTGGTCTCAAGCATTGGACAAAAAAATTGAGCTCGGGTCACACGGAAAAACTGTTAGCCAGTCTTCCAAATCACAGTCTCGGCACTCGCTCGGATCAGACCCTTGGTTCACACAAACGTAACAGTATTTATTTTGTCGCCGTACAGGCTCGCTCTTACGTTGGCCTCTGACCAGGGATGCAGACTTTCACCTTTCCTCGGAGAGAGTCAGACCGGATCTTTGCCCAGCAGCGGTTTTCATTCAACAAATCGTCAGGAGAATCCCCAACACCGAAGCGCTATCGGACTGCTTGGATCTCAGACACGCACCTGGGCACGCGCGGCTGCAATGCCCCAGCATTGCTGGACTTTCTACGAGAGAATGATTTCGAGAAACTCTATGTAGTAGGAGACCTCATCGATATCTGGTCGCTGCGCCGCGGAATTTACTGGCCGCAACAGCATAACGACGTCATCCAAAAAATCTTGCGCAAAGCCCGCAAGGGAACCCATGTAATTTACATCCCCGGAAATCACGACGAACTGGTAGCCGGTTTCCTGGGCGCTTATGGAAATATCGACATCAGGGAGAACGCCATTCATGTGACCGCATGCGGTGAACGTATCCTGATCATTCACGGCCACGAACTCGATGCCGTTGTCCAAAACGTGAAGTGGCTGGCTTTTGCCGGCGACCTTGGTTATCAATTCTTGCTATCACTTAATCCGCTCATCAATTTCATTAGACGACGGTTTGGTCTGGGCTATTGGTCGCTGAGCGCCTATGCGAAACGACGTGTGAAAGACGCCGTCAGTTTTATCGGCAAGTTCGAAGCAGCGGTTGCGCATTACGCCGAACGCTATCAGGTGGACGCCGTGCTGTGTGGCCATATCCATAGTCCAGGGATCCGGGAGTTCGGCAACGTCACGTATTACAACTGCGGTGACTGGGTAGAAAGCTGCTCGGCGTTGGTCGAAGGTGAAGATGGCATCCTTGCGCTTGTCCACTACGATCCGTTCTCGACGAGCCGGCAAACAGTTGCCTTAACGGTTCCTTCACTGCAGCCACACGATATGTGAAGCTGAACGGATGTAGCTCGGGCGCGAAGTGTCCAACTTAGATCGCCTCCGACGCAGATTGTTGTGGCACATTCTTCGTGGAACACACCATCTTGCGATGTCACCGCATCGTCACGCCTTTTTGACAATTCGTAACCTGACGTAGTGGGCGGACCGATTTATCGAATGTTCACCTATGAACGTGATTACAGTGAGGAGAACAGTTTTTAGAGATGCAAACAAGAGTTCGAGAACGCACAAGTCGTTGCGCGATGTAACGCGTGCTTACTTCGCGAAGGAACACGGTTTGGAGTTTGCGGCCGAGATATTGTTCTTTGCGATAATCATCGCAATCTCCGCGTGGCCAATTCTCGCAGCCGCAGGCGCACTGCATGAATTTTTTCAGCGCGTCCTGACTTAATCGCGGCCTCCGCTACAGCTCGAGCCGCTTTTTGCGGCTCTACTTCCATTTTCAGGCGTTTTGCCACGTGTTAAGCAACGTGATCGACCTTGGCTTGTCCCAACGCGAAAATCTAGACAGTAAGCTCACCGCGTTTAGCATGTTGCCCTTGTGCAGAAAAATGCTCAGGCAGCAAATAATCGGGAGATCGAACGCAAATTTTTGCTGAAGCGGCTGCCGGAAAAACTAAAAGGCGCGCGATGCTACATTATTGAGCAAGGCTATCTGGCGAGTGAATCGGCAGGCAGACAGGTCCGTCTCCGCAAAAAAGCCAACACCCCGTCGCTGACTTTCAAGGTTGGCCGTGGCGCGCATCGCGAAGAACGCGAAATCAGGCTCAGCCCAAAACAGTTCGGCGCGCTGTGGCCTGGGACAGTCGGAAGAAGGTTGCGCAAGGTGCGCTGCGAAATTCCCTGGAAAAATCTGGTCATCGAGATTGATATTTATCAGGGGAGACACGCTGGCCTCGTGGTGGCGGAGGTGGAATTCCCAAACCGCAGCAGTTGCCGAAGATTCAGACCTCCTTCCTGGTTTGGGCGCGAAGTAACCGGCGAGAAGCGGTACAGCAACGTGCGACTGGCTAACGAGTAAGCCCGAGGACTTATGGGTTTTCGATTGAAACTAAGTGAACCGTTGCCCGACGGCTTAAAAAGAATCTTCCGCGAACAAATCGAGTCCGCTTTGAAATTGTGTCGACACCCAGCAAAGCAGCGCGGTGTCACAGTACACGAAGTGCGCAAGCATCTTAAAAAGCTGCGTGCGGCGATGCGCCTGGCTAGTACCGAAGTTGGCAAGGATCGGCACGCCCGTGAGGATCGCTGCGTGCGCAAGATTGGCCGCCTGGTTTCGGACTTGCGCGATGCGCAAGTGCGTCTGCAGACTCTGATACAATTGCGCGACGAGACAACAAATGATCCGGAAGACGGTCCGTTTCCACACATTGAAGAATTATTGTCGCTGGAACGAGACAGTTTTTCTGCCGCATTTACTGGCTGGCAAAAACAAGCGATTCCGCTTCTGGAGCACGCAGGGACCCGCCTCTCGAAATGGCCGCTGGATAGTCTGACATGGAAACAGGCTTGCGGCGCAGTCTGTAAAATCTACAAGCGAGGCGGACGCAGCCTCGCAAAAACAATTCACGACCCTGACGCAGAAAAATTTCACGCCTGGCGAAAACGGGTGAAGGATATCTGGTATCAATCGCGCATTTTGGAACCGCTTAATCGGGTTGTTCTCTGTGAGATAGCCCACGACGCGGAAGTCCTGGGCGAATTGCTCGGCCGCGAGCATGATCTGGCTTTTCTTTGGGCGCGCCTGGAAAAGGAAACCACTGACGAATCGCTCCGCGATGAGCTCACACAGCTCGAGAAACTCATCCGGAAACAAGGCAAACGACTACGCGGAAATGCGCTCGAGCTCGGACGACGTTTCTACGCTGAGCCCGCCAAAGCCTTTGCTAAACGCATCTCCATCTTTGTCGCCAAGCGCGTCTGACGGATCACTAATCGTCGTAACAGTCGATGTACTTGATTCCAGACCCGGTATTGAAAATCACCACGCGTTCCCCTGAATGAATTTTGCCCGAGGAACGAAGCGACTTTAAGGCAGCAAAGCAGGCGGCGGCTTCGGGGGCGACGAAGAGGCCCTCGCTTGATCCTACTTCGCGGGTAACACGAATCATCTCATCGTCATCGATGGCGATAGCACCGCCGTTAGACCGGCGAAGAATCTTCAGAATCAGAAAATCGCCAATCGCTTTTGGAACACGCAGACCCGAGGCGATGGTGTGGGCATTAGCAAATTCAGCGGCAGTTTCCGCTCCGGTATCGAACGCATTGACAATTGGCGCACAACCGCTGGCTTGAACCCCAAACATACGCGGCCGCTTTGTTCCGATCCAACCGAGCGTCTCCATTTCATCAAATGCTTTCCACATTCCAATCAGGCCGGTGCCGCCTCCCGTTGGATAAAGAACCACGTCGGGCAATTGCCAATCGAGTTGCTCCGCCAGTTCGTAACCGAGCGTCTTTTTTCCCTCAACCCGATACGGCTCTTTGAGCGTCGACATGTCAAACCAGCCTTCTTTGGTTTTGCGCCGGGCAATCTCAGCACCACAATCGGTAATCAGCCCGTCGATCAGCGTCACCCGAGCGCCTGACTCACGACACTCAATGATGTTCGCCCGCGGCGTGTCGCGGGGCATGAAAATGTGCGCTTCGAGACCGGCTCGGGCAGCGTATGCAGCCAGCGCGCCGGCGGCGTTGCCAGCACTGGGGACGGCCAGCTTGGTCGCGCCGAGATGTTTTGCCATTGAAACAGCAACACTCATTCCACGCGCTTTGAAACTTTGCGTTGGGTTTAGCGATTCATCCTTAATCCAGAGATCGACCTCGCCGCCGAATTTCTTTGCCCGCAATAAAGGTGTTCCACCTTCGCCCAGAGAAACCGGCTCCGCCTTATTGGGCAACGGCAGTACTTCGCGATAGCGCCATAGCGATCTTTCTCGTGTCGCCAACGTCTCGCGCTTCAACGTCCGACCCGCAGCTGCGAGATTCACAATCGGAAACAGCGGTTTGCCGCAGGAAAGACAAAGATTCTGCGGGCGCGACCACTCGTGCTGAAGTCCGCAGGCACTGCATTCAAGGTGCGTCAGAAACATGGGACATAAAGCTTAGCACGTTTGCTGCTTGTGTTAGATTTGCTGGAGATGGATTTAATGACTCTGACTGAAATTCGCCGGGCAGCCCAAAATGGCGCAGCGTCTGGGCGCGTACATGTACAGGTGGAGACGGTCACTGCAAAGACGCAACGCGAAGGAAAGCCGTATTGCGAGCTGGGCCTGGCGGATGCGTGCGATCGCATGACGCTACGTGTATGGAGTGACCATCCTTCTTACAAATCATGCAGCGCATTCACCAGCGACAGTTTCATCGAGCTCACAGGCGATTTTCGCGTACACCCGCAATTCGGACTCGAAGCGGATAAATGGACTGTGCGACCACTGTCTGAACAAGAGAAAAAAGAATTGTTGGAGGGACCGGCAGACTTGCGCACGAAACAAGCAGCGGATTGGGCATTAATCATGCAATCCATCGGTACCATCGGTGATCCTCGCCTTCGCGCTTTGTCTGAAACGTTTATTGACAAGTGGGGTGACCGATTTCGTCGCGCTGCAGCAGCTCGCAAATATCACCACGCCCGGCGCGGAGGACTCGTGGAGCACACCGCGCAAATGATGCGCATAGCGAGGGCTATCGCGCCTCTTTATTCGCAGTTGAACATTGATCTTTTGATCGCAGGAATCCTTTTTCACGACTCGGGCAAGCTTTGGGAAAACCAGTTTTCAGAAACTGGTTTCATTATGAGCTATGACGAGCTTGGTGAATTGGTTGGTCACATTTCGATTGGCCTCGAGCTTGTCAATTCGCTGTGGCAAAAACTCGCCGCTGAAAACGCCGATGTTTGGAAAGGATATCGGCCGGCCTCGGAAGATGTGCGCGTCCACCTTCTGCACCTCATCGGTTCGCATCACGGCGACAAGCAATTCGGTTCGCCGGTCGATCCGAAAACGCCGGAAGCGATGGCGCTGCATTACATCGATAATCTCGATGCGCGCATGGAAATGTTCGCTGCCGGTTACACCACAGCCAAACCTCTGGCCGCTCGTATTTTTGATCGGGTGCGTCCACTCCCCGGAAATTTGGTCAAATCGCTCGACAAATTTCAGCGATCCTCAGGTGTTCCGACAGCCACTTCGGAAGACAATCTTCTATGACGCTGTGAGCCTGTCATTCTGAGCGGAGCGAAGAATCTCAGATCAGTTCTCTCTTCGCGCCTGAGCGAGCCAATGGTCAGAGATGTTTCGCTTCGCTCAACATGACAGGTGAACCCGCGCTTGCGTTTTGGAGTGCGGCCGGTGCTCCGGCGCTGGATTCTTCGGGTTTGAGGCTACTTCGCCAATTCGCGAAACCAGTGCAAGGCAATGGACGTTTGCGCGTCATTGACTTCATGGCCGCCACGAAAAGTTCCGATTCGAATCCGATTAAAGCCCGTTCGCTTGATCATCCCCACAACGGCGTATTGCTGCTCCACCGATGCAATTCTGTCCTCATGCCCGGCGCTAAAATAGATTGGCGTACTTAGAAAACCTGCGCCGGGCTTTAGTCGCGCATATCCGTCACTCAGGTGATCTTCGTTCGCGCCGGTGATGTAAATTCCCATGATGTGACAACCGTTTCTCGCAAGAAACGGCGCAACATAACCGACACCTTTGCCCCCGCCGGAAAACCCTGCGCATGCGATTGGCCACTTCTCCGAACCGGGAAAGCTCCGGTGAAGCGCGTCGACCGCAGCGAGTGTCATGGAGTCGCGCCATGCCACATTGTCATTCTTTGCATGTTGCGGACCGTCGCCTGCGAGTAACACATAGCCCTCAGAAAGCCCGGCCCTCTGGTAAAACTGAACCAGATCATTTCGATTCTGCCGTTTAAAATCGCTCGTAGAGCAGGGTACCAAAACAGGCCAACTCTTCGTCGGATCAAAATTCGCGGGCGTTGCTAACACAGCCACTGCGTATGGCGGCACAGGGTTGCCGCCTTGCCCAGCGTATAATTTTTCTAATGAAGTCAAAGGAACGTCAGCCTGGACGGTTGAACCCGGCGAAAAGGAAACGCCCCCGAATTTGAAAGATCCTCCCGCTGCAGTTGCCAGTGATGTTAAAACGCCTTGTAGCGTGACGAAGACCAGGCTGGCTATGATGAACCTCTTCAAAAAGATCACCTACCTAACGAACCATCTAGCCTGGTGGGAAAGTGTCAACGATCCAGTTAGAGCGAAATGGCGATACCAGAATTCCCGAAGCTAACGTTCGCTCTGTAAAATGCGCGATTTTGTTAAAGCGAGGCGTCGCTTCGCCTCAGCGAGATAAGTCTTGTCGATTTCAAATCCGATGAATCTTTTTATGCCGCAACGTTGCGCTGCGACTGCGGAATTTCCAATGCCTAGAAACGGATCGAGGATGGTTCGCACGCGTGAAACACCGTGCAACTTGATGCACCATTCAGCGAGTTGAACCGGAAATGTTGCCGGATGAGGTCGCTCTTTTGCGCGGCTTTGAATTGTCCCATATGGAATGAACCATGTGTTGCCGCGACAACGCAGATCGCTGCCGCGAGTGTGCGACCAGCGCGCGATGTTGCTCTTGTCCTGATAAGGAACGCCGAGGGCAAGTCGTTCGATTTCAACTAGTCGGGACTTCGTAAAATGAAAGATGTACTCGTGGCAATCATTAAGAAATCGCTTGGAATTGATTGGCTTGAAGTGGCCATGCGATCTTGGATCGCCTCTTCCGTTCTCGATTGTGATCGATTTGATCCAGTGAATGGTGTTCTGTAAAACAAATCCGCCGGAGCCGGAGGTCAACGCTATTACAATTTGATGCGGTAGCATCGGATTCGATGGCGCTGAGCCAACGTTAAGAAAAAAAGATCCATTCCGTCGCAGCAATCTTCGAATTTGCGCCGCCCACTTGCCGCACCAATTCAAATAGGATTGCCGGTCCTGGCGGTCGACATACTGCCTGTAGCCAATTCCCAGATTGTAGGGCGGCGAGGTCACGACAAGATCGACACTTTCATTTCTCAGACGCGACATTCCCTTAACGCAATCCTGTTGGTGAAGGTCGAACTGAGTCATTGACAGGAAAGTGTGACGCAACTCCTGCGTGTCGTACAGTCAAAAGTGCGTGCGCATTCTTCTATCCACGCTCGCGCCCTTGAGCGAATTCGTTTATCCTTTGCTAATGGCAGATAAGCCTTCAAAACTGAAGATTGCCGATCGCGAGTTCGGTTCGCGTTTACTCATCGGTACCGGAAAATTCGCGTCGAACGAGCTGATGCGCGACGCGCTGATTGCCAGTGGCGCCGAGCTGGTGACTGTGGCGCTCCGACGTGTGGACATTTCAGGCAAGCATGATCCGTTTGCGAACATTCTCGATTTTATCGATCCGAAACGGTTCCTTCTCCTGCCCAACACCAGTGGCGCTCGAAACGCTGAGGAAGCAGTGCGTCTGGCGCGCCTGGCTGCGAGCGCGGGGTTGCCTAAATGGATCAAGCTCGAGATTCATCCGGACCCGCGTTATTTGTTGCCCGATCCGGTCGAGACCCTCGCCGCAGCGGAGATCCTTGTGAAGGAGGGTTTCACCGTTCTTCCCTACATTAATGCCGATCCGGTATTGGCGAAGCGATTGCAGGACGTAGGCGCTGCGACTGTGATGCCGCTCGGCTCGCCAATCGGAAGCAATCGCGGTATTGAAACCCGCGCCCAAATCCGGATCATTATCGAACAAGCTACCGTGCCCGTAGTGGTTGACGCCGGGCTAGGCGCACCGAGTCACGCAGCGGAAGCGATGGAGATGGGAGCCGACGCGGTTTTGGTTAACACCGCAATCGCAATTGCTTCCGACCCAATCCGCATGGCTAAAGCATTCAAAAAAGCCATTGAAGCTGGACGGGAAGCACGCGAAATCGGACTGGGCGAAAGCCTCGACGTCGCGGCTGCAACGAGTCCGTTAACTGGGTTTTTCAGTCGATAATTTACGCAGCACAGCCAGCAACGGCCGTGAAGTTGGCGTACCAGCCTAATCAAAGTCAGCTGGCAAATTTGGATCTCCAGCGAAGGTAAACGCACGTTTTATCTGCGTTAATAACACTCGAGACTCGGAAAGAGCTGGGAGTTCGTCTTCGCGAAAAAAACGTGCCGCTTCAGTTTCAAGGCTTGTTTTCGCCGACCCTCCCACAAGGTTACAGAGGAAAATGACCTTATAGACGTGAAACGGAGACGGCGGATGGCCCTGCTTATCGCGATCGTAAATCGCCATTAGTCTAACGGCGCTCACGTCATATCCGGATTCCTCCTTCGTTTCACGCACAGCCGCCTCGCTTGGAGATTCACCGGGATCCACCCATCCGCCAGGCATTGTCCAGCCGTCACCTCTTTCCTTCACGAGCAATATTTTATTTTCGGAAAAAACGGCGGCCCGCACATCGATTTTTGGCGTTGCCGGTCCGGTCTCCTGTCGAAACATCTCCTGGATCGTTTGCAGTTCACCGTCAGAGTGCTTGGCTCCGATCTCCGCAGCGACATCTTCAACCTGTTGATATCGCTGCAGGTCGAATTCGTTTTTGCAATAGTTTCGCCCATTCTGGGCGATCGATTGAAGTCTCCGCACCCAGTTGACCCAATTGCTAGTCATCCGCTGAATTTAGAAACGTCATCGAAACAAAGGGCTGAATCGCCTACAACGTCGTTTCACTCACGAGCGTCTCCCGATGCTTTATGCCGCGTCTGGTTTCCTTCTGTAATCGTCTCAGGCGGCTCGACAATGCAGCCTTTGCCGCCGAATTCATGCGATCGATGAATAGAATTCCATTGAGGTGATCGCCTTCATGTTGGATCGCGCGTGCGAGAAATCCGCTCACTTCCATTTCGGTACTCTCGCCTTCCAGCGTCTGCGCCCGCACCAGCACGGATTTTGCTCGTTCGATCTCGCCGGTGATTTCCGGGAAACTTAAGCAACCTTCTGCTCCCACTTCAGTTTCTCCGCACAGCTCGATCTCTGGATTGATTAACACCAGCGGCATCGCCGCCATCAGATCGACTTCTTTCCCATCCACCTTCAGGCTGCTCGGCCGATCTTCGACTAACGAGACGTCAAGTACGGTGAGTTGCAGAGCCTCGCCGACCTGTTGTGCCGCCAGGCCCACGCCATTCGCAGCATGCATTGTCTCGACCATGTTCTCTGCCAGCTCGCGAATTCGATCGTCTATATTCTCGATCCGTTTGCCTTTGGCCCGCAGGATCGCGTCCCCGTACTCCAGGATTTGCAGAATCATTTCTCTTCCCGGGTAAATGCCGGCAAATTTTTCACGCCCGCCAGCTTCAATGCATCCATGACCTTAATAATCGTACCGAAAGAAGCTTTCTTGTCTGCCTGCAGCGCGAGCGTGGATTTCCGTGCTTCAGGCAGGTTACGCACAGCACCCTCCAGTTCATCCACGCCGATGGCTCGTCCATCCAGCTTGATCTCGTCGTTTTGATCGACACTGACAATAGCGTGTTCAAGCTCGGCAGGCTGTTTTTGTGCCGTCTTTGATTCCGGGAGGTTAATCTTAACTTCCGGCTGATCTTTCTTAAAAGTGGTGGAGACGACAAAAAAGATGAGGAGGATGATGAGAATATCGACCAGCGAGACAATGATGATGACAGGCGCTCTTCTTTTTCGTACCGCAAACTTCATGGTATGAAATGCGCCGCGCGTTTCACGCTACCGGCGTCGAGACCGGGAACGAGCTGGCCGTTGATCCTTTTGGCGCGAATTCGCGCGAAGACCGCCCATAATAGCATTTGTTAATCAATTCGAGCACCAGCGTTTCCATCTCCACCGACATCACTTCCACTTTTCTCGAAAAATAGGTGAACCCGACCAGAGTCGGCACAGCAATCGAAAGCCCGAACACAGTTGCATTCAATGCTTCGGAAATGCCGAGCGCAATCTGACGCGTATCGGACGCGCCCGAGCTCAAGCCGAGCTGCGAAAAGACATGCACGAGTCCGGAGACCGCGCCGATTAGTCCCAGCAATGGCGCAATGCCCACGATCACTTCAAGAATGATGAGTCCCTTTTCCAGCCGCACCATTTCGTGACGCGCGCGCGTCTGAACCGCTTCCACATTTTCCGAGCGCGGGCTGCGTAAATATTGCAATGCGACACGAGTAATCCGCGACAGCGAGGAACCATCCTGGTGCACCAGACGTGAAAGTCGCTCAGGACTTTCACCCGGAGTCAGCCGTTCTATTTCGTTCTCGACCAAAGGCGGCAGGACCTTGTTCCGCCGCAAAGCCAGGCCGCGCAAGATCATTATTGTCACCGAAACAATAGAGCACGCCAGCAGCGGCCACATGAAAAGGCCACCCTTCGCGAAGAATCCAAAAATAGCATTCACAGTTTCCGGAGTTTCGATGGTTATTGCTGCCACCATCATCGCGGGATGACAGAGAAGCCAAGGCCCTCCATTGCCAAGCCTTCGGCAGGCAAAGCACTCGCTACATCTTCTGGAATTGGCGGAAGTCGGGCTTCCATTGTGGATTGGATGCAGAAGTTCGCAAAAGCTTCATTCGAACTATTCTCAATAATTTTCAGATCCTTCACTTTTCCGCTTCGTTCGACGTAAAAATCGACTCGCAGGGTGCCGATGCTGAATAAATCCCTCCTCTGATCTATAAACGCATACCAGCGCGATCCGATTGCATCGATGACGATCTTCTGATACCGACCCAGCGGCGTGCCTAACGCATTCACAGCGGAGACCCCGCGGTTGGTAATGTTACCCACCATACGAGTTTTCTCCTTCATGCGGCGATACGCAGATTGCGGCTGCGACGCCGAGGTCGGGCGCTCTAGTGCAGCAGCTGACTTCTGAGTCAATAATGCAAACTGCTCGGCGGCCGTAATCGGTTCCTGCTGCTGCGGGGGCGCCTTTTGCTCTGGCTGTTGCGATGCAGCGGTCGATTGGTGCGGCTGGGCCCCCTTTGCATCAACTGAGTAGGGATTTGTCTCCAAATCCATAAACGGCCGGTCTTTGCCAGTCTGTGAAGGCAGCGGCATTTCGCCAGCGGCAGCTAGCTC
>DASXMV010000177.1:0-11662 GCA_036495465.1 Candidatus Udaeobacter sp. | reverse complement strand
GCGTATTGGCCAGTTTGAAACTGTAATCGACGAAATCCCACCTGTGCGATGGCGCGGAATTTCCCGGCGTCAGCCTGGGTGCGTCCTTTTTGCAGCAAGGCGGCGGCTCTATCCGCCATTACCTTGTCGATTTTGCCTTTGTCGGCCTGCGCAAGCTCGAGAGCAATCATACCACCCCGCACAGCCGACTCGGCTTTTAACGCTGGTTTTTGCGCTTCGTTGGCAAGTGCTTCGTATTGTTTTAACGCATCGATTTTTCTTCCTCGCGCTGCGAAAATAGACGCTGCCGTCGTTCGTGCGTCCTCTCGGAAAGGATTCGGATTTCCAGCTTCGGCCACCTCGGCATAAATGTTCGCGGCTTCCTCTTTCCGACCGAGAGATTCAAGGCAGCGCGCTTCGAAATAATGGGCAGAAAGCGCTACCGCGGGTTCTTTTGATTTCCCGGCAGACCGATGAAAAAGCGGAAGCGCAGCCACATAATCCTTATCCGCGAACGCCATCTCGGCCAATGCATATGCGGCGGGGCCTGCGAATTCGCTGTCGGCATAGTCGTTGAGCACTTTTTGCAGATTGGTACGTGCGCTCGAATTCCGACCGAGGTTTCGATAGCATTCGCCGAGTGAAAAGTAGGCATTCGCCCGCCCTGATCGTCCCGGATAATCGTCGAGATATTTTTGATATTCGGGGGCCGCGAGATCGTAAAGTTTGCGAGTGAACAGGCCATTTGCGTAGTCAAGCTGACGTTCATCTGCCGCCTCGCCTTCATGTTGAGCCGGCTCTGACGAGTTCTCCTTCTCTTTTAGCGAGCGCAGAACTCTTTCGACCGAGTCATCCGCGGGTAGAGCGCGCGGAACAGCGGGTTCATCCACAGGACGCGCCCTGCGAACCTCCGGTTGTGATTGAGAACTGACAATGCTCGCCGTACAAAGGAGCATCGCCAGTCCCAGAAGACCGGCTGCGCCGCGCTTCGTTTTCATTTGGCTGTGGCGAAAGCTACGTTGGTTACTCCTGCCTCGGTGCAAATGTTTAACACGCCAACGATATTCTTGTAGGCGCCGCCTTCGTCGCCACGGATCACTACGGCTTGCTCGGAGTTCAGTTGAACCAGGCTCTTCAGTAACTCGCTTAATTCGGCGCTGCTGAGCGTACGGCGATTGACTACCACATTGCCGTCCGCTTTTACGTTAACGATGACATCGCCAATCGGCGCAGCCTTCTCTTTCGCAGCCGATGCCTTTGGCACCTTAACATCGAGCTCGTTTTCAGTCCGAGCGGCGTTCCATGTCAGCAGGAAAAAAATCAATAAAAGCAACAGCACGTCCACCAACGGAGCCAGTTGGATACCTGGATGATGCATGGGGGCATGACCGCGCAGATTCATTGGCGTGAAACAGCTTTTACAGTTCCTCTTCGATCAGTACAGGAGTTCGCTGGGGCCTGCCATATTGCAACGAAAGCAGAGCAAGCACATGCGTCGAAGCAGCTTCCAACTCCGAAATCAACTTTTGCGCTCTGCCGCGAAAGAACGCGTAACACATCATAGCCGGAATCCCAATGGCCAGTCCGGCCGCTGTGTTGACCAGGGCCTCGCTGATTCCCCGCGATAACGCCACGTATCGGGCCGAGCCAATGTCTGCACCCAGTGCGCCAAAGGAATGGATAATTCCAAAAACGGTGCCAAGGAGGCCCAGCAATGGCGCGATCATTCCAATGTCTGCAAGATAAGTCACCCGATTGTTCAGACTCGCCGCGACTCGCGTTCCTTCGGTCTCAGCGATTTCGCGAACCTGTTGGAGATCTGCTTGGGGATTCTTGGTAGTAAAATCGAGCATTTTTTGTACGACCCGCGCAATCGCTTCCGAATGCCGATTCGATACAGCGAGCAGGCCCAGATAATCTCGTTTCCGCAAGAGCGCGTCCGCGGTTGCCATGTAACCGCTCGAGACGACAGCGCCGCGACGAATTGTCAGCAGATAAACCACCACGAGCATGACAAAAAAGACCGACAACAAAACAAGCGGAATTATTATCGGACCGGCTTTGAAAAGCGTCTCTAGGACCGTTTGCGAGCGCTCAGGGACGAGAGGGGGTGTGGCTGTGACTTCTTGAGCTATCACAGAAGGCGCGCTCGCCAGCGCGGCAAACAACAGAACCCAAATCTTCATGCAGGAAATTTCGTAATGATATGCAGGGCGATCAGCCGATGCAAACGCGCCGTTGAAAATCAAACACGGCCCGGATGAGCGAGTTGCAGCAAACTATTTGCCAGGCTGACCCTTCGCGCGCCGATTCGATGCGCCGACCCAGC
Source organism: Candidatus Udaeobacter sp. (assembly GCA_036495465.1). Lineage (GTDB taxonomy): Bacteria > Verrucomicrobiota > Verrucomicrobiia > Chthoniobacterales > UBA10450 > Udaeobacter. Next base: position 9,354 of record DASXMV010000177.1, on the reverse strand, counting down.
GTCCGTCCCCACCACTTTTCAGCGGCGCACCAGAAAAACATGGGCTGGCTGAATGTCTGGATCGAGCTCCACATAGTTGCGGCGACCATACCAGGTGTAAGTCGCCCCACTTAATAAGTCTTCTACCTGATAGGCGTCACTCTCCATTTGCCCGAAACTCTCAATCGGAACATGGACAAACGAGTTTTGCTTACGAAACGGATCAAGGTTTACGACGACCAGAATGATGTTATCGCGCGCCGCGGTCATCTTGCTGTAAAATAAAATCGTGTCGTTGTCCGCGTCGTGGAACCGCAAATTTGTGTAAAGCTGGAGCGCGCGGTTTTTTCTTCGGATTTTGTTTAGTTGCGCGATCCAGTCCTTGATGTTTCCCGGCGCATTCCAATCACGCTCCTTATATTGGTATTTTTCTGAATCCAGATATTCCTCGCGGCCTGATAACGGGTCATTCTCGCATAGCTCGTATCCGCTGTAGATGCCGTAAAGCGGTGAAAGCGTCGCGGCGAGAGCCACACGAATCATGAAAGCAGGGCGGCCTCCCTCCTGAAGGACAAAAGGCAGAATGTCGGGTGTGTTGGTCCAGAGATTGGGGCGAAAATATTCGCTCATCTCTGTTTGGGTAAGTTCAGTAAAATATTCGATGAGCTCGCGCTTCGAATTTCGCCACGTAAAATATGTGTAACTCTGGCTAAAACCGGCTTTCGCCAGCGCTTTCATCATTTTTGGCCTGGTAAACGCTTCGGCAAGAAAAATGGCATCGGGATATTTCTCGCGGACGCCCGTGATCAAATATTCCCAGAAAGCGACTGGTTTGGTGTGCGGATTGTCTACTCGAAAAATGCGTACTCCGTGCCCAGCCCAAAATAACACGATGCTCTTCATCTCTGCCCAGAGCTGGCGCCAGTTTTCACACCGAAAGTTTACCGGATAAATATCTTCGTATTTCTTCGGGGGATTTTCGGCAAACTTGATTGTACCGTCGGGCCTTTTGTAAAACCACTCGGGATGCTCCTTGACATAAGGATGATCCGGCGAGCAGTTAATCGCGAAATCGAGCGCAATTTCCATTCCGCGTTTGCGCACTTCTTTTTGAAGCCAATCGAAATCTTCAAGAGTCCCGAGCGCGGGCTCGACTGCCTTATGACCGCCCGCCTCACTGCCGATAGCCCATGGCACGCCGGGATCACCCGGCAGGGATGTCACGGAATTGTTCCTGCCTTTGCGGTTCGTGTGACCGATGGGGTGAATGGGCGGAAAATAAATCACGTCGAAACCCATTTCCTTTGCGTCATCCACCCGGGGCAAACAGTCACGGAAAGTCGACCCCCGATCTCCTTTGCCCTCTGCCGAACGCGGAAAAAATTCATACCACGCCCCGATGAATGCCGCTGGGCGATCCACAATGACGCGAGGGAAAGGATCGTAATGTGTTGCGGAGGCGCGACCAGGATAAGTTGCCATCAGCACCTCCAGCTCGCCTGATTGTGCGATCGCTTGAACCTCGGAATTAGCGCCGCTCGAAATTTGCCGGGAAAACTCGATCAACCGCTTGCGGTCAGCTCGATCTCTAGCCTGCTTGGCAGCAGCCTCTACCAATGCTGCGCCTTCCAGCGCTTCACTACGAAGGTCAGACACGCCGGCCTCAAATTTTTTTGCAAACTCCGACTGCCAACTGCGAAAAGCGTCCGTCCATGCTTCGACAGTGTATTCGTGAATCGTTTCGTCGTATAATGTGCAGACGCCGCGCCATCGATCGTTATCCACGAAGTGCATCGGTGTTTCCCGCCACGCACGTTTTCCAAGGATCCGCCACTTCAGGTTTGCCGCCACAATATCGTGGCCATCCTTGAAAATGTCCGCCTCAACGACCAGGTCTTCGCCAACGATGCGCTTTATGGGGTAGCGCCCGCCATCGATCAGGGGCTGCAAATTCTCGATCACAACAGAAGGAAAAGCCCGAGCCATGGGCCATCAATCAACCGAGATTCCAAGAGAGCGAAAGAACAAATCGATCTAGTGATCTGGCCTTTTGTGCTACCGAAAGCGGTGAACCCGGCAATGCGTTTTCGCCACCCAGCCCGAGCGAGAGGGTTGATACAGCCGCGGATTGTGCGCCTACTCTTAGGCAGCAAAATGAAACGCGCACTCGTATAGCCCCGAGTTGCGCATCATCTGCCGCCGAACTTTGGTTCGTAGCACCGCTTCGAACATATCCTGTTCGAGCCGACCCACGATTGGATAACGATCTATCAGATTCAGGATCGGTGAGTGACACTCAACAATCCGCGGACCCCCATCCTGATGATCGTTAACGAACTGAGACATGTACCCTTCGTTATCACGCGCATTAGCCAGCCATTTAGCGCGTTCGGCGATTGTATCTCCCCTCGTTTTACCCGTCACCGCGGCAGTTTTCTTTTCGAAAATATTATAAAGAAGTTTTTCTGCAGCGTTTGGTCCGTAGATTTCCTGTGCCGCTTTCAACAGGTCAAGAGTGAGCTGATGGCTGTCGGCTTGAAAAAGATCGTGACTCCGGCGGGTCAACCGATAGACCATCTCTGGGCGACCCATTTTTTGCGGACGGCGCCAGGTATCCAAATAGCCATCACGCTGGAGAGTAAGACAATGCTGTTTGATGCCCATGTAGCTCATCTTCATTTTCTCGACCAGCTCGTTGACGGACATTCCTCTGGTGCGTTTGAGGGAGTTGATTATTTCAAGTCGCTGAGTGCGGCCAATTTCCGCGAGTAAGCGTTGGTTCATAAAATGGAAAAAGTGACGATTGCGTAAGAAAACTAAAGTGCGGGACTTTATACGGCGCGGTATTTAATACGCAAGCGTAAAGTTTACGCAACGAGCCAAACGAAAAGAAATTACAAAAGAATCGCCGTTCGGGATATAGGCCAGCCAGTCTGGAAAGAATCGGATCGGAACCACTTTGGAATTGGTTGGCACCTACAGACTCAAATCCACCCGTGGTCGCTGGAACTGATCGAGTCAGATACTCGTTATTTTGCGATAACCACGTCGCCGCTTTGAACTGGACGCGGCAGATCGGCCCATTGAACGGTAACGTTGCTGAAGTTTACTGGAATGCCGGCGCACATCAGGGGATTGGACTTGTCACAGACCTGAAAATGAAGATGCGGCTCGGTCGAATTGCCCGATGAACCAAGTTTGCCAATCACTTCGCCGGCTTTCACTTGATCGCCAACGCGGACGCGCACGCTGCCCGGCTGCAAATGCGCATAAAGCGAGTACTCGTCTTTTCCGTGGTCTATCATGACGTAGTTGCCTGTGATCGCGACTAGCCCTTTGGCGAGTCGCTCCCCTTGTTCTTTCTGTAACCGTGCGAAGTAGGCCTCTTGACTTTCGTTAGGACGCTGCATTGCCGAAGGATCCTGCGCTTGATCGTTCTCAGCGCCGATCACACGGCCGTCGGCTGTGGCAAGCACATCCGCGCCGTACGCGTAATAATCATCGAAGTGAGTACCGTCGCCTCTGTGGCTAAGTCCGCTCTCACCCATCTTCGCGATGTCGAGTGCAAACTCTTCCGGAACGACCCAGCGATGGCCTGTGTGAAACGAAGCTCCAATGCCAACATACCAAATGCCGCGCAAGGGAAAGATGTATTTATTGTGCGCAAATTCAGATTTGATCGGAATTGAACCCGTAAATTCGGTGGCGTGGCTGTCGATATTGCCGTGCACTCGAATTCGAAGCGTGTCGCGCGCACCGGTGAATGCGAACACTTGCGAGACGATGAGAAGTGCCTGGTCTCGAGCAAGTGTAGGACTGCCTAACTTTATTGAGGGACCAATCAAATCTTTACCGCAGAATTGAAATCCCACCTCCTGAATGACGCCTGCCGCCTGCAATTTCGAACCGCGATCAGCAGTGCTCTGCAATGCCTCTGGATCGAGTTTACGGGACTCAACGATGCCGTTCGATTTCAGTAACTCGATTTCAACGTTATCGACCTTAAACGGGGCGTTCCCGTGATTAATGACGGCGACATTCTGCAACAACAGCCCTTGAAGGTTGCGACGGCTTTCCAGCGGATAGGTTCGAACTGCTGAGGCAGGACAAAAACGAATTTCAACTGATTTGGGTGTTTCTGCACCAGCGCTCAAAAGCGACAACATCAAGCATACGGCAGCAGCACATTTCATGAACCGTTTCCTTTCTTGGACAACTTTGAGATGCCGAAACAAACCTCTTCAGATTCAGGGACTTTTCCTGAAAACAGCCAGAGTTCTGATGCCGCTATGCATCACATCGACTGCCTCTGTGCGGAGCAGAGGCGATGGGTCGAAACTACGGGTTGCTCACGCTCTTGGACGGCAACGAATGTCAGGAGTACAAGTATTCGTCGTGATACTCGCGCTGCGGAGCAAACTGCACCTGCTCGTTTCCCGTTTCCGGGTATTCGAAGATCTTGCCCTCGTAATTCCGGATAACGATCTTCTCGTTGTCGTGATAAAGGATATATCCGGGGTTGATCGGCACCTTTCCGCCGCCACCGGGCGCGTCGATAACGAACTGCGGCACCGCGTAACCGGTAGTGTGACCGCGCAAGCCTTCGATGATCTCAATGCCTTTCGCGACTGAAGTACGCAGATGCGACGAACCATTGATCAAATCGCACTGATAAATGTAGTACGGTCGGACCCGGCACATGAGAAGCTTGTGCACGAGCGTTTTCATGGTTTCGAGGTCGTCATTCACGCCCGCCAGTAATACACTTTGATTTCCAAGAGGAATACCCGCGTTAGCCAGTCGCTCCAGCGCTTGCTTCACCTCAATTGTCAATTCCCGTGGATGATTGACATGCACACTCATCCAGAGCGGATGATATTTCGCCAGTATCGCGCACAGCTCCGCTGTAATGCGTTGCGGCAGGAAAATCGGGACGCGAGTGCCGATGCGAACAAACTCAATATGCGGAATAGATCGTAAGCGCGAAAGGAGCTTGTCGATCCTTTCGTCAGAAAAAATAAGTGCGTCACCCCCGCTCAGTAGAACATCGCGAACCTCGGTATGCGCTTCGAGATAACGAAATGCTTCCTCGAAGTTCGTATGCAGCTCCTGTTCGCCCACCCCGCTGACGACGCGACTACGAGTGCAATAGCGGCAGTAACTGGCGCAGCGGTCCGTAACCAAAAACAAAACACGGTCAGGATAACGATGTACCAGCCCCGGCACCGGCATGTGCGAATCCTCGCCGCACGGATCGGTCATGTCGTATGGGGATGACCAGGTCTCCTCGATCCTGGGAATCATCTGACGCCGGATTGGATCCTCGGGATTGCCACTCGGCAAGAGATTAAAAAAGTGTGGAGTGACCGCCAGTGCGAGCTTGTCACCTGAGAGCAAGACACCACTGCGCTCTTCATCACTTAGTACGAGGTGTTTTTCTAATTGAGCAAGAGACGTGACCCTGTTCTTGAGCTGCCATTTCCAGTCGCTCCAGAGTTCCTGAGTTACCTCTGGCCAATACCCTGATGCGTGCGAGACGAACTCTTTTCCGTCCCCTTTTTGTTGGGTAGTCATTTTAATTGAGGACGAAAAAGTTAAGACCCTTAAATATCATGTCAACGCACGCACTTGTTTGTGCGCTACGCACTCGTTAGTCCTCATCCGATCGGATGATCGGTACGGCCTTTTCGCTCACGGTACAGGCGCAGGATTCGCTAAAGTTTATTTGCCACCCAGCACGCTTAGCTCCCACCGGTACCCGTCGGGATCGTGGAACCAAAGACCCATGTTTTTCGATCCCGGAGCCTCGGGTCCGATTTCATCGCCCGGATCTTCAATGTCCACATCGAGGTTTTGCAAATGCGCCAGTGCCTTTCGCAAGGTTGCCATGTTTGGAAGATGAAAGGACATGTGATCAATCGTTCCGGGTGACGGTTTGCCCTTGAATAGCGCAATCGTCACCTTGTCGTTGCCAACCGCGACCCCGTTTTCAAAATCGAATTCCTTGCGCAATCCCAGTACCCGCTGAAACCATTGAGCACTTTTCTTTGGGTCGCGCACGGCCAAACCAAAGTGACCAACCTCTCCGAGCGTAAATGGAACTTTCATATGGAGACGGATGTTTCCGGGTTAATCGCTCTCGCCTGATTCGAAGCCGTTTCTGGAAACCAGTGGCTCCATGAAATGCCGATTGAAATCAGTCAAAGCGTCGCGCGGCGTTTCTCCCAACCCGCTCGCGCCACGCCGTACCTCGGGACCGATGAACGCGAGCCAGATATCGCCAACCATCCCCATTCTTGGACGCAGGCGAGCAGCCGGGCTGCGTGGATGATCTTCGAGGTATTCCTCGACGTCTTCTTTGATCATGGGAGGCAATTCCTCGATTGCAAGCGACACCATACCCAAGAAACGTGCGCGACCTGCATTTTGGACTTAGAGCCTCAAAAACGATCAGACGTCACCTGAAAGCGATGCAAACATGTGCCGCTCATGGGTGTTCCGGCGATGCCGTAAATAGTCTTCTACCGACAGATCAATCCCGTCCCCAAACCATGGCCACCGATGTCGTGAGACTGCCCCCCATATTGAATGTGAGGAATCGTTTAGCGTTCTCGATCTGCCGCAGGCCGGCTTGTTCGGTAAGCTGTTGGTACGCTTCAAAAACCTGGCGAACACCCGTCGCGCCGACAGGGTGACCGTCGGCAATAAGGCCGCCACCGGCGTTCACTGGAATTTGAAAAGGCCCTTTGAATTTTTCGGTGCGCACCTGCGGCAACGCCGTCGCGCCACTTTTCACCAACTCCACACCTTTGCCAGACTCCGCGAGTCCGAGAATTTCATAGGCGACGATTTCAGTAATCGAAAAGCAATCGTGCACTTCGGCGCCATGCAGGTCGCGCGGTGTCAAATTCGCCATGCGGAACGCTTTCTCGGCTGCTTTGCGCGCGATCGAAAAAGTGGGCGCATCCTTTTTGTCCAGCGGCAGGTAATCGGTGCTATGACCGTAGCCGAACAATCGCACCATCTTGTTCTTATCGCGGCCGATTTTGTCCAGATACCTTCCGGAGACAAGAACAACCGACGCTGCGCCGTCCGTGATCTGAGAACAATCTGAAACTTTAAGCGGCGGAGCGACACTCGGGTTCTTGTCGGAGACTTGGGAAGCGCAATCGAGTGTGAGATCGGCGTCTCGCATTTGCGCAAGCGGATTCAGTTTTGCGTGCGCGTAATTTTTCCATGCAACCAGTGCGAGATCCGCTTCGGTCGCGCCATACTTTTCGACGTAAATCTGAGCGATCCGCCCGAACAGTTTTGGAAACATGAAATCGCCGTACTCGGGCTTCTCGTTGTGATAATCCGCTGCCGCCCCAAGCACATCCGATCCGTCGAGTGACGACATCGTCTTCTGCTGTTCTGCGCCAACAACCAGCACAACATCGTGCAATCCCCCCATAATCCATTCGGCGCCGAGTAACACCGACAGCGCGCCAGACGCGCAGGCCGCTTCGGTATGCATCGTCGGAATACCGCGCAATTTTGGGTCGATCTCAGGGATGAACGCGCCAAGCTGCAGCTGCTTTGTAAACTGGCCTGCGTTGAAATTCCCGACCGCACCGGCCTGAATTTCCGCCGGATCAATTTTGGCGTCATCGATTGCCTTCTTGCCGGCCTCGATAATGATATGCCGGATCGTCTTTCCTTCTTTCTTCAGGTTGCGCTTAAAATCGGTGCGCCCGCCGCCAAGAATGTAGACTGACTCGCTCATCCTTTACATTAACCTATTTCTCGACTGCGTCATCCTAAGTGGAGCCGAAGGATGCCGTGGAATGTCCTTCGCTGCGGGATTCTCAGCTTCGATTGGGATGAAGAAGTTTTCGGGTCACCCGCCAAAAGCATTGATTCCCGTGATGTCGCGACCCACCACTAGAGTGTGGATGTCGTGCGTACCTTCGTACGTTGAAACAGACTCGAGGTTCATGAGGTGGCGGATAACCGGGTAGCGATCTGTAATACCCGCTGCGCCAAGGATGTCGCGCCCCTTGCGGGCGCATTCCAGCGCCATCCAAACGTTATTGCGCTTCGCCAGGGAGATCTGAGCGGGGCGCACCGACCCCTGCTCCTTCATGCGTGTGAGACGTAACGCCAATAATTGGGCCTTCGTGATCTCCTGCGCCATCCAGACAAGCTTTTGTTGCACTAATTGGAAACCTGCTATCGGGCGGCCAAATTGTTCGCGCGATTTGGAATAAGCCAGCGCCGTCTCATAACACTCAATGGCCGCCCCAATGACACCCCACGCAATTCCAGTGCGCGCATGCGAAAGACACGACAGCGGCGCGCCCAGTCCCGATGCCCTGGGCAAACGATTCTTCAGGGGTACGCGGCAGTTCTCGAACCAGCATTCCGATGTGCGCGACATGCGTAGGCTGAACTTCCCTTCGATATCCTGGGCGCGAAAGCCGGGCGCATCCTTTTCTACGACGAAGCCACCGACGTGTCCTTGCTCGTCTTTCGCCCAAATCACTTTTACATCCGCAATCGAAGCGTTGCCGATCCAGCACTTGCTGCCGTTCAAGATGTAGTGGTCACCCTCGCGTTTGGCGTGGGTTTCCATCCCGCCTGGATCGGAACCATGTCCATGCTCAGTTAATCCGAAGCAACCAATAAGCTGACCCGCCATTAATCCCGGAAGCCAACGCGCCTGTTGCTCAGGTGAGCCGAACGAATGAATCGCCTGAGTCGCGAGCGCTCCCTGGACGGACGCCAGTGAGCGCAAACCCGAATCAGCCCGCTCAAGCTCCTGCATGATCAAGCCGTAGCCGGTGTAGCTGAGCCCACTGCCACCGTTCTTTCTCAGATATGGTGCGTAAAAGCCCAGCGCACCCATTCGAGCAATCAGATGTTCCGGGAACTTTGCAGCGCGATGGCACGGAACGATCTCGGATAAAACTTCCTCCTGCACAAAACGCCTCGCGCGATCGCGCGCTGTGCGTTCTTCGTCCGTGAAAAGCTCTTCAATACCGTAGTAATCGAGCGAAGGCGTCGTCATCTATTTGCATCGAATGCGCGCCAGTGTAGCGGGGCGGCGACATGAAAACAATGCCTGTCGCCCGCTAATCGCCTCAATGATTCGAAATGAGGATTCTAGTCTTAAAACGGGTAGTTAACGCCGAGGCAGGTAGAATTATTTCGTCGTCGGCAACCCGGTTGCTTTCCAAGCTTTAAGGCCACCCGCCATGGAACGGACGTTTTTGTAGCCAATTTTTTGCAAGCTCTCAGTCGCGAGCGCCGAGCGTCCACCTCCTCCGCAATGACAGATTATCATTGCGTTCTTGTCGGGAACCTTTTCTTCGACCTCGAGCTCGATTGTGCCGC
>DASXMV010000176.1:0-13302 GCA_036495465.1 Candidatus Udaeobacter sp. | reverse complement strand
AATCTCTTTTGCGCTGATTGATTGGGAGCGTGACCTCGCGTAGCAAAGAGGGTAATGAACGTCGATCGCCAGGACTTTGCGAGTGACAACACTGCGTCGATTTGCCCCGAGGCATGGGCCGCGTTGCAGGAAGCCAACATTAACTACGCAGCCGCGTACGGCGAGGACCGTTGGACCGGCTCTCTCTGTAACCGGATTCGTGAGATTTTCGAGGCTGATTGCGACGTTTATTTTGTTTTCACCGGTACGGCGGCCAACGCGCTGTCGCTCGCTCAGATGTGTCGATCATTTCGCAGTATCATCTGCCACCAAAATGCCCACATTCAGACCGATGAATGTGGTGCGCCGGAGTTTTTCACGAGCGGATCAAAACTGCTTTTGGTCGGAGGCGCAAATGGAAAAATCGACATTGGGCAAACGAGAGCGCTGCTGGAGCGCCAGAACGACTTGCACTCGCACAAGCCCGGCGCGATCAGCGTTGCGCAGACCACCGAGTTTGGGACAGTTTACACCTGCGATCAAATAGCGGCCATCGCCGATCTCGCTCGGTCCAATGAACTGTTTCTACACTTGGACGGCGCCCGTTTTGCCAATGCCGTCGCGGCGCTCAATTGCGCCCCAAAGGCGATTACATCGGACATCGGGGTTGATGTTCTCTGTTTCGGCGGCACAAAAAATGGAACGGCTGCCGGTGAGCTGGTGATATTTTTCAACAAGGAGATTTCACGAAAGTTCGATTATCGACTGAAACAAGCCGGACAGCTTGGCTCAAAGATGCGCTTCCTTGCTGCGCAATGGCTGGGACTGCTGGCGGAGGACGCGTGGGTGCGAAACGCCCGGCACGCCAATCGCATGGCGCGCCAGCTTGCTGAAAACCTGCAAAAGGCGAACGTGGAAATTGTATTCCCAGTGGAAGCAAATGCAGTCTTTGCACGGATGGACGACCATCTTGTGCGTAGGCTGCAAGTGGGCGGCTGGCGTTTTTACAAGTTTATTGAACCGGATATTTATCGCTTGATGTGTTCCTGGGCTACAACCGAGAGCGGTATTGACGGTTTCATTCGAGACGTTACTCGAAATCATTGAACGAACGGCGATTAATGACATCTGTATGGGAGTAAAATGAATGTCCTAAGAATTTTGATGCTTGCTCCGATGCTGATGTGCGGATGTCGGGCGACTCAAGACGTTGCTTCTACTTCGTATCACGTGACGCGCGGTGCAGCCGTAGGGTCTTACAAAGTGGCGCGGGCTGTCGCGGTCGGTTCGTATCGGGTTGCCAGCGCCCCGGTGCATTATGCCACGCGAAAGCGCGGCGATGAGTCGTCTACCATGGTGGGAACGGAAACTGCCTCCGATGTCAGCAATCCCGGCCGATCAATTCCGCCGCCAGAGACGGCACCAGTTTCGCAACGTCGCCAGAGCCGGTCATCGACTGCCAGCTCGGGCACATCTCGCGAAGAGACAACGAGCCCTTCAGACAGCACGAATGCTTCGCGTCCTCCTTCTTCTCAGGCGAACTTTCCAACAGGTAAAGCGGTGCCGGACAAACCCGGCTATGTCTTTAGTCCATTCGACAAGGAAGGAAGATACGTCGACATAAGTGGCTTCCCGTCTGGTACGAAAGTGAAAGATCCGTGGACCGATAAGATCTTTCTCGTTCCATAAGCGATCCTCTATCTGCCGTCACGTCATACCATCGTTCGATTGCCGCATACTGTGGCGAGTGCTACGTAATAACATGAGATTGGCGTCGCGGATTGCGATTGCGACCGGCTTGGTTGCCTGGTTCATCCTTGTCTTATCGCCGCAGAGCCTGGCGCAGATGTATCAGGGCAAGGAGCTGGTTAAGGCCGAGCTTCTGGCTGATGCAAACGCCGTCGTTCCGGGAAAACCGTTCAACGTCGGTTTGCTGCTTCGAATGGCTCCTGGATGGCACACCTATTGGGCGTTCTCGGGCGATGCTGGTCTTCCGACCGAATTGAAATGGAAACTGCCTTCCGGGTGGAAGGTCAGCGAGATTCGATGGCCAATTCCGCAGAAGACGATCGATCCCGGGGACATTGAGACCTATGGCTACGAAAATGAAGTTCTGCTGATGCAGCAGATAACGCCGCCTCAGAAGATCGATGATCGATCGGTCAAGCTTTCTGCTGAAGCGAATTGGCTGGTATGCGAGAAAATTTGCGTTCCCGGAGGGACCGCATTGCGGCTGGATTTGCCAGTATCTGCGACAGGCCAGCCTGCGAACTCCGAAGTTTTCGCGCGTTACCAGCGGTTGTTGCCTCAAAACTGGCCGGGATCGAATGTGGCAACGGCTAATTGGACTCGGACTGGATCAGATCTCCATTTAAAAGTTACCAGCAAAAGCCTGGTTAATTATCCTGCGCTGGATTTTTTCCCATTACCGGCGCCGGATGTTGTTGTTGGTCATCCAGCAGTGGAATGGCGCAATGGGAATGAGGTTATATTCAAAATTCCAATCGAGTCAGGAAATGTGTCCTCGATTCCGGGCTTGATCGTGTATTCGCAGAAGCCCAATGGAGAAGAGCGCGCGGCGTGGCAAATTTCTCCTGCGCAGATTGGTTCGACAGCTTCCTCGGGGCCAGCCAGGGGCATCGTGACTTTTTTGTTCTTCGGTTTTCTAGGCGGGATCATTTTGAATCTGATGCCGTGTGTTTTGCCGGTGATTTCGCTGAAAATCTTTGGATTCATTCAACACGCGGGTCAAAGTCGACAGAAGGTCTTCCGGAGCGGTATTGCCTTTACGGCGGGAATTTTCGCGTGGTTTGTCGGGCTCGCGTTGCTCTTAATTGGGCTGAAAGGCGCCGGGCATGATGTGACATGGGGCGGATTCCAATTCACCAACCCATATTTCGTTCTTGTATTGAGTGTGATAGTACTGGTCTTTGCTCTCAACCTCTTTGGAGTATTTGAAATTTCGCTGCCGCAAGGCATGACACGCGGTTTGCTTTCAACGACGGACCGCAAAGACAACTTAGGCTCATTTTTCCAAGGAGTGTTTGCGACTGTGCTGGCGACGCCGTGTACTGCGCCGTTTCTCGGAACGGCGTTGGGCTTCGCGTTTTCGCAGTCGTCGCTCGTTATTCTGGCGATGTTTGTCGCTATCGCAGCCGGAATGAGTGCGCCGTATCTGCTTTTAAGCGCGCAACCTGCCTGGTTGCGGTTTCTGCCGAAGCCAGGTCCATGGATGCTGCACGTGAAACAATTCATGGGTTTCCTGCTCCTGGCAACGCTGTTGTTTCTTCTTTACGTGCTTGGCGCTCAACGCGGACTGGAAGGAGCGATCTGGGCAAGCTGCTTTCTTTTGGTGATCAGCATCGCCTGCTGGATGAAGGGTGCGTTTATTCTGCCCACTGCATCTGTCGCAAAGCGCGGCGTCGTGTTTGTCCTCATGGCCATGCTTGTTCTCGCGAGCGGCATTTATTTTATCGGCGGGAAGTTTCGATCTACCGATGTTGCATCAGCCGATTCAGGGCTTCGCGGAGATTGGCAGGCGTTTACGCCCGAGCATTTACAAGCAGAGTTGGATCAAGGCCATTCGGTGTTTGTCGATTTTACGGCAGCCTGGTGTCTTACGTGCAAATTTAACGAGGCAAACGTGCTCGAAAGTACGGAAGTCCGTGACGCATTTCAGCGCCACGCAATCGTGAAAATGAAAGCGGATTGGACTAATGGTGATCCAGTAATCACGAAATTGTTGCGGCAGTTCGGTCGTCCGGGTGTTCCGCTGTACGTGCTGTATCCCGGAAAAAATGAAGATCCATTTGTTTTTCCAGAAGTGCTTACAAAGGGGATGGTCCTGGAAAAGCTCCAAAGTGCTGCGCGAAGGGTTGCTGCACAATAGCACTTCGGCGACCGCCCCGGTCTCTGATGATTAGCACAGCAGCATTTGTGTTTCTTCCATTCCCTGCCACTATCTTGATTTCAAGAAAATTGAACCAGGTTAACGTCTTCGCTTTCTAACTGATCTATGAACAAAAAACTAACTTTGACCGTTTTCGCATCATTGATCGCAACTGCAATTTTTGCCTTGGAGCCGCCACCAGTTGGCACCGTTGCGCCGGATTTTTCGCTGACCGACGCGAAGGGCCACGCGCGTTCGCTCTCCCAATACAAAGGTAAATATGTGGTACTCGAATGGTTTAATCCCGAATGCCCGTTCGTGAAGAAGCATTACGGCACCGACAACATGCAAAAGTTGCAAAAGGAATACACAGATAAGGGTGTCATTTGGTTGACCATTGATTCCAACGCCCCGGGTACTGAAGGAAATTTGACACCGGACGAGGCTCAGAAAATCACAACTTCGTGGAAGACGCAGCAAACTGCGTTGCTTCTTGATCCTGACGGGAAAGTCGGTCGTGCCTATGGCGCCAAGAACACGCCAAACATGGTTATCATCACGCCGCAAGGAAAAATCGCGTATGAAGGGGCGATCGACAGCAAAGCAACTCCGAACCCGGCTGATATCCCTAACTCGACAAACTATGTTAAGTCCGCGCTAGACCAATCACTAGCAGGCAAATCTGTTAGCACCCCACAAACCAAGCCGTACGGTTGCTCGGTCAAATACAAGTCTTCCTAATCTTATAGCGCCAGTCCGTGACCGGTGTCACTGATGCCGGTAGAAGTTTTCGAAGCGGCGGTCAAACGACCGCCGCTTGTGCCTTGTGCTTCATCGCTTTTGGCGCCTTGCCGGGAGATGCACCGAGTTGCAAGTTAAAGATAAGCGACAAAGCTTGTTTCGCGCATGACTCGCCCGATCGAAATGCAGATGGACCACTGAGGTCCTGTCTCATCCGTTGATGAGCACCCCTACCGACCCAAAAACATCAGCAAATGAGCGCGAAAGTCTCCTGATTCTGCTCATCTGCGTTGCGGCGGCTATTCGGGTTTTTGTTTTCTCGGCCGCGTTTCCGTTTTTTAGCAATATCGATGAGGACCTGCATTTTGATCTCATCGTCCAATACTCCGATGGGAGCCTTCCACACACGTTTGCCGTCCTAAAGGCGCAGACGCTTAACTGGATAATTCCTTATGCCTCGCCTGAGTTTCTGTTCAGGCCAGATCAATTCGCCGGCGGCAAATTTCCGCCTCCTTTGTGGAAACAATCTGGTCCGACTGTTGAATCAGAGATTGCCGCGACAAGAGATGCATGGAGTACGGAAACCAATTTCGAGTCCGCTCAGCCGCCGCTGTATTATGCTCTCGCGAGTGTTTGGTGGTGGATAGGACAGCATGTTGGCTGGACCGGCCTTCCCTCACTCTATTGGATCCGTTTTCTGAATGGAATTTTGATCGGGCTCACGGTGCTGTTGGGTTATCTGGCCGCGCGAACTATCGCGCCTGAGCGCGTCGAATTACGTCTCGGCCTGCCATTGCTCCTGGCGTTTATTCCTCAGAATGTTTTTTTTGCGCTCAATAATGATGTCCTGTCGCCTGTGTGCTTTGGTGGATTATTTCTCTGCGTCTTACAGTGGTTACGCACAGACAGACCCACTCTTTTGCTTGGTATGATGACCGGCCTGGCAATTTCGGCTACGTACCTGACTAAACTAACTAACTTGCCGCTTATCATTGTGGCTTTTGTTGCCGTCATCACAAAGCTACTGATCGTAATCCGGCAAAAACCCCGGGCGTTCGTTACCGTGTTTGGAGCGCTTGTCTTCTGCGCCGCCGTCCCGATTACGAGCTGGATTCTTTGGACGAAATATCAGTTTGGCGATTTTACTGGATCGGCGCCCAAAATCACTTTGCTTGGGTGGACGCCTAAACCTCCTTCGGAATGGTGGGAGCATCCAATTTTCACAATGCGAGGTTTTTCGGTTTTTTGGTGGGACCTCATTACTACCTTCTGGCGCGGCGAAGCGAAATGGTGCGGTCAACCGTTAAATTGTCTCGTCACTGACACATTCTATGCGGTGTCGACTCCCATATTGCTCGGCGCCGCGCTGCTTGGATTGCGAAAGGGAGCCGGTCTGTCACACTTTCAGCGGCAAGCGATTGGCTTTGCTGCTTTGTGTTTCATCGCTTCGGTTGGATTTTTGGCGTTGCTTTCGCTTCAGTTCGATTTCGGCAATTGCATTAACCCCTCGCGCGCACATCCGTATTTTACCTCGGGCCGATTGCTAAGCGGCGCGTTGATTCCGTTCGCGTTATCTTACGTTTACGGGCTCAGCTGGCTGCTCCGTCGAATCAATCCTGCTCTGCCTTTCCTCGCGCTCGGCATCATCGTTCTGTTGATGATCGCATCCGAAATCGCGGTCAATCGCGTTGTTTTCAGGAGCGAACACAATCTGTTCCATCTTTAGAGGATTCCGCGCTTTGCTGGCTGTTGCTGTTCAGCCCCGTCGCAGGAAGAGCGGCAAAAGTATGCGCAGGATCGGCATCGGCATCATTCGAACGAGCAACATTGCGACTTTCATTGGGAACCCCGGAATAACAAGCGGACGATCTGCTTCCAACGCGGCGAGCGCATCACGGACGATTTGGTCCGTTGAAAGCAAAAGGAACTCTGGTCCAATATCCGGTTTTTCACCCGAGCGTTTGGCAACTTCCTGAAATTCGGTGCGCACGGGACCTGGACAAACAGTGCACACGCTTACACCTGTTCCACTCAGCTCAATTCGAAGCGCTTCGGAGAAGCTCGTTACATACGCTTTTGTGGCTGCGTAAACCGCGGAGTCGGGCATTGGAAGAAATCCGGCGGACGAGCTCACGTTCAAAATGTCGCCACGTCGCCGCGCGATCATTGGTGGAAGCAAGTGTCGAGTGATCAGGGTGAGAGCGACAATGTTCACAAGCGTGATTTGCTCGTTGCGAATCGCATCGCCTGTTGCGAAGGCGCCGCTATCCCCCAATCCGGCATTATTGATCAAAAGGTCGACGTCAATGCTTTCACGATCGAGCCACGCCAGCAGTTCATTCAGTTGCGCAAGATCTGCGAGATCGGTGTTGCTAAGAAAGACCCGGAGGTTCGGATTCTGTTGTACCAGTTCGTCGCGCAGTTCGTTCAGTCTCTGCTCGCGTCGAGCAATTAGGGTGAGCGATTTGGCACGGCCCGCGAGCTGGCGCGCAAATTGGCGACCGATTCCAGCCGATGCCCCCGTAATAAGCGCGTTACAGCCGTCAACCTTCATTTCAGTGTTTGACCGAGAACTTCCGATTTGACTTGCGAAGGGAGCCAGTGGCCTTTCTGCCGCGGTCAACGCCGGCAGCCACTTTGTTACTTTGATCCTTCGACGGTAGTTCTTTGAGCTCTCGGTGGGACAATGCCCGCCAGTGTCCAGCGGGCAAATGACCGATACAAAGATTTCCAACTCGAACACGTAGCAGCTGCTTCACGCGGTATCCGAACGCTTCGAACATCCGTCGAATCTGCCGATTGATTCCCTGCCTCAAAATGACCCGAAGACGCGTCGGAGAAAGAGATTGAAGCCGTGCGATTTTCGCTCGTCGACCGTCAAGCAGAATTCCGTTCAGCAATTTCGAAGTGAGTGCCGGATCCCACGCCCGATCGAGGATGACTTCGTATTCCTTTTCGACCTTGAAACGAGGATGCGTGAGCCTCTGCGCTAATTCGCCGTCGTTTGTCAGAAGAAGTAAACCTTGCGTTTGCGCATCCAGACGGCCAACTGGGAATAAATGAGAGAATTTACCTGGTATCAGGTCAAAAACGGTATCGCGCGCGTGCTCATCCATTCGAGTCGAAACGAATCCGGCGGGTTTATGCAGCACGATCGTAAGCGCGGGCGCGATGTGAACGAGCTTGTGGTCGACTTTGACATGGTCGCGCTCTTCCGGTTGCAGGCTGAAATCGGTGCAAACCTTGCCGTTAACAGTGACGCGTCCTGACGCGATTAACTCGTCACAATATCGTCGAGAACCCACACCGGCGGCGGCGAGAAAGCGATTCAGACGCACTTAAGCAAGTGAGAGCCAATTAGTAAGAAGGCAAATCGAAATGCTGAAGCGCTGACGGCCGCTTCTCACCGGATCACTTCTACCGCTTCTGACTAAACATCCGGCTTCGTTTTGGGAAGACCGATGACTTTTTGGTCTTCCTTCCATTGGCCGCGCTTTTTCAAAAGTTCGACTCGTTCGAAGCGCTTCAGCACATTGCGCCTGGCGGCGATCGTGCTGGCTCCCTTTAAGCTGCGGTGTTGCGACATAATCTGGTTACCCTGTGAAAATGAGTGGGCACATTAAGCTGTCACGCGGATTTTTCAAATAGAGATCATCGATCCGCAGCTTTACAATTCATTGCTGAGCACCACATAGGTTCCGCAGGTTGTTATCTGATGATAAATGTGGAAATGAGTGGTTAAGATCTGTTTCCAGTAATCAGCCCGGTTTCCCTCGATGATTAGATAAACGGAATTGGGTTGTTCCCATTTTTTAAGGACTGAGGCCTCCTTCAAAAAGATGTCAACGGAAGGTTCGCCGATCGGGGCTTCTTTCATTGGGTTCTGATTAACCAGAAAAAACTTTTGGTTCAGATAAAAAATCAGGCTACTACCGTCGGCAAGCGGCCCTTCGAAGATCGTGTCTCCGCCTCGATCGAGGCGTGGATTGAGAGAGCGCGCGACATCTGCAAGGGAAAAATAGGGAGCAATTTGCGCGACTGCGGCCATCATGCTGAGTCCGCTCGGAATCATTGAGGCAGCGAGAGCGATGGCCGCAAGCCTCTCGCGTCGTTTCCAAGTTAAGTACAATGCTACGAGCGAGAGAGAAATCAGCGAGGTCCCGCAGACAGCGATCAAAGGTCGAAAAGCCAGCCAGGTTGAAACAGGGATGTCATGTAACGCCCTCCATGCAGTCCATCGCGCGTCCATTTCCCCCCAGTTGGCATGCAGTGCGCGTGCGGCATCCGCAAGAAAGAAGACAGGCGTGGTTATCACTATACCGACAAACCCCACTGCGATTATACCGACGGCAAGTAATTCTCTCGGTATCCGTTCCCATGCGATGGCAGCCCAGAGCGCGAAGGCGGCCCACATGCTCATTGAATAATAATCTTGTCGTTGCCCCAGAAGGAGCAATGGCACGAACACAACGCCCATCCAGCACAGCGGTAGCGCATCGGCGAAACTGATCTCGTGCGGACGAATCACACGATGCCAGGCAAAAATAACGCCGGGCGCCAGAGCGATCGACCAGGGAAACCACCACGCCAGATGCAATACCAAAAACTGGTAGGCAGGCATGCCAAGGAAATCATGGGTATCATCGGTTAGTCCGCGCAGGTGACCGAGCCATTCCGAACTGATGAGATAATGAAAATAGCCGGGGAAATGCCATTCAGCCCAAATGTGCCAGGGCGCAACGATTAGAACGAACATCCCAAGGTATTCCCATCGCAGCAGTCCGCGAAATCGAATTCGCGCTTCCCGATAAAAAACCGAGAGGATCACAAAGACCGCGGCCGGATAAACGACGCCGAGCAAACCTTTGGTCAGGCACGCGAAACCTGAAAAGATCCAGAAACCGGCGAACCAAATCCATCGACGGCGTCGGCGCTGATAACCGGTCACTCCGCAAAAAATAGCGCCAGCCATGAGGGCGCTAACGACCGGCTCGGGCATGACGATGCGTGCGAGGAGAAACGTTCCGCACAAGCTCAGATAAATCGCCCCGGCAATGAAACCACGCCAGTAATTGGTGAGCTTTTCACCGATAAGAAAGACAAGCACAACAGAGGCCACCACGGAGAGTGCGACCGGAAGCCTGGCAGCCGCTGCATTGACGCCAAACATCTTAAATGAAATGATGATCAGCCAGTAAAGCAACGGTGGTTTTTGAAGCCGTGGCGCGCCATCGTTCGTGGGTAGAAGCCACTGGTGCGTTTGAACCATTTCGCGAGCCGCGCCAGCATATTGACCTTCTGTCTGGCTATACAGATCACCAGAGCCAATCGTCGCTACGTGTAACAGAGCGGCCAGCGCGATTAGAATGACCAACATCACGTGGCGCGTTGGAGGCGGCGGCAGTGCCTGCGGCTCGAGCAGAGTTTCTTCAAGGCTCAGACTCTGGGCGCCAGCAGTCATTGATGTTCCTTACTAGAGATTGGAGTTCGAGTTCTGCTGGCGGGCTCGGCGGCATCGTCTCGCCGATATTTTTCCCAATTCTCTGGCAGACGAAGCAGCTTTCCTTCCGGCATCTCGATCAAGGCGAGCATCTGGCGGCATTCGGCGATCAATACGTTATCTGCAGGGCGGTTAATACGAAATGCGCACCAGAACCGCGCGCGCTCCACCTGGTCCAGCCAGCCTTCAACCACAAGCTTGTCTCCAAGCTTGGCTGCCCGCCGATAATCAATCTCCGTTCGTACGACTACTGGATACCGATGGTTCTCCGCCATTTCAGTCAGCACAAGACCCAGTTCTTCGGCGAGAAGTGTGCGCGCGATCTCGATGAAACGCAGATATGAAATGTTTGAGACAACCCCTCCGCAATCGGTATCAAAGAACATCACCTGAACTTGTGTGTGAATGCGGGGAGCAGCGGCCATAGCAAGACTTCAAATTTGAGGCTTTAGATTGGCGCGTTTACTCCGAATCGGTGAGCCAGCAGTTTTGTAAGTCATCGGGCGAGTGTGAGATTCAGGGCTCTGGATTTCAAATTTGAAATTCCTTCACTTACTTCCGCAGTAGGAACAAAACGGCATCGGCGACCTCCTCCACGCTGACAGCCTTCATACAACGGAAATCAATCGGACATTCGCGCAGGAAGCAGGGACTGCATTCAACGTGATGCCGCAAAATAATCTGAGTATTGCCGAGAGGGCTGGTAAGACGAGGTTCGGTCGAACCGAAGATGGCAACGACAGGCAGGCCCAGCAAAGCAGCAAGATGCATCGTGCCGGTATCATTCGTAAGCAGCAACCGACATGCACGCAGCTCGTCGATGAGTTGATCAAGCGTGGTTTGGCCAACCCTGTTCACGCACTGAGTGCCCAGCGCAGTCGCAATCTGGTCGCCGATTGCAGCCTCGAGTTTTGTTCCAAGCAAAATCCATTGCACCGACGATTGTGAACCAATCTTTTTGGCAGCCTCAGCGAAACGCTCCGGTAACCAGCGTTTGGCAGGCCCGTATTCGGCACCCGCGCAAAGGCCGATTTTGGTCGGTTGACCGTTGCCGGCGATTTCGATTTTGCCGTCAGCACCCGCCTGTGATTTATCCAAATTGGATGTATTTGCGCCACATTCGCGTGCGATACGGAGAAAATGGACCGAATGATGTTCCGGCGGACCTGGCTTTCGCTGGACCGGCACGATCTGGTTCAGTAACCAGTGTCGCCAATGGCCGCGATAACCGACTCTTCGCGAAATTCCAGCCAGCCACAGCTCCAAGGCTACGCGCAACGAATTTGGAAAGAGGATCGCCGCGTCAATAGGGGGTTCACGCCTAAGTAATCGCGCAACTGAAAAAAGCCGGCCCTGGGGCAGAGGAATAATCGCATCTACTTCGGGAATCAGTCTCCATACTGCGGCAATTTTTTCTGGTGCAGCGATAGTGATTCGAGCGTCAGGGCGACCGGCTTTGATTGCCCGTACTGCAGGGACGCTCATTACGGCGTCCCCGAGCCAGTTACTTGAACGAATCAGAATTTGAAATGGCTTTAGATCTTCAGGCGAAACTCCGAGGGGCAGATAGACGCCACGTTTATACTCGGTAAGAAGAAAGTGGGGCTGTGGTGTTTTCCATCGGTTGTGTACCCAAAACCAATCTTCCGGAGCGACCCGAATCTGCTGTTCGATAATCTGATTGATTTGTGAAGTGAGAGCAGCAATGGACGCATCCCCTTTGGGCGGATCAAAGCGCTCGGTAAAAACCATACGCCAGCGCGCCGGGCCAGTTGTATAAACAGCAGCGGCGATCAGTGCGGCCCGAGTTCGTTTCGCGAGCAATGCCGGTAGAGGCGAACTGGACGCCAATCTTCCAAAGAACGGTGTCCAGAGTCCGTGATCGCCAGCGTGCTGATCGGACAAGACACCAACGCCGCCACCAGAGCGCAACAGATCGATCACAGGCTGAAATCCTTGCTGGCGATCGAACAGTTCCAGGCCAGTTTGGCCGCGCGTTCGGCGCACATGCGCGTCAATGAATCGATTGCCAAGTTTCTGATAGACGCTCGCGTTGCGAACGTAACCAACGAACTTTGGCATCAACTGGGCGAACAACTCCCAGGTTCCCAGATGGCTCAAAACGAGCACCACTGGTACGCCGCCGCGAAATTCCCGGTCCATCGCTTCTATATTTTGAACCTCAACCCGCTGCAGTATTTTCTCCGGCGGAATCGCGGTGAGTTTAACGCTACAAAGAAGGTTGGCGCCGAGTCGTCGGAAGTGGCGACGGGCTAGCGCACGGATTTGTTTTGGAGTTTTTTCATCGGCAAACGCGATGGCAATATTGCGTTCTGCCAAGCGACGATACTTCCCGGAAACGAGCCACGCGCAAAAACCGAGGGCCTGTCCAGTGGCGAAGAGAAGTGGCATCGGAAACGCCGTGGCAATTGCCAACCCCGCGCGGTAGAGAAGATAAACAACGAAGTCGAGCATTACAGGACGGGCGATATCGCAGCGTGGCGCGGCAGGGTAAATTTGGCTGCGCTTTGCTTCAACCAATATAATGTCCGCGGTGTTGCCATTACCTTTCATTCTTTCAATCCCGATTTTGTGCGCGGCCTGGATCCCTGGCAGCGATCGGGATGCTCCAGTTCGCTGAGTTTTCGCCAGCCGCACGACTTGAAACTTCGCGACATCCAATTGAAGATCACCAGAAACTGCCGCAACCAGTCGGTTCATGCTACAATAGAACGGCCGGAGACACCTTCTACATCATGCGGGAGTTAAGAAAACTGTCTCGCGCACTAGCCGACTTCCCGTTAGTCAAATAGAAGCGCTGCTTTAACTGAAATGAGCGAAGAAGAAGACAATCTTTGGCAAGGAATCGACATTGGCGCGCGAGAAGGCTTAACCACCCGGGATTACAGTTCTGCATCCTTCGCGCAGGAGCTTTCAGAGCGGGGTGTTGACGCGGGCGTGCTCGCCACGGCGGATCGCAGCCAGCCCCCGGTTAAGGACGCTTGGATTCCGGGAGTAGAAATTTTCGCGCGAAAGATTTACCCACAACGTCATCGGGGACTTTTTGGTGAATTTGTACGGCGCGAGGAAGGGATTCTCGCGAAAATCTATCTCTGGCCAAAACAATGGTCGGCCGCGCGGATGTTTCCGGGAACAGCCAAGGGCTTTCACGTCCATCCACCCAGTATTCCGG
>DASXMV010000175.1:0-6145 GCA_036495465.1 Candidatus Udaeobacter sp. | reverse complement strand
GGAGAAATTCGTCATAAATTTCGGCCGCAATAAACAGCCGCTTCGCCGCGATGCACGATTGGCCGGCGTTAATGGTGCGGGCCTTGATCGCGGTGTCCAGCGCGCTCTCGAAATCCGCGCTTGGCATTACGATAAACGCATCGCTGCCCCCGAGCTCGAGCACGCTCTTCTTGATCTGCCGCGCAGCTACGCTGGCCACAACGCTCCCGGCTTGTTCGCTGCCGGTCAGCGTCACCGCTTTCACGCGCGGATCGATAACGATCTTTTCGACTTGTTTTGGTTCGATCAGAAGCGTTTGGAAGACGCCATCTTCAAATCCTGCACGGCAAAGTATTCGTTCAATCGCAAGCGCGCACTGCGGCACATTCGAGGCGTGCTTCAGTAAGCCGACGTTGCCGGCCATAAGTGTCGGCGCTACGAATCGAAATACCTGCCAGAACGGAAAGTTCCACGGCATGATTGCGAGGACTGGTCCAAGCGGTTCGTAATGGACATAGCTGCGTGCCGCGGCGGTTGGTGCAGGTTCGTCTTCAAGGAACCGCTCGGCATTTTCCGCATAAAAACGGCAGCCGTTTGCACATTTCACGACTTCCTCGACGGACGCCCGGAACAGCTTGCCCATTTCAAGTGTAATGATTTCTGCAAGTCTGTCCTTTTCCTCTAGCAAGAGCGCCGCCGTGGCCTCCAGCATTACCGAGCGATCGGCGAATGTAGTTCTCCGATATTTCCTGAACGCATTCTCGGCGCCCTTCAGCCGTTTCTCGATTTCCGCATCGTCGAACGGAGAAAACTCCTTCACTTTTTCGCCTGTGGCAGGATTGATCGAAACAATTGCCATACGTCTACCTTACATCGCATTTTGCGGTGTTGAAATTGACAGGGGTCGCCGAGTCCTCGGCCGGCGATCGCACAGTACCAATCAACCTATATTCGCAGGCCTTTCGGAATTAACACGCGGTCGAGCGCGTCGAAAAGCCATTGCACGATCAGCGCCAGCAACGCTGCCGGGATCGCCCCCTGCAAGATTGTTGCGTTATCATTTAAATTCAAACCACTCAAAATCGGTTCTCCGAGGCCTCCGGCGCCGATCAATGCTGCCAGCGTTGCAGTACCGATGTTGATCACCGCGCTGGTCTTGATCCCTGAAAGAATGGAGCGCGACGCCATTTGCAAATAAATCTGCCAAAGCCGCGTAGCTGGGCTTAGCCCCAATGCAATGGCGGACTCGCGCAACGATCGCGGGATATCTTGCAGACCGGTTGCTGTGTTGCGCACGATCGGCAGTAATCCATAAAGAAACAGGGCAGCGATCGCCGTACGGACGCTAATTCCGAAAAAGGGAAGCGGAACAAGCAAGGCCAGCAACGCTAGCGATGGAATCGTTTGCACAATACTGGCGAAAGCAAGAATTCCATGCCCGATCACGCCGCCACGGCTTGCAACAATTCCAAGTGGAATCCCCACAATGATCGACAGCAAAAGCGAAAATCCTGCCAGCTCGAGATGACGCAACGTCCATCGCCCAAGCTTGTGTAGAAAAGATTCGGCCTCGAGGCTTGGCGACCTTCCGCTTCCTTCAAAATACAAGTTTGCAGCGGCGGTGTAATTCTTTGTGCGCTACGCTTCTGCGTTGAGCCGCGTCATCTGTTTTTCATCTAGCGTTCCTTGCAGCCGGCGCAGTGCCTCAATTGCATCTGGACTTGTAGACAATCGAAACAAGAAGACAGCCTCATACTTTGGGAAAAATCCAAGATCGTCTTCGAGGACCACCAGATCGTTTTCTTCAATCTTTGCGTCGGTCGAATAAGCGTCCTTAACATCAATCGAGCCATTGGCCAGCGCCGCATAACCCAGCGCATGATCGATCCCGATGACGCTTTGTTGAGGAAGCCTGTAACGGTCGCGTAATGGCTGCCAGCCATCCTGGCGATTGAGGAATTCATGAGTGAGTCCAATCTTGAGCTCAGGATGCTTTCGAAGATCACTGATCGTCCGAATGCCAGCGCGTTGCGCTTCAGTGCGTCGCATAATCAGCGCGTAAGTATTGTTGAAGCCCAGAGGCTCGGTCATACCGACACCGAACTTTCCAAGCGCATCTCGAATTTCCTGAAAAGACAGTTGCTGGCCGTTTTTCAAAATTTCTTGCGCGATTGTTCCCGTGTACTCGGGGTAGGTGTCGATTTGTCCGCCACGCAGGGCTTGCCATAAAATGATCGTCCCGCCCATACCCTGGCGATGGTCCGCTGCAATTCCGGCATCCTTTAGTGCGTGCCTGGCTATTTCACCCAGAACATATGATTCAGTGAATTTTTTCGAACCGACAACCACAGGATTCGCATGCGCCGAAGCGACTGCCGCGAGAAGAAGCAAAAACGGCAAGAACAAACCGCCGAGTCGTCCGCGCCACGCTGGCAATGATCTAGAACGTTTCATGTCAGCGTGACTCCGCGCTGCGCATTTATGAATTCCGAGACAAATGGATCCGCTGGCTTTTCACGCAAATCGCGCACAGTACCTTTCTGCACGACTCGGCCGTCGTTCATCAGCACGATCTCATGGCCAAAATAAACCGCCTCAACCAAATCATGCGTCACGAAGAGCACTGTCTGTTGCAGCTGCGTGAAGATCTGTTTGAGATCTCTTTGTAACGAAGCGCGCACCAGAGGATCAAGCGCGCCTAGCGGTTCATCGAGCAACAGCAACTCAGGTGAAAGCATTAATGCGCGCATTAATCCGACGCGCTGCCGCTGACCGCCGGAAAGTTCAACAGGGTACCGCGCCAGTAGTTTTCCAGGAAACCGGGTCAGCTCGCACAACTCAGCCAGTTTGTTTTGCATTTCGTCCTCGGATTTTCCGATGTGGCGAGCCATCAAGATCACGTTGGCGCGGGCGTTCAAATGTGGAAAAAGGCCGCCCTCCTGGATCACATACCCAATTAACCTGCGAAGGCCGTCAATCGTGTCGGCGGTAATCGGTTCGCCGTTAAAATCGATCAAGCCAGAGTCAGGTTCGATTAAGCGAATGATCAATCGAAGCAGGGTTGATTTGCCGCACCCACTGGGGCCGATGAGAACCGTCGTTTTGCCGCGCTCGATGGAGAGATTTGTTGTATGCAAGGCGGTTGCGTCCGCATAGCGCTTGCTTACATCGACAAGTTTAACCAGGGCGCTCATTGAGAGTCCCGATATTCTGTAGAAGCAGGCCTGTCGCCTGCAAGCATCGATGATTTAAATACCCAGCCTGCCGGGCCTGCCTCCACAGTTCCTAGCGGGGGCGTTGACCGCGGCCCGTGATATCAACCCCGGCTACAGCTGAAATAGAAGACGCCAAACAGCCGTGCGTCGTCGGTCCACAATTTGACGAAATCGAATCCTGCCTGGCGAGCGAGAGCGATGAAGCCTTCCGGCGTGTGCTTGTACGAATGCTCGGTCAGAATTCTTTCACCGGCGCGGAAGTGAAACTCTCGATCTTGTATGCGAACCGTTTGATCCGCAATGCTGATCAGATACATCTCGATGCGTCCGGCCCCGGAGTTGTAAATGGCGCGGTGTTCCCACTTGTTTAGGTCGAAATTTGCGCCGATCTCGCGATTGATGTGCGACAATAAATTCAAGTTAAATTGCGCCGTTACACCGGCCTCGTCGTTGTACGCTGCTTCGATTACGCTGTGATCCTTCTGCAAATCGACGCCAATCAGCAAGCCGCCGCCTCGTCCGCAAACATTGGCAACGCGCTGCAAAAATTGGAGCGCTTCATTTGGCTCAAAATTGCCAATGGTCGATCCGGGAAAATAAACAACATTGCGAGTAGCCTTACGACGCGGCGTCGGTAACACCACAGGCTGCAGGTAATCGGCACAAACCGGCAGAATTTCGAGATTAGGGAAAATTTTTTGAAAACGCATGCTGGATTTGCGCAGTTGTTTCTCAGAGATGTCGATGGGGACATACACCGCGGGGTTCTCGAGCCCCTCAATGAGAATCCGGGTCTTCGTTCCTGCCCCGGTACCGAGTCCGATTAGCTCGATGTTCGGTCCCAGTTGCGCGGCGATCTCTGCGTGGTATCGGCCCAAAATATCGATCTCGGTCCGGGTTACGTAATACTCCGGTAATTCGCAGATTTTTTGGAACAATGCAGCGCCTCGCTCATCGTAAAAATACTTGCAAGGCAAGGTGCGCGGATCGGAGGAAAGCCCGGCAATAACGTCCGATAGCAAATCAGACGTCTCCACCGGGGGAGCAGAAGCGGGCCGTGCGGTGGCTATATTGCGGGCATTCATTATGGCATTATCGTTTGACGGGTATCTCGCGGCCGCGCGTATCGGCTTATTGCGGATCGCGTGCGAGTCTGATCCCTGTAAACTGCCAGCGTTTTTCGGGTTGAAAGAAATTTCGGTAAGTGCGTCGGATATGGGTTCGCGATGTAGCGCAGGAACCGCCACGCAGAACGTACTGGTTACACATGAATTTTCCGTTGTATTCGCCGAGGGCACCCGGCGCTGCGCGATACCCCGGATAAGGCGAATACGCGCTGCGGGTCCATTCCCAAACGTCGCCAAATAACTGGTGCAGATGCCGATCGTTTCCTGAATTGGACAAAGGTCGCGGATGAAATCGTTCGTCCTCAACAAAATTTCCTTCGATCGGGCGATCCGATGCTGCACGCTCCCATTCAAACTCCGTAGGCAGACGCAGTCCGGCCCAGTTCGCATACGCGTCAGCTTCGAAATAGCTCACGTGAGTTACAGGTTCCGACTCATCGACTGGACGGAACCCCGATAAAGTAAAATTCCACCAGGCGCAGTCGTGCTTCGTCCAGTAGAGCGGCGCCTGCCATCGCATTTCGTTCACAGTCATCCATCCAAGCGATAACCAGAATTCGGGCCTGGCATAACCATTATCTTCGATGAATGCCAGGTACTCGCCGTTCGTCACTGGCCGTGATGCGAGGGAAAAGCTGGGAACCAGCGCCTGATGCCGCGGTCCTTCGTTATCATAAGAGAATCCCGGACCGTCATTGCCAATTGCCATCACCGTTTCCTGAAACTCAAGGAAATCGATTGGGGTGATTCGAGTACTTTTACCTTCCCTCTTCTGCTCGCGAAAAACCGGGTGAAGTGGATTCTGCGCAAACACGTGTTTGATGTCAGCGACCAGCAACTCCTGGTGTTGTTGCTCATGATGAAAACCAAGAATGAGGATGGGTTCGATTTCATCGAGCAGTTTCTCGTCCGCGCCGGAAAGCAGGTCGTCGATATGCGAATCGACCGACGCGCGGTAGCGTTGCGCTTCTCCCACTGTCGGGCGGGAAATCAGTCCGCGCAGGTCGCGCCGGTGCATGTCGCCAGCGGCGTTGTAGTACGAATTAAAAAGGTAGGCGTACTCGGGAATTTCAGCGCGATACCCGGGGCTAAATTTTTTGAGGATAAACGTTTCGAAAAACCATGTCGTATGCGCGAGATGCCATTTCGTCGGGCTGACGTCAGGCATCGATTGGACGACGCAATCTTCCGGTTCGAGACCTGCACAAAGCGCGTTCGTGAAATTTCTGATTTGATGAAAACGATCAAGGAGGCCCTCAACGCGCGCTGAACCGCGATGAAAATG
The DNA here is from genome assembly GCA_036495465.1 of Candidatus Udaeobacter sp. Classification (GTDB taxonomy): domain Bacteria; phylum Verrucomicrobiota; class Verrucomicrobiia; order Chthoniobacterales; family UBA10450; genus Udaeobacter. The sequence continues at coordinate 539 of DASXMV010000175.1, read as the reverse complement.
GTTTTGCTTGGCCGCGACCGTGTCAGTGGCGGCCTCGACTGACAATGAGCTCAAAGGATGTCTCCCTCTTGTTCGAGTTCTTCCCGGCGAGCTTCGAGCATCTGATCGTGAGCTGCTTCCTCGAGACCATCGATTACCAGATGCTCGCCAACAGTTTCCTCTTCATCAGTTCCGGCACGGGGCAGGCGGTGTCCTTTGGAACTGGCGATCATGTTCCATTCTTCGGTGAGATCGGCATTATCAGGCGTTTCTTCAGGCGGCGAATTATTTTCGCTGCCCATTAATTCGCGGCGCGCCTGTCTCCAGTCCGCATCGGTAAATTCATCCGGGTTGCGTTCGTCGATCATCGCTATTTCCCTCGCGCGCCTTTCCACCTGCTCCGGCGAAGGCGCTCCGAGTCCGTTGCCGTGCAGCTCGATTTTTCCCGGTCGAGGTTCTGAGTACTCGTTCATAATAAATCGTGTGAGGGTACGGTGTCTTGTTCGCAGTACATTGTGCCTTACAGATTGGAGGCTTGCAATACCGGCCCTAAAAAAAGC
>DASXMV010000174.1:0-3020 GCA_036495465.1 Candidatus Udaeobacter sp. | reverse complement strand
CTACTGGTGTTATGATCGCGATTTTTTCGATAGCCATTGCCGCTGCTGAGGCCGCAGTTGGTCTCGCACTGGTAATTGCTATCTACCGACACTATCGCACCACAAACGTCGACCATCTCGACCAGCTCAAAGGATGAGTCGCTGGATCGTCGATCATCTTTGGTTGATCCCTGCACTGCCATTGGTGGTGTCGTTGGCAATCTTGAGTTTGTCGAACAGCCGGCACAAAAGCGCGGCCTCACTCGCCGTTGTGGGACAGATCATCGCGCTTCTCATGTCAATTCTCGCGTTCCTTCCGACTCTGCAAACGCGTGGATTCCGTTTTGTTCAGAATTTCACGTGGTTTACCTTCGGCGATAACTCGCTGCGTCTTGGATGGGTTCTGGATCCGCTCGCTGCGGTCATGCTGCTGATGATTACTTTCGTCAGCCTTTGCATCTTCATCTTCAGCACGGGTTACATGGCTGACGACAAAAATTTCGTCCGTTTCTTCGCTTATCTCTCGTTTTTCTCAAGTGCAATGCTCGGCCTCGTTATTTCGAACAGTTTGCTTCTCCTGTTCATTTGCTGGGAACTGGTTGGCCTGGCGTCCTATTTGCTCATTGGATTTTGGATTGCGCGACCAAGCGCCGCGGCTGCGGCAAAAAAAGCATTTATCACCACTCGCATTGGCGACATGGGATTTTTTTTGGGCGTACTGTGGCTGTACAGCCGCAGTGGCACGCTTCTCTTTTACGATGGGGGCAACGGATGTTTGGAAAAGGCGGGTCTCGCAATGCTCGGGGCGAGTGCCGCTTTTGTCGCGCTGCTGATCTTTTGTGGCGCGGTGGGCAAGTCCGGACAATTTCCGTTACATGTCTGGTTGCCGGATGCGATGGAGGGTCCCACTCCGGTCAGCGCATTGATCCACGCCGCAACAATGGTGGCTGCCGGCGTCTTTTTGGTGGCACGCGTATACCCGATCTTTTCGTTAGGCGCAATCAATGGTGTGACCACGTCGCTTATGGTCGTCGTGTGGATTGGAGTCATTACGACTTTGATGGCCGCATTCATCGCGATTACGCAGGCCGATATTAAACGGATCCTCGCGTATTCGACTGTATCGCAACTGGGTTTGATGATGGTTTCGCTCGGAGTGGGTGGAGTCGCTGCCGGGATAATGCATTTGCTGGCACACGGTTTTTTCAAAGCGCTCTTGTTTCTCGGAGCGGGATCGGTCATTCACGGTTGCCACGGGGAACAGGACATTCGGAAAATGGGCGGTCTTCGCCGGCTCATGCCAATCACATTTTTGACTTATGCGGTCGGCATGATGGCTCTGAGCGGCGTGCCTCTCTTCTTTTCCGGCGGTTGGACAAAGGAGGAAATCCTGCATGTAACCGCGCATTGGCCGATTTCACGCCTGCCCTATTACCTGCTTCTGATGGGCGTCGTCCTCACTGCGCTCTACATGACTCGCCAAGTCATCTATGTCTTTTTCGGTGTGCAGCGTGCGGGATCTCAGAATGCACACGAAAGCCGTCGGGGTATGACGATGCCGCTGATGACACTTGCTGTTTGTGCAATCTTGTTGAGCGTCGTGCTTACGCCAGCATGGCCGTGGCTCCATGATTATCTGACAGACGAATCGGCACACTTTGAGTTGGCCAGGCTGATTCAGCCGGCGCTTTTTCTTTCGCTGCTTCTTGTGGGTGCCGGCATTGCCCTTGGCGTTTGGATGTATCGCACGGCTGGAACGCAAGACGGGAAACGTCCCGCCGGGATCGACCCGCTCGAATTCGTCCAGCCCGGATTATTTCGATTCCTTGAAAACAAAATGTGGATTGACGAACTGTACGCTCACACTTTTATCGCGTTTAGTTGGATGAGCGCGCGCTGGTCCAGCTGGATGGACCGTTATATTTGGGATGGTCTGGTGCGCGGGGTCGGCGCGATCGGTCAGATTTCCGGAATTTTGACGGCCAGAGTTGATGAGCGCGGCATCAATGCCGGAGTCGATGAGACGACTATGAGCACCCGTAGCCTGGGTCGTCTGATGTCCGGTGCTCATTCCGGTCGAATCCAAACATATCTCAGCGTCATCGCGATCGGCGCGCTGGCGCTGTTACTCTTCTACGCATGGTTGGCTTGATCAGCGCGCTCATCTTAATTCCGTTGATTGGCGCGCTCGCGCTTTTTACCGCTCCGGCGAGGAATGCCCGCCCGATCTCATTGTTGTTTAACGGCCTGGCTGCGCTTGACGCTATACTGTTGTGGCGGCGCTTCGATATTCACACCGCCGGGCTCCAATTGATCGAACGGCACGCTTGGATTCCCGCGATCGGCGCCGAATATCTGCTCGGGATAGACGGTTTGAGCCTGTTGTTGGTGCTACTTACTTCGCTCATAATTCCGTTTGCTCTTCTCGCGCAGAAAATGGATCGCGGGTTTTGCGCGCTGATGTTGATAACGCAATCGGCGCTCTACGGCACGTTCACGGCGCAGAACTTTGTGCTCTGGTTCTTGTTCTACGAAATGAGTCTGATCCCGGCGTTTCTTCTTATCAAAATTTGGGGAGGAGAAAATCGTGATCGCGCTGCCACGAAGTTTTTCCTGTACACATTTCTCGGAAGCGTGGCAATGCTGCTCGGATTCCTGGGAATTTATCTCGCCAGGGGTTCCTTCGACTTTGGCACGCTTGCTGGCTTCGCCAAAAATGGACTACTCACGGGCACAATCGCCTGGCTCGCATTTGGGGGAATCTTCCTTGGCCTGGCGGTAAAAGTGCCGCTTTTCCCGTTTCACACGTGGCTGCCTGACGCTTATGAAAACGCGCCGACTGGCGCGTCGATGATGTTGACCGGCGTGCTTTCGAAAATGGGTGTTTACGGTTTCGTGCGTCTATTACTACCGCTTTTTCCAAACGAAATCAGAATTCTCGGACCCTGGTTGTTAGCGCTTGCGCTGTGCTCGATCGTTTTCGCTCCGCTGGCAGCGTGGGCCCAATCCGATTTGAAACGGATGGTGGCCTACTTGTCCAT
>DASXMV010000173.1:0-7248 GCA_036495465.1 Candidatus Udaeobacter sp. | reverse complement strand
CAAAAGGTTGCGCTGGCAGAGAGGTTTCCCATCTAACGAGAAGCAGATGGGCTGCCGCGAGCGAGGACGTGTGTGGCTGCGAATGGACCGTGAAGTCATCGGAAGGTGGAACGCACGGCAGCTCGCGGTCGGCTTCATCGCCGGTTAGATGTGGAGCTTCCAATCGTGGATCAGGCCGCCAATGATTAGACCGCCAATCCCGCCTAGAACGAGAGTGGGGACGTACTTGTGCGTGATGATCGCGTCGGGCAGACTGATCAACAAACCAAAGAGAAGTCCGACGCCCAACCCGGCAACGCAGCTAAGCGCACGCAGCCGATGACGAAACCGATCGCAAAGCGACTTGTGAAAGCGCCAAGTAGAGCAGCGGTTTTGTCAGGAAAAGACATCGGGAGCATCAGTCCGACGTCCAAGGCGCCGAAAACCAAACCGCAAATAAGGCCGAGAATTATTTTCGACATGTTTTTGTGTTATCCGAACACGCGACGGCTAGCAATATCTAACGAGACGGAACTGAGCCACCACTGGCGGGAGCCGAGCGCGGCAAACGTCGAGCAATGCATTTAACTCAGCTCTCAGCCAAAGTTGCTCTCAGGCTCCGTTCATCTCCGAGGCCAATATGGTGATTGAAACCAAGAGATTATGCCGCGATACCCGACCACCCTTGGCTGCAATGAAGATGACCGCGAATGGATTTCGCAATTACAGGTTCAAGAGACGGGCTTAAATAAAGAGTCGTGTCGGTCTATACGCCAATTTGCCATGCAACTGCGCCAATGGTTGCATCGCCAGGCGATTCGAGTCATTGTTCCGGCGCGGCACCCCGATTGGAGCGATACGGCACCGGCAGGTACTCGACCGAAGGCTGCCGGCGCATGGGCTGCGGATAAAGCTGCATCAAGCGCAATATGTTTTCGGGGATATCGCTATTTACCGGCAGACCAAGTTCGCGCGCCCGCTCGCAGGTGATCGGATAATCGTGCGTCCACGTGCCACTGGTCATAAGCTTGGCCATCTCTTCCGCTTTTTCGCCGGGATATTTGTCGGCCAACAATTCAGCCACCTCTTGCCGCATTTGCGCGATCGCTTTTTCCGCTTGGTCGGCCAGAATCAATGTCTTGTCGTCAACCTCCGCGATCGGCTTCTGATGAGCCGCTTTCAAAATCGAAGCCGCCGGATATTCGCCGAGCTGTGGATCGACCGGTCCCAACACGGCGTGCTCGCACATGACGATCTCATCCGCGGCCAGCGCCAGCAAGGTGCCGCCAGACATCGCGTAATGCGGCACGAACACCGTGACCTTGCCTTTGTGTTTGAAAATCGCTCTCGCGATTTGCGTGGCGGCCAAAACCAAGCCGCCCGGCGTGTGCAGAACCAAGTCTACAGGAATTTCCGGATCGGTTAGATGAATGGCCCGCAGAACCTCTTCGCTATCATTGATGTCGATGTAACGAAACAGCGGAAAGCCAAGCAGGCTCATCGTTTCCTGCCGATGCACGAGAAGGACGACGCGTGATTTCCGCTCGCGCTCAATCAGACTAATCATGCGCTTCCGTGACGCCTCCAACAATCTCTGTTTGATGATCGGCTGAAGCGCCGAGAGCATGAAAAAGAGCCAAAAAATATCCATCTAATTCTCCTATCTACCTAACGAGGTCGGGGCTCCCACGCCCATTCCAGCCCATATTCATCCGGTTGCATTTGCCGGCCCCGGCGCAGAAACAATCGACACAGAAGCATCCCACTTACAAATCCACCGATGTGCGCCCAGAACGCTATGCCACCGACCTCCTGCGGGCCAGCCAATGCCGCCGCGCCGCTGAATAGTTGAATTAAGAACCAGAGAACAAGATAAAGTAGGGCCGGGACGTCGAAGAAAAGCGGAAAAAAGAAAATCGGAAACATTACGATCAGTCGCGCAGTCGGAAAAAGCAGCACGTATGCGCCTAGCACACCAGCAATCGCGCCGGATGCGCCCACCGATGGCACAGTGGAATCGGGATTTGCCAACACCTGCGTTATACCGGCGAGCACGCCGCACGTCAGATAGAAAATTGCGAACCGCAATGGTCCCATCCGGTCTTCGACGTTGTCGCCGAAGATCCAAAGCGTCCACATGTTGACAATGATGTGCAACCAACCGCCGTGCAAAAATTGGTGCGTCAAAAGTGTCCAATAGCTGTGCGCCGGAAAACCGACGTAGGCGGCCCAATCTGGATGAGTGAGGCGCGCCGGCACAATCCCGAAGAGATAAAAAATTTGTTCGACGCCGTGTCGAGGCAGCATCAACTCGAAGAAAAAAACGAGCGCGTTGATCAAAATCAGCGCGCGCGTGACTACCGGTACCGAGCGGCGGGGAACCGAGTCCTGAATTGGAAACATCTTGGCAGGTACTTATCGCATCAGCGCCATCAATCGGCTGCGACTGGGGACCTCCAGCTTGCAGAAGACGGAATGAAGATGTTTTTTCACGGTTTCGAGACTCAAGCCGCTTTCATCTGCAATCTCCTGATTACTGCGCCCATCGCACACAAGATGCGACAAGTCCTGTTCTCGCTTCGTAAGCTGCGCCAGATGCGACAAGGAAGCACAAGTCGTCTGGGACCCCGTTGTAGCGGTTCCGCATAAGCTTTCGAACTCGACGAGAAAATGCGGCCGCGCGACGGCAGCCGAACTGATCAGTTTCAAACTGATAGTGGCGCGAAGATCTCGCCGCGTCGGATTCCGAACTGTCTCGTCCCTGAAATTGGCTGGCACAAGCCCAAGCGGACTCAGCTTTTTCCATCGCTTCTTGAGCACGCGACATCGATCGAGGATCTCAGGAGGAAGCGGCGCTTTTAATTTGATGAAGCGCGCCTCGGAGAATCCCTGTTGCCACACAGCACAAAACTCGGCTGCGGCTTGATTTCGATAGACCAATCTCAAATTCCATCGCAACAGAGCTGTTGGTAACGGCACTCGGCGCATGAATTGTTCGAAGGCCACGCGCTCGGCCCGTTCGCGCTCGAGCGAATGGAGCCGGCCAAGTGCCGTTTGGAATTGGGCATGGAGGTGGCGAAGCAATTTCATTTCGCGCGATGACAGCTCGCCTTGCTGCCTGCTGCGCACGACAATAATTGCAGCGAGTAGACGCCTGATACCCCAGAAGAATAAGCCGATCGCACATCGGCCATTTATTGGCGCCATACAATCGCGGTAAAACGAAGACCGTCTAAAATGGCGCGCATCGGAAAAAAAATCGCTGATGAATAGAATGTTCCTGTGCGGATGAAAGTTGAAATATTTCTCGATCGGCACAATCGGGAAAAAGCCACCGGGCAGTTTCTGCGTCGCTTTGGCAATTCGCGGCGAAATCGGACCGTGCTGCAAGGTTAGGCCGATGAAACAGGTCGGGACGGCCGTTCCGATTACATCTTGAACGGCATTCCAAAACGAATCGACATCATTCGCCGCGTGCAGATGTAGCAGCGGTTTTTCCAATGTGGGACCGACAACCGGTTGGACTCTGGCGTTTGCTTTGGATCGCCGCTTCATTCACCCCCTCCGCCGCCTTCTCAAGGCTCAATGATTTATCGCAACTATGAAGCAATTGATTGGACGGGAATTCTTCCTGAGCAAAACACAAGCAGCGCAAAAATACAACTTAAGATACCACGTGAGAGGTATGATTCGCCTCGATATTGGAAAATCGCCAGCAATCCTGCTGCGATCAAACTGACAGTTCAACAACCAACACTCGAAAGGAATACCGAAATGCAACAAACACTCACTCGCTGGGAGCCACTCCGCGAAATGGAAGAGTTCCAAAACCGTCTCTCAACGCTTTTTGGACGGCCGCAACGCCGTGGGAATGGTCGGGAAGAGATCACATTACCGGAATGGACGCCACTGGCGGACATCACCGAAGACGACAAGGAATATCTCATCAAGGCCGAGTTACCTGAGATGAAAAAAGAAGACGTGAAGGTCGCAGTCGAAAACGGCGTGTTGACCATCTCCGGCGAACGGAAATTTGAAAAGGAAGAGAATAAAAAGAAATATCACCGCGTTGAGCGCGGCTACGGTACGTTCATGCGCAGTTTCGCTTTGCCTGACGATGCCGATTTCAGCAAAGTGAACGCGGAATTCAAGAATGGCATGCTCACGGTGCATGTGCCAAAGAGCGAGCATGCCCAACCCAAACAAATTGAGGTCAAAGTCGCCTGAGCAAACGCCGCGACTGCATTTTCGAACGCGCGCGTCCGACAAATAATTGGACGCGCGCATCGAGCCAATCTCGATCCAATAATAGGAGGGTTATATCGTTCCCCATGTCAACGACGACGACTGGAGCAACGCCTGCGACGGCTAAAAAGTCCGAGGAGCAAGATCCTTACAGGGAGTTGTACTCCAAGAACCGGCGGAAGGCGCTGCCTCCGGGAACGGACGCGCCCGATTTCACTTTGCGAAGTACGCCCGATCAATGGCTTACCTTGAACGAATTTCGCGGCCAACCGGTCGTGCTCGCGTTTTACCCGGCAGATTGGAGTCCGGTGTGCGGAGATCAGATGGCTCTCTACAACGAAATGTTGAAGGAATTTCACGATCTCGGCGCGGAATTAATCGGGCTCTCGGTGGATGGCGCGTGGTGCCATGCCGCATTCGCTCGTCATCGCAAGCTGCATTTCCCGCTTCTCGCAGACTTTGAACCGAAGGGCGAAGTAGCGCGTCGCTACGGTGTTTACCGCGACAAGGATGGTGTGAGCGAGCGAGCGCTGTTTGTAATTGACGCCGACGGAAAGATTCACTGGAGCTTTGTCTCGCCAATCGGAATTAATCCTGGTGCCGATGGAATTCTTTCGGCCCTCGAGGAATTGCAAAATAAGAAACCAACAACAGCGAAGGCGAAATGATCGAACAAACGCATTTGAAATTGCCCGACCCGGAACGCGATCACCTTCAAGGCGCGATTGATGCGCCGATTGCGTTGTTGGAGTACGGAGATTACGAGTGCCCCGTTTGCGGCGAAGCTCAGCCAATAGTCAGAGAAATTCAGCGCAGACTCGGCGACGATCTCTGTTTTGCCTTCCGGCATTTCCCGTTGACAAATGTCCATCCGCACGCCGAGCACGCAGCCGAAGCGGCGGAAGCTGCCGGAGAACAAGGAGCTTTTTGGCCGATGCACGAAATGCTCTTTGCTAATCAGGATGCTCTCGATGACGAGTCACTGGCCGAGTACGCGATCGCGCTTGGCTTAAACGAAGAGCGTTTCATTCAAGACGTGGTTTCGGGCGCACACGCCGAGCGAATTCGAGAAGATTTCAGGAGCGGAGTGCGTGCCGGCGTCAATGGCACGCCATGTTTCTTCATCAACGGGCAACGCTATGACGGCGCGCGTGCTCTCGAACCGTTTTTGGCAGCGGTGGCGCATTCGGCAATCAGCACTTGAAATGATTAATCCAACCAGAACGCCGACATACTCGCGCCAAACCGCGCACGTACCCTCGCGCGAGATCCAATTGTTTGAGCCGCCGGCGGACGCGCTGTACACAATCGAAGCGACATCGCGCATCGTCGATGTCCCCCGACGCACCATTGCTATTTATTGTAAGTATCATCTTCTCGCGACGGCACAGGACACGACTGATTACGGCTATTATTTTGATGGTGATGCCATTCGCACGTTGCGCCGAATCGAAGCGCTTCGGGCCGTTTGCGGCGACGATTTTGTGGGAATCAAGATCATCCTCGGTCTAACCGCGGCTTTGGAACGATCGCGATCGGACATCCGATTGTTGTTGCGCGCGAAAGGCCTGGCGGGCAAGAGCAATCGCAAAGCAGCCTCAACTCCATATCGCAGAATTGATGTGAGGTCCGGCTCGCAAAAGCGGAAGTAGTCGAGGTACCTCGGTCGCGATTGAAGGGCAGTTCGTCAGGAGCTCTAGTCATTTCTGCCGAATCTTTACCCGCGAGAGCCCGGCAGCGGGATTGTTGAATCGCGCGCCGGAGCTGATCGCTTCATCGAAAATAGCTCGCAACGTGCCAATGCTATTGTTAATGACGGTTGGAGAGTACCGCTGTTGATATCGGCTGGGCCAAAGTTCGCAATCGCGCGGAGATACCTTGCGCACGTCGGTCTCGAAAAGCGACGGCCAGGAACGGCGAATGAAGTCGATCATTAACCCGCGGTAATCTATTGATCTCGGCTTGAGTGATATGGTCGCCTGTACTTTCTGAAGGTAAACGTCTGCTGCATCGCCGACCGTCATTTTCCCTTCGGCAAACGCAGTCAATGATTCGATCTTCGAACGGTGATCGCGCAGCGTGTCGGGCAATCGTTGTTTCGCGACGGAAACGTCGCGGTTTTCAAACTCTTCCACACAAGTTTACCGCCAACGCGGAAGTGCGCGAAATATGTGCCCGATGGTGCATATCTCACGAGGTTCTGCACGGCAGTCGGCTGCCAAAGCTTTTCGTCCGACACGCTCATGCACGCCCTCCCATCCGCTGAGCATCGCTCAAGGAAATACAGTCGCGGCTCCAAGCGCGGAGCCGATACCTCGTTGCAGAAGCGCCAAAATGATGCGAATTACCGCGCGTACGCTCGGGTCGAGTCGAAGATGATGCCTCTAGAGGCCACAAACCTTGCCGTATAGAAAAGGCGTATAGAAAGAGACTCGCGGGAGCCGCGCCAGAGAGTATTTTCCCTCGTAAACGCCGGCATAGCTCAGCTGGTAGAGCAGCTGATTTGTAATCAGCAGGTCGTCGGTTCGAACCCGACTGCCGGCTCATCGGAGAAGCCAGCTCTTTTTAGCTGGATAGTTTAAAAGCCTTAAATCAGCTCGGCTGAACGCCACTTGATACGCCGGTTCCGGTTGGTCTCTTTTGCGCGCGCTCTTGTGCTGGATTCGATCTCGAGCGGCCTAACTTCACTGCGAGCGAAATTGTTACTTATACTTTTATAGTATGTGGTCGCCAGGCATCATTTACTCAATCCCCGATTTGAAGGATTCGGGGCGTTTTTATAGGAGCTATTTTTAGTAGAAATATCGAAGGTTCAGTCTTGACCTGGCGGATTATTATTTGTTATCAACGGCTTCACCATAAGCCACGAGGCCAATGCGGCCATCCTATGCTTAGCGTACGAAGAGACAACTGGACCCCTAGGAAGAAAAAAAATGAAAAGCTCAGTTAGAATCATCATGCTCGCAGCTTTGGCTGCGTCGTGTGTTAGCAGTAACCTCGCGCTTGCAGGCGCTAGACCAGGTG
>DASXMV010000172.1:0-17910 GCA_036495465.1 Candidatus Udaeobacter sp. | reverse complement strand
GGGCATTTGTTGCGGCTCGATATCTCGGCTGAGGAAGCAAAGAGCAAGGAATTTGGTTTTTGGGTTGGATTCGACACATACGAGGGTGCGCTTGCGGGTATGCAGGTTGGCGACCGCGATCTGTTCGGCACCGGCCGTCCGCTCACGGCATCTGTCCAAGTTTCGCAGCGCAGTTACAGAGGTGAACTTCTTTATGAGGACCCGTTCTTCCTGGATACGGATTTTTTCTTTAGAGCACGGGCGACGGCTTTTACTTTTGAGTACGATGGCTACACGAAATTCGAGTTAGGCGGACGACTCGAACTGACTCGCAAGATCACGAAGTACGACGAGATCGGTTTGATTCTCTCGGGGCGCCACGTAAAAATCATCGACTCTGAGATCAAACCGGTTTTTCTGCTCGGAGACACGACAAATTATTTCGTGAACACGATCGGATTCACGAACACGCTGGACTTTCGTGAAAGTCCACTGGTGAATCCCAGAGGCTTTCTGATTGGCAATGCGCTGGACGTGGCTTCGAACGCTTTCGGAAGCGACATTCAGTATATTCGTGGCACGATGCGGGTCGGGTACTACCATCCTTTCGGGCCAAAGACGCTGACGCCTGGAGTAGTGGAAGACCAATCCACCGGAACCCCACTTCAGCAGTGGTTCCATCAATCATCGATCGCGTTCGGTGCGCGCGTTGGCATCGTCCATTCGCTTGACTCCAGTGGAGCCAACGAGGCCACCGCGATTCCTATCGACGAGCGTTTTTTTAACGGCGGCGCCACAACCGTGCGCAGCTTCGGCGAGCGCGAACTTGGCCCGCACGACAATCACGGACATCCGGTCGGTGGCGAATTTTATACTGTGTTTAATGCCGAGTACACGTTTCCAATCCTGGGAGAACTACAAGGTGCCGTATTTTTTGATGCCGGTAATCTTCTGCCGTCATCCGAAGACATCGGGCTCAACGATATGCGATATGCCGTCGGCGCAGGGTTGCGCTACAAACTGCCGGTTGGCCCGATACGTCTCGACTACGGAGTAAATCCGGATCCGCGCCCGTTCGAAGATTTCGGCGCATTTCATTTCAGCTTTGGCTTTGCTTTTTGATCTGTAGTCGTTTCCCTATGGGAAGCGGGGCGCTCATATGCTAATCACCTGCAGGCTGGCGCTACAGAGACGATGAACGACGCAGAAACCCTTGGCGATATTCCACCGGAGGTATTCCGCAACCAGTTGCACGAGCTGGCGGATTGGATTGCCGATTTCAGAGAAAACCTCGGATCACTGAAGGTCGCGCCAAACGACAAACCGGGCGCGATTCTCGCCGCGCTCAACGCGCAGCCGCCTGAAGAAGGTGAAGCGTTCGACAAAATCTTGAGTGATATCGATCGGCTCATCGTTCCTGGAATGGTGCACTGGAGCCATCCGATGTTCCTTGGTTACTTCGGCTGGACGACGACTGCTCCGGCAATTCTCGGGGAAATTGTCACTGCACCGCTGAATGTGAATGCAATGACGTGGCGCACTTCACCAGCCGCCACGGAGTTGGAAACGCTGGTAATCGATTGGATCCGGCAATGGATGAATTTGCCGGCGGAGTTTGGAGGCGTCGTGTATGACACGGCGTCTGTTGGCGTGATGCACGCGCTGGCCGTAGCGCGAGAGGAAGCCGCGCCGTCTGTGCGCAAGCGGGGACTGGTCGGTGCGGGTTCGCCGGTATTTCGGATTTACGCTTCCGAGCAGGCGCATAGCTCAGCCGAAAAGGCGGCGATTGCTCTCGGGCTGGGCGAGGAAAACGTGCAACGCGTTCCGACGGATGCAGAATTCCGCATGGATACGGGCGCGTTGCGCGAAATGGTTGCACGCGACGTTGCATCGCGCGGCCGCGGGATCAAACCATTGGCAGTCATCGCCACGGTCGGCACCACCTCGACCGCGAGCGTCGATCCCGTTCCGGAAATCGCGCGGATTTGCCGCGAGAATAAGATGTGGTTTCACATCGATGGAGCCTACGGCGCGGGCTTCGCCATTCTGCCCGAAAACAAATCGCTCACTAACGGGTGGAGGGAGGCCGATTCTATCGTTGTGAATCCACACAAAAGCCTTTTTGTTCCGCTCGATTTCAGTGTGCTTTACGTGCGTGACCTTGAACGACTGCGACGCGTCTTCACCCTTGTGCCGGAATATTTACGGGGCGACACGGTCGAAGCGCAAAAAAATTACATGGACTACGGAATCCAACTGGGTCGCAGATTCCGTGCGCTAAAAGCGTGGGTCATCTTCCGCAATTTTGGCCGTGAAGGAATGGCGGCGCGGCTTCGCGAACACATTCGGCTAGCCAATCTCTTTGCTGATTGGATTCAAGGGGACAATGAGTTTGAACTGGCTGCACCGGTGAGTCTGGGTGTGGTCTGTTTTCGTTTTGTTGGCAGGGACGCAAATAAAGCTGTAGCCGGCATCGGTGATGCCGGACCGGGGTCACCGGCCCCGGCTACAAGAGAAAACGAAATCGATCAGCTAAACAGCGAAATCGTCGAAACAATCAACGCGAGCGGCCGCGCTTATCTTACCCAGACTAAGTTGCGAGGCCGAACAGTGATGCGAATTGGTCTCGGTAATGTGCTCACGACTGAAGAGCATCTGCGGAAGGCCTGGGGACTGATTTGCGAAACGGCGGACGACCAAAACCGTGAGAGATGAGAAGTAAGTAGTCGATCTCATTATCTCTCACATATCACTTTCACGCCTCACGTGGTTGCGGCTGAGGACAGCCGCCGCTACAATTTTCACCGTTATGATGAAGTTACTGCGCAAGCACCGGGACTGGCTGATGATCGTGATCGCAATTCTGGCGATCCCCTTCGTTTTCTATTTCGTGCAGAGGCCGGATTACGGCGCGATGCGTACCGACCGTTTCGCTCGAATTTATGATCGAGATGTTTCGATGTTGGAGGCGCAACAGACTGTGCGCCTGCTTAGCCTGGCACAGACCCTCGGTATGTCCGATTTTGTGCAGGCGTTGACTGGGGGCGCCGGCACGAACCCGAATCAAACTGCCGTGCAATTTGTTGTGAACCTTCTGGTGCTGCGCCACGAAGCCAATCGGCTGGGGATTCATCCGACTTACGCCGAAATCGCCGATATGGTGCGCACGTTGCCGGCGTTCCAGGGCGATGCTGGCTTCGACATGAGAAAGTTCACCGATTTTGCGCCGAATTGGTTGACACCGATGGGTCTTTCTGAAGAGCACATTGAGCAATTGGTTCGTGATCAACTCTCGTTGAATCGAATCAAACAACTTTTAGCCACGGGCATTACAGTCCCCAAAGGCGAGCTCGATGAGAATTTTGAGCGCGGTCACGACACGCTGTACGCGACGGTCATTCGGTTCCAGGCAGCTGATTTTGCCAACGAGATCAAAGTGAGCGACGAGGATGTGCAGAAGCACTATGACGCGCATAAAGCCGAGCTGAAGACCGACGAGAAACGCAAGGTGGAGTTTGTCAGTCTCGCGCTAACCGATGAGGAAAAGAAATTAACTGGAAAAGAGCGGATCGAAGCTCTGCAAAAGCTCTCCGACCGCGCGACTGATTTTACACAGGCGTTGCTAGAAAAAGGAGCGGACTTCAAGCAGTCTGCTGAGAAATTTCACATGCCGGTGCATGAGACGGGAGAATTTGCCAAAACCGAGCCTGATCCCCAGCTGAAAGTCGATCCGGCGCTTGCCACTGCGGCTTTCAAACTTTCTACACAGGAGCCGAACAGCGATCCAATCCAGGTAGCAGATGGGTTCTACATTTTGCATCTGGCGGGAATTACCGAAGCACGTCCGCTCACGCTCGAAGAAGCGAAACCGAAGATCGTGGATACGATCAAGAAATCGAAAGCGAAGGAACTGATGTCAACGAAGGCGGCGGAGGTGGTTCAGCAATTGCGCGAAGCGAAGCAGTCCGGGCAACCACTTGAAGCGGCGATTCAAAAAACCGGCGCGAAAGCCGAGAAGATCCAGCCATTTTCAATAATCGAAGAGACGAAATCGGAATCGAAGGGTATCGAAGTGAAGAAAAACGAGCCAACGGATCTCTCCTTCATCAAACAGGCTGTAGCATTTCTGAATCCGGGTGAGGCCAGCGACTTTTTTCCGGCGGGTGAAACGGGATTTATCGCGGTGCTGGAGAAGCGGGAGCCCTTCGCGGCTGCCAATGCTTCTGAGAAGAAGGCAGAATTTGAAAAAAGGATTCTCGATAATAAACAGCGAATAGTTTTGATGGAATGGCTGCGCGACCGCGGACAAGAGGCCGGCCTCCAGTTTACCAAAGGCTAACCACGAATGGACACCAATTGTGCCATTGTCATTCTGAGCCAAGGGAAGAATCTCAGATTTCAATTCTTCAGCTAAACCAGCAGACGGAATAATTAGAGATGTCTCGCTTCGCTCGACATGACAGCGGATTCCATCTGGTTGCAGTTGCCGCGCCGGCTCTTTGCGGTTCACCGTAATAGCATCGTTGAAAACGCACGACGAAATCTTTGACGATGCCAACGGTGATCTGGCCGTCGGTGACTTGGAAAGCGCTGTGGAAAAGTACCGGAAGTCCGTACAAATCGCGCCTGATTTTTTCGACGGATGGCATGCGCTTGGAATGGCGCTGATGAAACTCGGGCGTTTCGCCGAAGCGATCGAAGCCGGACAGAAAGCAGTCGAGCTTCGGCCCAATGATCAAATCGGATGGACGAGTCTGTCGCTTTTCTACAATCGCGCCGGCAACATCAAGGAAGCCGAAGCGGCCGGGGCCAAAGCGAAGATTCTGGGCTGGGGCGGGAAGGTAGTGAAAGAGTGAAATTGTAGGGCGTTTCTGTGAAACGCTACCCCTGGCGTCTGACACAGACGCCCTACAAGAAAGTGGTCACCAAATATTCACCCGTTTGTCAGACGGCCTGACCATTGGCGATCCGTCCGGGATTTTGAATGCCTGCTGAAATTCCGGCATGTTGGAGATGGGGCCATTGCATCGGTAGTGAGTTGGCGAATGAGGATCCGTGTTCAGGCGAAGGCGTATATCATCTTCACGCTGATTTGCCCGCCACACCTGAGCCCAACCCAGGAAAAAACGTTGTTCGGGTGTAAGTCCGTCAATTTTTTGCTCGCGCGCGTTCGGATTTTTATTGAGCGCTTTTTGCAGCGCGGCATAAGCAAGCTTCACACCACCAATGTCTGCGATGTTTTCGCCCTGTGTCAGCTCGCCGTTAATATGCGATCCCGGAATTGGCTGATACTCGGAATACTGTTGAACCACAGCTTGAGAGCGTTGTTTGAATTTCGCGGCTGACTCCGGCGACCACCAGTCGCGCAAATTCCCAGCCGCATCGTATTGGCGGCCTCGATCGTCAAAGCCATGCGTCATTTCGTGCCCGATCACAGCGCCCATACCTCCATAATTCACAGCGTCATCGGCTTTCGGATCAAAAAACGGTGGCTGCAAAATTCCAGCCGGGAACACAATTTCGTTCATTTGCGGGTTGTAGTACGCGTTCACAGTCGGCGGAGTCATTCCCCATTCCGTGCGATCTACCGGCTTTCCGATTTTTTTCAGGTCGCGATTGACCTCAAAATTCGCCGCTCGCATGGAGTTCGAGATGTACGGGCCCCTGTCGATGTTGAGCGTTGAATAGTCTCGCCATTTATCCGGGTAGCCGATCTTGACGTTCATGGCAGCGAGTTTCTTGAGCGCTTCCTGTTTGGTCGGCTCATCCATCCACTCGAGAGTCTTAATTCGGTCTGCCAGCGCAGCTTTAAGATCGTTGATCATTTCCAGAGCTCGGGCCTTGGCTTCGGGCGGAAAATAATCAGCGACATAAAGTTTTCCGAGCGCTTCTCCCAGAGCTCCATCCGTAGAAGCAACCACGCGTTTCCAACGCGGCTTGATTTCCTTTGTGCCCCGTAAAACACCCTGATTGAAATTGAAATCTTCGCTTACGAAATCTCTTGATAAGTCTTCGGCTGCCTCATTGATCAGGTGCCAGCGTAGATATGTTTTCCAGTCATTCAGAGATGTTTTGCTAAACACGGTGTCGGCAGCCTTGAAGAAGTCGGGCTGGCCCACATTGATATCGCCCGGAGCCGCAAGATTTATCGCTTTGAAATAATCGCCCCAGTTCCAGTCGGGCGTAAGTTTTTGCAGATCAGCCTGGGTCATTTTGTTGTAATTCTTCTGCGGGTCGCGCAGTTCGACTCGCGTGCGGGATGCTTTGGCCAGAGAAGTTTCTAACGCCATGATCTTTTTCGCGTCCTCCGCGGCCTTGGCCGGGGCTTCGCCAAGCAGGGTTAGCATTTTTGTAACGTGCTCAATGTATGCGGCACGTTTCTTTTTCGAGTCTTCATCCGTTTTTGTGTAGTAATCGCGATCGGGGAGACCGAGTCCGCCCTGATGCGCTTGAGCAATTTCGCGTGTGCTGTCCTTGTCATCCTGGCCAGAGCCAAACTCGAAGAATGCTCCAATACCGATGGTGTGCAGTCGAGCGATTGCCTTGAGTAGATCGGCGCGGTCTTTGATTGCATCGATGCGCCTTAGCTCGTCTTCGAGTGGTTTGATTCGCTCGGCCTCGATCGTTTTTTCGTCCATGCCGCTGGCGTAATAATCGCCGACCTTTTGGATCTCTGGTGACATTTTTGCGTCGACACGCGTGTTGGCAGCCTTCTCGGTGATCTTGTGCAAGGCCTCGGTGTTCTTTTCGCTTAACTGCTCCAAGCTGCCCCAGCGCGCATACTCGGGCGGAACAGGGTTTTGTTTCAGCCAGCCACCATTCGCATAGAGATAAAAATCATCCTGCGGTTTCACGGATGTATCGATGTTTTTCGGGTCCAGCGGCGGAGGGTTCTGATTGGCTGGCGAGGAATTTGGAGCCGGTTGGACTGGCGACTCTGTCTGAGCCTGCAAGCTAAATGCGCCCAACAGCGCAACGAAAATAACGAAGAATAATTTCATGATTTTATCTAAAGAAACGGGTGATTCTGTTACTTAATTCGCATTAGACGCCTAAAATTGAGTTCCGTTGAACAGCCTTTCGCGTCGAAGGCAATAAAAGGATGGCAGTTTTGCCCAAACACGCAATGATCGGGCAAGCGAGCTTTCTGCTCACCTCGTGATGATACAATGCACTTCAGCAGTGACCTTCTGGCAATTTAAGGTTTAGACAATCTAACGACGGCGAAGTCATGTTTGTAGATCGAATCAAAGTTTTTGCTCAAGCTGGCAACGGCGGACGCGGCTGTGTGAGCTTTCGGCGCGAAAAATTTGTGCCCAAGGGCGGACCGGACGGTGGCGATGGCGGACGCGGTGGCGACGTGGTTCTACGTGCGGACCGGCATGTCGATAATTTAACTAATCTTTTTTATGAGCCGCTTATCAAGGCCACAAACGGAGCCCACGGCAAAGGAAAAAAAATGGCCGGCCGCGCAGCCGCGAACAAGATCGTCAAAGTTCCTGTAGGCACGATCGTCTGGCGCGCGGAGCGCGAACAATCCTCAGCTTCTACTCCCCGGCGGGAAACTCCCGACGCAAGTGAATCCGCGATCCACAAACTGAAACCCGAAATGGATCTAATCGTCGATCTTGTGCGCGATGGGCAGGAATTCCTTCTTTGCCGCGGCGGCGAAGGCGGAAAGGGCAATGTGCATTTCAAAAGCTCGCGTAATCGCGCGCCGCGCCAATACACGGATGGCGAAGAAGGGGAGCAGGGGTATTTCGTCCTGGAGCTACGAACGATTGCAGACGCCGGGTTAGTCGGTTACCCGAATGCTGGTAAATCGACATTGTTACGGAAGCTTTCAGCCGCGCGTCCAAAAGTTGCGCCTTACCCGTTTACAACTTTGCATCCGATCGTGGGCGTAATGGACTTGCCAGGTTATCGCCACGCGACGATTGCGGATATTCCGGGCTTAATTGAAGGGGCACACCGCGGGCTTGGTCTGGGGCATGAGTTCCTGCGCCACATCGCACGGTGTCCGCTCTTAATATTTGTGATTGATGTCGCCGGGAGCGAAGGACGGGATCCGGTACAAGATCTGGGGAATCTTCGCCGGGAGATCGATCTGTACGATCCGGGGCTTTCGTCGCGGCCGTGGCTGGTGGTTGCCAACAAAATGGATTTGCCAAATGCAACGGAGAACCTAAGAGTGTTGCGAGAGAGATTTCCGAGAGTCACCATTGTTCCAGTCTCGGCCGGGACTGGGGAAGGAATCGACGCATTAAAGGAAGTGTTGTCAGGAGAAATATGACGCGTGAGCACGACCGTTGCTTCCCAATTAAAGGTGGACAAGCCCGAAATCTCTAGCGACACTGGCCGCTTTATGGGCAGACGCGTTGTAGCGAGCTATTGCTCCAGTTTTCTGAAGTCGGAGATGTGGCACATTTACCGCCAGGTCAAAGCGCTTCGCGGCGTCAACACCTTTGTTGTTACCAAGGAAGTCCAGAATGCAGAACGTTTTCCGTTCGCCGACATCGAAGTCATACCAAAGCGGCGCACAAATCTCCTCGTGCACGGCTGGTTGAAATTCGTGGAGCGTCGCCCGCCGATTGTCTATCGGGGCGAGTATCAGACGCTAAAGTCTTTATTGGAGCGGCATGGCGCCGACTTGATGCATATCTATTTCGGTCATACCGGAGTGCACCTGCTTCCGTTTATCGAGGAATGGGACAAGCCGTGCGTGGTGTCGTTTCATGGGGCCGATGTGGCGCACAAGAAAGAGATCAAAGATTACCCGGGAAAATTGCGCCGCCTTTTCGACGCCGTTCCTTTGGTGTTTGCGCGCTCGCAATCGCTGCTCGACCGACTCGTTAGCTTGGGCTGCCCGCCAGAGAAACTACGAATCAATCGAACCGGTATTCCGCTCAGCGAATTTCCGTTCACGAATAGAAAATCGCCGAACGACGGCGAATGGAGAGTTGTGCAGGCGTGTCGATTGATTCCGAAGAAGGGCCTTGCGACGAGCTTGCGAGCTTTCGCGATTTTTAGGAAAGACAATCCCAAAGCTGAATTTTACATCGCTGGCAAGGGTCCTTTGCAACCGGAACTGGAGATGCTTGCCGACGGGTTGGGGATTCTTAGAAACGTGCACTTTGTTGGTTTCCTGTCGCAGCTCAAATTGCGTGAACTCTACGCTAGTTCGCACCTGTTTTTGCACCCGAGCGAAATATCAGGCAACCAAGACCAGGAAGGCGTGCCGAACTCGGTTCTGGAAGCCATGGCGACTGGATTGCCAGTTGTTGCGACGCGTCATGGTGGGATTCCGGAAGCAGTCGACCACGGACGCACCGGGTTTCTTGTCGCGGAGGAAGACCACGTTGGCCTAGCGAACGCCATGCAGTTAATGACGCGTTCACCTGATCTTTTGATGGAAATGGGAGCGCGCGCGCACTCCACAGTGGTAGAACGATTTGAACAGGACGCTCAAATCGAACAGTTGGAATCATTTTACGAAGAGGCGATCAGTCTGAACGGTGCCTCGGAGCCGGTGAAATCGAAGCGGGTCGCTCAGCTGGCTCCGCGCTTTGCAGAGCAGGTGCCCGCGAAATAATCTGCGTCCCGAGAATTTTGTTTGTCATTCTAGGCAAAACGCGCTTTCATATGCGCGTCAAGCTGTAGCTGAGGCGGCTTTTTCGCTGTAGTTTGGGGAGTGTGGCACAAAGGCGGACGACCTCGGCAGGCCGGCATCACCGATGTTGGCTACAGCTATGCTTGCAAAAATGCCCAACCGTTGTTTACCGATGTCACTGTTGGCGCTGGTCTCCAGCGCGGTATTGGCAACGTCCGCCTTTGCGGCCGAAGCGGCCGCCGCAACTAAGCACGAGGGCGTTCCGTTAAAGCCACAGACGCTGGTCCAGATCGGCGGTTTCGGAGTCACGAACTCCATGCTGGTGACGTGGATTGTCGCCGCAGGCATTATCATTTGTTCCCAAGTCGCAACCCGGCACGTCAAAGCGATTCCGAGCGGCATTCAGAATTTTTGGGAATGGTTGGTCGAAGGGCTTTACAACTTTCTCGAAAACATCATCGGCCGGGAATTGGTGCGAAAGGGATTTTGGTTTTATGCCACGATTTTCATTTTTATCCTGTTCGTGAACTGGTTCGGGTTGGTTCCCGGAATCGGCACAATCGGCTGGGGCCATTACGATCCCTCAGGAAATTTCCACGTGGATCGGCCGTTGCTACGCGGCGGCAACGCGGACCTGAACATGACGACGGCGATGTCCGCGGTTTTTTTTGTGATGTGGTTTATCTGGGCGATCCAGGCCAACGGCGTCGGAGGATTCTTGAAAGAATTGTTTGGTCCAAAGGGTGAGACGACAGGGATTATCAGAATACTCATGATCGTGATTTTCTTTGCCGTCGGCTGGCTGGAGGTCATCTCGATACTGTTTCGGCCAATCGCACTCAGCTTTCGGTTGTTCGGAAACATTTACGCGGGCGAAAGCATACTCGAGGCCATGTCCACAATGGTTCCATGGCTGTCGCCCATTCTTCCGATTCCATTCTATTTTCTCGAAGTCCTCGTCGGCTTTGTGCAAGCGCTTGTCTTCATGCTGCTGACCGCGGTCTTTACAATGTTGATTGCAGAGCACCAGGGAGGACCGGAGCACGCGCATTAACTTTACGCGATCTTGGTAACGAGATCGCAAAACCAACCAACAAAAATATGATACTACCAATACTAGCAGAAATGAGCGGAAGCATTCACGTCGGGCTTGCCGCGATGGGCGTCGGAATCGGAATCGGCTTGACTGGCCTGGGGATGACCAGCGCGGTCGGTCGTAATCCCGGTGCGTTCACGCAGGTGCTCGTGCACGGGATTCTCGCCATCGCGTTGACCGAGGCGATCGTGTTTTACGCGCTCTATCTCGTTCACTAATTTTACGGCGGAGGCAATCGATGCTGCGCCCGAACTTTAATTTATGAATCTGATAATTGCCGCCAGCAGCGGAGGCGTGACCGATATTTTGCGCGAAACGGCCGAGACATTCGGCTGGAATTGGAAGCTGTTTCTATCGCAGGTCATCAGTTTCTGCATCGTCGCCTATCTTCTGCAGCGCTTTGCCTACAAACCCATCCTCGCGGTGCTGGAGGAACGCCGCCGCAAGATCGAGGAGGGGCAACTCAATGCCGAGAAAATCAAAAAGCAACTTGCGGAAGCGGAGCAGCGTTACCAGGAGATTCTCGCAAAGGCGAATGAGGACGCGCAGAAGATGATCGACGAAGCGCGTGAAAGCGCGGCGCACTTGTCTGAGCGCAAGCAGCAGGAGGCGATTACGGCTGCGGAGCAGATCATCGCCAAGGCGCGGGAGGCCGCTGCGCTTGAGCACGAACGCACCATGGAATCTTTGAAGCACGAGGTTGGACGCCTTGTGGTTGAAACTACGGCCAAAGTCACCGACAAGGTGTTAACGCCGGAGGATCAACGGCGCTTGCAGGAGGAAGCAGCTCGCCAGCTGGCCTCATGAAGATCAACAAGGAAATTCGCCAGCTCTCTCGTGCAATGC
The DNA here is from genome assembly GCA_036495465.1 of Candidatus Udaeobacter sp. GTDB lineage: Bacteria > Verrucomicrobiota > Verrucomicrobiia > Chthoniobacterales > UBA10450 > Udaeobacter. Next base: position 6,379 of record DASXMV010000172.1, on the reverse strand, counting down.
TTCGAGCAAGCTTTACTGACGGCCAGCTCGATCCCGGCAGGATCAACTCGTTAGTCGATTCGCTGATCGCAAAAAAACCGCGCCAGTATATCGACGTCCTGAAAAATTACAGACGTCTACTTCGGCTGGAACTGGAAAAACGGCAGGCCAAAATCGAGACCGCGAGCGAAGTGGATTCGTCAACAAAATCGGAGCTCATCAACAATTTGAAAAAGAAATACGGCGGAGATCTGACGGCAGACTTCGTCGTTAATCCCCAGCTTCTGGGTGGAATGCGCATTCGTGTGGGGAGCGATGTCTGGGATGGAACTGTCCGTAATCGGCTCGAGCGCCTCGAGCAACAACTCTAATCAATAGAAATCATGAGCAGCATACTGGAAGAGATCGAAACAAAAATTGAAGGGCTAAAAACGGCAACCACCAAAAGCAATGTCGGTATCGTGCGTGAAACGGGGGATGGCGTCGCGCGAATCGAAGGACTGAGCGATGTGATGCTGAACGAGATGATCGAATTTCCAAACGGAATATACGGTCTCGCGTTGAACCTCGAAGAAACGGAAGTCGGCGCTATTCTGCTGGGCGACACGACAAAAGTTTCGGAAGGCGATGAAGTGAAGACGACGGGCCGGCTCCTCTCGGTTCCGGTTGGCAAGGCGCTTCTTGGCCGCGTGGTAAACACTCTCGGCCAGCCTCTGGATGACAAGGGCCCGATCAAGACTGAAACGTTTTACCCGCTGGAAAAAATCGCGCCCGGCGTGATCAGGCGCCGCAGCGTCAATCAACCGGTGCAAACCGGCATCATGGCCATCGACGCCATGATTCCGATCGGTCGCGGACAACGCGAGCTGATTATCGGCGATCGTGCGACAGGCAAAACGACAATCGCTATTGATACAATTATCAGCCAGGCGCGCCTGAACAAAGCGGCGGAAGACGCGAAGAATACCAACTATCGACCAGTCTACTGCATTTACGTCGCAGTTGGTCAGAAAAATTCGAACGTGGCGCGAGTGCTCGATACTCTCGTGCGAGAAGGCGCCATGCCTTACACCACGATCGTCTCTGCGCCTGCATCCGATACGGCGACTAATCAGTATCTGGCGCCGTTCGCTGGCGCCGCGATGGGCGAGTGGTTCATGGATAATGGAATGGATGCATTGATCATCTTTGACGATTTATCGAAGCACGCAGTGGCTTATCGGCAGGTATCACTGGTGCTCAAACGTCCATCCGGTCGCGAAGCGTATCCCGGCGATGTATTTTATTTACACTCGCGATTACTCGAACGCGCCGCGCGCATGAACGATGAATCCGGCGGTGGCTCGTTGACTGCGTTACCGATCATCGAGACCCAGGCGGGCGACGTCTCTGCATACATTCCGACCAATGTGATCTCGATTACGGATGGTCAAATCTATCTTGAAACTGATTTGTTTTATCAGGGTGTGCGGCCGGCGATTTCGGTAGGACTCTCTGTCAGTCGCGTCGGATCGGCAGCACAGATCAAGGCGATCAAACAGGTTGCTGGAAAGATAAAGCTCGATCTGGCGCAGTTTCGGGAATTGGCTGCGTTTGCGCAGTTTGGCTCCGATCTTGATGCAGCAACAAGAGCGCGACTCGATCGCGGTCAACGCATTGTAGAGCTTTTTAAGCAAAAACAGTATAACCCGATCCCGGTGGAAGACCAGGTGGCAGTGCTGTGGGCGATGCAAAACGGATACCTTGATCCGGTGCCAGTCGACCGCGTTAAGGAGTACCAACTTAAACTTCAGGATTGGCTGCAAACGCGCAAAGGATCATTGCTCGGATCAATCCGCGAGAAAAAGGAAATCGATAAAGATCTCGAGGGGCAATTGAAAACGGCGCTGGAAGAATTCAAGACGACGTGGCGATGATTTCGCTGCTTGGTAATCTGCAATCAATGGTTTGCAGCCCGTAATTTGTAATGGCCAACACCCAGGACATACGACGCCGGATTAGATCGATCCGCAATACCGCGCAGATCACCAAAGCAATGCAGATGGTGGCTGCGTCCAAGATGCGGAGAGCCCAGCAACATGCGTTGGCTGGACGGCCTTATGCCGCCTTGATGAATAAGGTTCTCGTTTCGCTGCAAAAACGGACCGACCCACGATTTCATCCGCTGCTTGCTGTCCGTCCGGTCAAAAAAGAATTGGTATTGATTATCAGCACTGACAAGGGGCTTTGTGGAGCATTGAACACAAACCTGTTTCGGGAAGCCGCAAATTTCGATTCAGCTAAAACAGCGTTCGTGGTGACAGGAAAAAAGGCGCGGCAATTCATCGCCCGAACAAAGCGTGAACTGTTGGCCGATTTTGAATTGAAAGACGCGCCGAGCTTCGTCGAAGCGAAGCCGATCTCGAAATTCTGCATGGAAAAATTCCTCAGGCACGAGGTGGACAAAGTCTCGGTGCTCTACACGCATTTTATCAACACAATCAACCAGCGTGCAGTGGTGCAAACCCTCCTCCCGATCAGTCGCTTTGATTTGCCTAAGGGGGAGACTGCTGAGGCTGAAAATAAAGATCACGATCCGATGATAGGCTACGTATTCGAGCCTAACGCAGAGGGCGTTCTCGATGCGATGCTTCCGTATTACGTTTCCTACCAGGTTTTTCAGATGATCCTGGACGCTCGCGCGTCCGAGCACAGCGCGCGAATGGTGGCGATGAAGAACGCCACCGATAACGCGAATCAATTTATCAAGGACCTTACGTTGGAATACAACAAGATGCGTCAGGCCAGCATCACAACCGAATTGCTCGAGATCGCCACGGCACAAATGGCGCTCGGCGGTTAGTCACGATTTATGAATAAAGGAAACATAGTTCAGATTATCGGTCCCGTGGTGGACGTGGAATTTCCGGACGAAAAGTCCCTGCCGAAAATCTATAACGCGCTCGAAATTGAGTATGAAGTGAACGGCAACCCGACAAAGTTGACGCTAGAAGTCCAACAGCATCTCGGCGACAGCTGGGTTCGTTCCATCGCAATGTCTTCGACCGATGGACTAAAGCGCGGAATGAGCGTAACCGATACGGGCGCACCAATCAGCGTTCCGGTAGGCGAGGGGGTTCTTGGCCGGCTTTTTAACGTTACCGGCGATCCAATTGATAACCGCGGCGCAGTGAATTTCGAAAAGCGTTACCCGATCCATCGCCCGGCGCCGACGCTCACGGAGCAAGATACAAGCGCGAAGATCCTGGAAACGGGAATCAAGGTCATCGATCTTGTTTGTCCGTTTACAAAAGGCGGCAAAGTCGGCGCATTTGGCGGTGCCGGCGTCGGCAAGACGGTCGTTATCCAGGAGTTGATCAACAACATCGCCATGAAGCATGGCGGCGTTTCCATATTTGCCGGAGTAGGCGAACGGAGCCGGGAAGGCAACGATCTTTACAAAGAAATGAGCGAGGCGGGCGTCATCGATCAAAAGGACTTGTCGAAGTCCAAAGTAGGGATGGTTTTCGGTCAGATGAACGAGCCGCCGGGCGCTCGTTTGCGCGTTGCTCTTTCGGCGCTTGCAATGACGGAATATTTTCGCGACGAGCGCAACCAGGACGTTCTTCTATTTATCGACAACATCTTTCGATTCTCGCAAGCGGGCTCTGAAGTGTCAGCGTTGCTGGGCCGAACACCGAGCGCCGTTGGCTATCAGCCGACCCTTGCCGCCGAGATGGGTGATTTGCAGGAGCGAATTACGTCCACAAATAAGGGATCGATCACTTCGTTCCAGGCAGTCTATGTTCCAGCGGACGATCTTACAGACCCTGCGCCGGCGAACACATTTGCGCACCTGGACTCGACAATCGTGCTCGAGCGTTCCATCGCCGAGCTCGGAATTTACCCGGCAGTCGATCCGCTGGCCTCAACATCCAAAGCGCTCGCGCCGGAAATTGTTGGTGAGGAGCATTACAACGTCGCGCGCGGTGTGCAGCGCGTCTTGCAGCGTTACAAGGATTTGCAGGATATCATCGCGATTCTCGGAATGGATGAATTGAGTCCGGAGGACAAGCTGACTGTTCACCGCGCTCGCAAAATCCAGCGGTTTCTCAGCCAGCCATTCCACGTGGCAGAAGTGTTCACCGGCTTTAAAGGCCAGTACGTTCCGGTTGCCGATACAGTCCGGGGTTTCAAGGAAATTCTGGAAGGAAAACACGACGACGTGCCTGAACAGGACTTCTACATGAAGGGCGGGATTGCGGAGATTCAGGAATCCGACGGCGCACCGAAGAGTGAGCAAGGGAAAAAAGAATCGGAGGCGAAGAAGTCTGAAGCTCCAAAGGAGCCCGAGGAAAAGAAAGCCTGACAACGTTTCTAATCGATTAAAGAACCGAAACAAATGGCCGCAACACTGAAATTGGAAATTGTCACGCCGGAGGAGAAGATCTACTCCGAGGATGTTGATATGGTCACGTTACCCGGTTCCGAAGGAGAATTAGGGGTTTATCCCAAACACGTCCCGCTGTTAACGACCCTGGTGCCGGGCGAGCTGCGCGTTATAAAGGGCGGGCGCGAAACCTCCATGGCGATCGGTGAAGGTTTTGTCGAGATCAAGACCGACGCAGTATCGGTGTTAACTGACATGGCGCTTGAATCGGAGAAAATTGACGTTGCTGCCGCCGAAGCGGCGGTTGAGCGCGCCAAGGCGGCGATGAAGGAAGATCACACTGGCGAAGAGGTTGCCGCCATTCAGGCGTCATTACAAAAGGCCCTTGCTCAGTTGCACGTCAAGCGCCGCCGTCACGGGTAGCCATTGCAGGCGCGGTTGTGTGAAGCGTCTATTTATGGTGCCGCCGCGGCGGACACCGCTAAAACATTGGAACTTTGCTGCTCTCAGTGCGCTGGTATTCTTGATTTGTGACGAAGCCAGATACGCTGGGAATTATCGCTGGAAACGGTATTTATCCGCGATTGCTCGCTGAAGCGGCGCGAAATGCCGGTGTAAAAAAGATAACGGGCGCCGCGTTTACTGGCGAAACTGATCCAGAGCTGGAGCAGCACGTCCAACTGATCGAATGGATGCGTGTGGGACAATTAAACCGGCTCCTGAAGTTCTTTAGCCAGAACAAGGTTCATCACGCGATGATGGCTGGACAAATAGCGCCGAAGAATCTTTTCGCTCTTCGCCCGGATTGGAAAGCACTTCTTTTATTGGGAAGACTCAAGCAGCGTAACGCGGAATCAATCTTTGCTGCGATTGCAGACGAACTAGCCAAGATGGATATCGAACTCTTGCCCGCGACAACATTTTTGGAAGACTGTCTTGCGTCTCGAGGCTTGATTGCAGGTTCGAAATTGTCTCGTCGCGAAGAACAAGACGTGGATTTGGGCTGGAAAGTCGCCAAGGAAATCGCACAACTCGACGTCGGGCAAACTGTTCTTGTAAAGAACGGAACAGTCATTGCGGTGGAAGCGTTCGAGGGAACGAATGACGCGATCAAACGTGGCGGCGCGCTTGCTCGTCAGGGCGCCGTCATGGTGAAAGTAGCCAAGCCAAGTCAGGACATGCGTTTCGATGTGCCGGTAATCGGGGTTGAAACACTTCGCGTCGCTGCCGAAGCAAAACTACGCGTAATCGCAGTTGAAGCTGGAAAGACTTTGCTCCTGGAACGCGATGCAGTCGCGAAGCTCGCCGATCGCTCAAGGATATCAATCGTTGCCCGTTAAGTGTTTTCTGCTGCATCGAAGCTTCATTTAGGCGAACAGCAATCGCTCTGTGAGACGCGTGGGGCGTATCCAGAGAAAATATTGCTATTCGCTGCCAAATCGTGACAATGCACGATTAAGGATCCGGGAGGCATGGCGCATCAAGCGAGCGACCGTTTCTGGCAGAATTTGCGCTCACAGCAAGCTGTGGTTGCGGCTGCTACCATCGAACCGACTACGCTCCGTGCCGGCGCTTTAGTTTTCATCGGGTACTATCTAGGAGCAAAGATCGGGCTCGCCCTGACCTTTCAACCGCATCCAATGTCGGTTTACTGGCCGCCGAATTCCATCTTGCTCGCGGCGCTCTTGCTGACGCCACCTCGTATTTGGTGGTTCTTGTTGGTGGCAGCCTTCCCTGCACAAATGATTGCGGAGTCGCAATCTCAGGTTCCTCTGACCATGGCTGTCTCCTGGTTCATCAGCAATTGTGGCGAGGCGCTGATCGGCGCGGGTCTGACGCGCTACCTACTTCGCGGGTCTGTGCGCTTCGACAATCTGCGTGGTGTCGCCACTTTTTGCGTGTGCGCAGGGATTCTGGACCGTTTCTATCCTCGTTCGTCGACGCTGGATTCGTTGCATTGAATGGCTGGGGCCAGAACAGTTATCTGGAGAATTGGCGCGATAGATTTTTTTCCAACTGTCTGACCGCTCT
>DASXMV010000171.1:0-1648 GCA_036495465.1 Candidatus Udaeobacter sp. | reverse complement strand
AAACGGCGCTGCCACGGATTTCGACGGTCTTCGCGACACTTTCAGCGTTCCTCCCCAGCGAGATGGGAAGCCAGGCCAGGCGAAGCTGATCATTCCTTTCACTAATCCCGAGATTGTCGGGCGATTAGTATTTCACTGCCACGTCGTGAAACACGAAGACAAGGGAATGATGATGGCAATCGAAGTATTGCCGTAACATTGGATCTTTTGCCCAGAGACACCCTCGCATCTATGCAGGGTTGCGAAATTCACGCTTGACCCGCGCACGATTTTTCGGCTTCCATCTTTGCGGGATGATGCGTGGCCGCCGGTTAGCGCCGGGAGGAGGAAGCCGATGAATCTGCACTCATTTACTGCAGCGCTTGTAGTCGCGGATGTTATCAAAGTGTTCAATCCGCAATCGCCCCAAGCGCGCGCGATTTTCGATCTCGCCATCGTCGTCATCTTCGTGATGGTGATCATTTTCTTGGTGGTCGTTGGCATCGTTACCTATGCATGGGTGCGTTCCCCCCGATGGCGCGAAGGCGAGCGCGATCCGGACCAAACCTCAGGGAATAACACCATCGAGATCGTATGGACCGTGATACCGCTTGCCATCGTCACGATTCTGTTCGTGCTCTCGGCCAGAACCATGGGAATCTCGGATCCGCCACCACCGCCGAAGCCCGATATCGTGGTGATCGGTCACCAGTGGTGGTGGGAAGCGCGTTATACCAAGTCGGGCGCTGTCGTGGCGAATGAGATTCATATTCCCGTGGGCAAAGCGGTCGCGCTAAGATTGGATTCCGTGGATGTCCTTCACGAGTTTTGGGTACCGGAACTGGCGCGAAAACTTACAACCGTGCCGGGCCATCCGAATCACCTTTGGATCCAGGCGGACAAGCCCGCGACGTATCTCGGTTTCTGCACGGAATTTTGCGGAACACAACATGCATGGATGCATTTCCTGCTGGTCGCCGAGCCGGAGGAAGAATTTCAGAAGTGGGAACAGGCGCAACTTCTCCCCGCTCCTCCGCCTGCCACCGAGACCGACCAAAAAGGCCTCGCGCTTTTCGAGCAAATGACTTGCGTAAACTGCCACACCATAAAGGGTACAATCGCTTCCGCAGCTTTCGGTCCGGACTTGACCCATTTTGCCAGTCGCAAACAACTCGGTGCCGGCATCGCGGAAAACACGCCGGACAATTTGCGCCGTTGGTTGCGCGATCCGCAGAAAGTGAAGATCGGCGCCAAGATGCCCAACTTCAAATTTAGCGACGAACAGGTCACACAGCTCGCTGATTATATCGAGACCCTAAAATGAACGGCAACACGACGATCACCGCTACGGTCGCACATCTTCTGACACCGGCGGAGCGGCAGCATTGGAAGCTGGCCTGGCTTTCGAGTGTCGATCACAAACGGATCGGGATTCTCTACATGGTGATAGGGCTTGTGTTCTTCGTCATCGGCGGGATCGAAGCGCTTTTGATACGGCTTCAATTGGCTGTGCCTAACAACACGTTGCTGGCTCCGGACACGTACAACTGGCTGTTTACCATGCACGGCACGACGATGATTTTCCTCGTCGCGATGCCCGTACTTTTCGGCATTATGAATTACATCTTGCCGCTGCAAATCGGCGCGCGCGACATGGCGTTTCCGCGCC
>DASXMV010000170.1:0-9434 GCA_036495465.1 Candidatus Udaeobacter sp. | reverse complement strand
CCTGTTCGGCGACCAACCCAAAGTGCTGGGTACCCTTGATGTCGATTTCTTTCTTGTAGCGAAACGTAACCGGCTTAAGAGCGAGGATCGCTTCGCTGGCCTTATCCATCGGTTTAATGTCATCTTTGAACCGCGCAGACGAAGGCGATACTCCAAGTCTTCCTTCCCCGTTCACGACGACCGGGTCGCCGCTGACTGGTACGCCTGAGATGCCGCCGATAAAGCAGGCGAAGTTAAATGAATCGCCGATGCGTATGGTTTCATCTTCTGGAATCTGTGAGCCATCCATAGAAGGCCCTGCGGCAAAGCCGATGTAGATGTTAAAACTGCCCTCAACGCCCAAACCCGCTGAGTCACCGACAGCCACGTTTCCAGAGCCGTTTACGTTGCTGGCCATGGCTTCGACACCGATAACATTATTAAACGAGCCGTTTCCATTTGTGTCACCTACATTAGCGCTCAGCGCAAAAGAGCCTACCGCGTTATTGGAATTACCATCATTATTCTGCAAAAGTGCCTCAGCGCCGACAGCTGTGTTATCGCTTGCCTGGCCTAAACCGCTGGAATCATTGTTTGTCAGTGCAATGTCGCCGACAGCCGTATTCCCAGAGGCATGAAGATTGGACAGGAGTGCACTCTCGCCGAAAGCGTTGTTGAAAGCTCCGTCGACGTTGAAGGAGAGTGAATTAGCTCCGACCGCATTGCTGTATGACCCTTTGCTGTTGGTCGGGTCTCCTCCCACGTTACTCGACAGCGCAAATGCACCGATTGCCGTGTTGTTCGTACCATCAATGTTAACAGACAGCGCTTTAGCACCACTGGCAGTATTTTTGTTGCCGACCATGTTTTTAAACAGCGCTTGGAACCCTGTGGCTGTGTTGGATTCACCCGCATTTGACGCGAGCGCCTGATCGCCAACGGCGGTATTTTCGGGAGTAGTAATGACCACGCCAAAGCTGCTAACGTCGACACTCCCCAGTTGGCCGCTCACAGGATTGACTAACACCGCTTGATTGGGCGCTGTGGGTGTCATTGGCGTAATGCCGGCCACGAATATTGCTTGTTGAATCGCCGCATCGCCAATCCGAATCGTATTTGACTCGCCAGCAAGGCCAACGTTTCCAATCTCGATGTTGTTATTTCCCGTTGTCAGATTAATGCCAGCATTGCTACCCAAGGCGATGTTTCCGCTGCCGGTCGTGTTGCTAAACAATGCGAATGCTCCGCTGGCCATATTGGTGGCGCCCGTCGTGTTCGATAAAAGCGCTCCCGTGCCCGTCGCTGTGTTTTGGTCTCCATTGTTAGAGAGTAGTGTCGCAGCGCCAGTCGCGGTGTTGAATCTGCCGAAAATATCGTTGGTGAGAGATAACCAACCGATCGCTGTATTGTAAGTGCCGCCGGAAAGGTTCAAAAGAGCGTTCTGTCCTTCCGCAGTGTTGGCGCCTGGATAGCCTCCGTCCGGAGCTGGACTGACAGCCTGCGTTCTTGGCGATACCGCAAAGAATCCGAATGTGATTATCGCGACGATCGAATAGATAATGTTTCTTATTTCTTTCATGAGGTGACTTTTGTTGTGCGAGCGATGCCATTTCGCTCACGGTTAACCCTGCGGAAAGAGGGTCAGGTGGAGCTGTTGGGGAGAATGCCTAACGGACTTAGTGCGGGGTGATTCTGGTAGCCGCAGAAATTAACGTCAATCCTATTTTAGCCAAAATGCGATGATACATAAACAGGGATAAGCTACTTACAGTTCCGTGAATACCAATTGGAGCCTTGGTTAGGTAGCGGCTGCGGCTGTTGTTGTTTGGTCGAGCATGTTTAGGTCTAACGAAAAAGAGATGGGACCCTGGCGCACCCGTAGCAAGCTTAGTTACATCGCTTCAATCACGCCGCTGATTCATCAATTGGTTAGGCGGATTCGTGGATATGCAAGGTCGTTTGAACACCTTGAGTACTACTGTCAGTAATCAAAATGTTCTATCGACAGGGCAGGAGGCAGGTGAATTTCAGATTGGGATAAGCACTGCCATCCACAGGGCCAAACCCAGGCCAAACACGATGTGATTGAACAGGCTTACGCGAGCCAGATGAGCGTCACCCGGCGCATCCAATCCCAGCCAGCCCATCCCCTGTGATGGGAACATGAGGAACCAGGGCAGAACAGTGGTGGCCGTTCCGTAAAGAACGGCATTGAGGGCCGTCGACGTCGCATGTGCGACAACCAACAGGCCGATGTACAAAAGAGTCAGCGCGATCCCAATCAAATAGTGCGCGGCTAGTCCCAAAAATAGCTCTCCTTGCAAGGGTGGCGTCTGCAGGATGTCCCTGTGCCTGAGCTTGCCTCGTAACAGGTAGCCGATCCAGCGGCCGATTAGATCAGGACCGGTTCGACGCGGCCCCCGCCCCGCGACGCCAAACCGAAGAGCGATCATGGCCACGACGTCCATGGTAACAGTGGCAAGGATACCCACAATCAAACCAAGAACGAATGTGCGGCTATTCATCGTAATGCACCTCCGCCCTTTCCGGTCCGTCCGCAGGCGAGCAGCCGTTCACAGCCGCCAGTAACACACCCACAGCACCTACACGCACAGCAAAAGCAGATTGAAGCGCTTACTGATGGACTCCAGAAAGTAGCCGCGCAGCTCGAAGTGCTCAAGCGCGTACCACAAACAGCGAGGAACAATCCGTGAAATGCCGCGCCAGACGTTGTCAGATAAAAGCTGACTTTACGCAGATTGTCTAGAGACCAAACAAGTACTTTTTCTGTCTGATTTTGGACTTTCCATTGGGAGTTTCAGTCAGTAGCTCCACGATACTCCCGTCTAACGCACGTTGAACCTTCGAATGACTGGAGACGCTCATTTCAAACGGCAGCTTCATCAATCGTAACGCCATTGGAATGATAGCAGGTTTTTTGCCCGGCATCTGGATGGCGCCAATATTTGCATTACTGATCTTGCGAAAAGGCCACGCTGCAAACAGCCACTCCGCGCCAAATGACGGTCGATATGGGAGGGTCTGCCCGCGGTTTTTCGCGGCTACTCCCATACTGCCAAGCGTAATGTCGTGCAGCAAAATCCAACCGTCGGGGCGCATATATGGCGCGATCCGCAACAGATCAAGAAGCGGCCGAGGATGCTGATGGTCTCCGTCAATGAAAACGAACTCGAGTTCGTCGTGCCGGGCGAGTTCGCGAATCCTGGCGGAATCTGCCGGGGCGTGTATGCGAACGGCATCGGGCAAATGCGGAATGATTTCCGGTATTTGAAAACCAACCGGCTTGCTTGAGTCGATAATGCTACGCGTGTTCCGATCAATCGTATCGACAAAGCTTATCTTTTTGTCGGCGTGTCTACGATGAAGGGCGGCCGCAATCACTGCAGCCGAAAAACCAGCCAAGGTCCCAATCTCGATCGCCCTCCGTGGAGCGACGATACTCGCGAAGGCGGTCAAAAAAAGAAACTCCGGCAAATCGATGGTTCCTGGATGCGTCCCGCGGTTTTGAGTTGAACGCAAAAATTCCATCTCACCCGGCGGTGGCAGACTTTTGCTACCACCCAGCAGTTGGGCGAGACGCGTGTACTGGATCTCGTAGTTCTCCAATGAATCAAACTCGCAGACAGCCGGCATCGATTCCTGGATTTTCCCGAAAAGATACGGGAACAACTTCGGAGCCATTGCGATCTGCGAATTACGCACAACGGACAGATACGATCGCAACGAAAGGCTTCGTGAAGAGTGGAAACCAGATAGTCTGTTGGAATTGAGGTTCAAACCACGGCGATTCAGCACACCGAATCGCGGTAAGGTTCGATCGTGCGAGCCTTGTTTAAACCTCAAAGAGCTGTCAGATGATGCCTGACAATCGTTCGGAGGACAATCCCCGCCAGGCGATTCCCACATGGACGAGAAAAGCTGCCCTTGTCGCAATTCGAAGCCAACCTTTGATTCGCTCGCGACGGTCTCCCTCGGAGGGACGCGAACCTACGCGAAATCACCTCTCTGGAATCGCGTGCTGTTCTTCGAAGCAGGATTTCAATTTCTCGAGATTCACAGGCACGCGCGCGTGTGCATCTCCGCGAGCTGCTCGCAGGTATTGCACAGGCCAGGTAATTGATTGACTGAGCTCTCGCGCCGCGCGCAATGGCCAATAAGGATCGCGCAGAAATTCGCGCGCCATCAGGACCGCATCGGCTTGGCCAGTAGCGATAATGTTTTCAGCTTGAAGCGGCGATGTAATCAGGCCGACGGCACCGGTCATGATTCCGGCTTCTTGACGAATTCGTTGCGCAAAAGGGGCTTGATAGCCTGGCGCTGCCGGAATGACGGCATGCGGCACTGTCCCGCCGGAAGAACAATCGATCAGATCTACCCCAAGTTGCTTCAGCTCTCGCGCTAGTCTAATCGACTGCTCCAGATCCCAACCGTCGTCCATCCAATCGGTCGCTGAAATCCGCACGAACAGCGGCGCGCCTTTCGGCCACGAGGACCGAACCGCGACGACAATTTCGCGAATGAGCCGAGTGCGATTCTCGAACGAACCTCCATAATCATCGGCGCGATGATTGCTCAGCGGGGACAAAAATTCGTGGATCAGGTAGCCGTGCGCAGCGTGAATTTCGATCACGCGAAAGCCAGCGTCACACGCCCGGCGCGCCGCGTTCGCAAACGCGGCAACGATTTGCTGGATGCCCTCGAGGGTGAGAGCTTTCGGCATTGGATAATCTTCGGCGAAAGCAATCGCGCTCGGCGCCATCACATCCGTCCAACCGCCTTCGTTTTCCGTAGCCGTCCCCGAGCCTTCCCACGGCCGCCGCGTGCTGGCTTTGCGTCCGGCGTGCGCCAACTGCATTCCGGCTACGGTGCCTTGCTCATGAATGAAGTTAACGATGCGACTAAGGGCAGGAATGTGATCGTCACTCCAAATACCGAGATCTTGCGGGCTGATGCGTCCTTCCGGGACAACCGCCGTTGCTTCTGTCAGCACGAGCCCGGCTCCGCCAACCGCGCGACTGCCTAGGTGAACGAAGTGCCAGTCGTTCGCATAACCATCGACACTCGAGTACTCGCACATCGGCGAGACAAACACGCGATTGCTGAATTGCAGATCTCGAATCGTAAGTGGATCAAAGAGGTGAGTCATAATCTATCTTGCTCGTTTAAATTGCTTTTTTGCGGTAACAATCGTGTTAGCCATTCTTATCCTTCTAAACTGATCCTGCCGAATCGCCGAGGGCAGGTACAATTTCTCCCCGCGTTCCGCCGTTTCCCGGGATGCCGGTCGTTCGGACCAAAAGAGTGTTCTTGCTCAAGACAAGCAGCCCGAATTCCGTGAAAGAGTATCCAGTCACGGTTCAATCCCCCAAGCGGGCTTCGACTTTGTAGACGTTCGATTTTAAGAACGCTGTCGCTGCTAGAGCGCGCTTCAAAAATTACCTAGCCCAAAACGCTGTGTAATCTCCTGGGAGTCCGCATCGTTTCGCAAAGTCGCTTTTAGTTGATTTACGAAGTCCTGCTGGAGCGGATCGACAATTGAATTATACGCTTTCTCGGCCGCATCGGGATCCTGATTGCGGGTGCCCACATACGTCGCGTATGCTTCGCTTCGCGCTTGGCTGTACTTGATGACTGATTGCGCGACCAGGCGCCACTGGCTCTCTTTGGCATCAGGGGTGTTTAAGTACTGCTCTGCTGCGTGTGCGGCCTGTTGCGCGAGCCAAATCTCGCGAGTCTGACACGCATTGCTGCTGACTGCGCACGGCGCTGTTGAGTGCCATGCTTGTTCGAATTGGCCTAATGCTTGTAGCATCGCTTCCTTTTCATCCGCGCGCAGTAGCATGGGCATTAAGGCTATGAGTCCCGAGAGTGCTAGTCGTTTCATACTTGGCACTGAATCACGAAGAACGCGTGTTGCAAAGTTATACAGGAGAACAAACGCAAAAACTCTTCTTCAGTCCCCTGCTCTACCCGCTGTGCTAAGCCGAGTTTAGGCAGGCATTGATGCCTGGCAGATCGCAATGAGCACCGCCGAATTACTGGCAACCAGTTAAATTTCGGATTGCGCATTTCGCATCGCGCATTTGGGATGGCGGCGTGACACGGCGATCCGTGAATATCATTGAGGTTATAATCCTTAGCATTCTGATCCTGGCGGCGCGATGCGCGAACTATCAAGACGTTTTTGTCGCCGGAAACATTTATTTTACTGACGCCGATTGTTACGCGCGCATGTCGCGCGTCCAGATGTGCGCAGAGAATCCGGGATCAATCGTACGGCATCAGAACTTCGAGAACTTCCCAACAGGTACGACGCCGCACACAACCGCGCTATTCGATTATCTCATTCTCGCGTTGTCAATTTTGCTGAAACCATTCTCAGCACACGTGGCTGATCTGGCCGGCGCGCTCGTTTCACCATTGCTTGCGCTCCTGGGAGGCTGGTTTGTTTGGTGGTGGTCGAAGCGGATGAAGTTTCGTTACCGCTGGGCGCTGCTGATCCTTTATGCAATCAGTCCTATTCTCGTTCATGGAACAGAACTCGGTAGGCCCGATCATCAATCCCTTCTAATTTTACTCGTGACAGTCGCGCTTTGTGCGGAATGGAGTCTGCAAGAAAAAGGCACCGTTGCCGTTGAAGATCGTCGGACCTGGGGCGTGATCAGCGGAGTCGCCTGGGGATTAGCGATATGGACTTCGACCTATGAGTCATTGGTTTTATTCCTGCTGGTCACGGTTTGTACTGCATTAAAAAATCCAAAAGCCCTCTTCGCCAGGTATCGATCCGCCGGTTGGATTTGTTTTGTTGTTGTCGTCGCGCTTGCCCTTTTTATCGAGCGGCGCGTCCCATCATTTTCGGTCTTCTATTCAAACTCGCTTTTCCAAAATTGGGCGCGAACGATTGGCGAACTCGCAAATATTTCGCCGGCAAATCCGATTTGGTTGCGCTGGACTGGTTATCTACTTCTCGCCACGCCGTTCTTAATTTGCATCAACTTAGTAAAACGCGGACGTACAAGTGCGCATACCATGCCGTTGTTCGTTATCGTGCTCACGGTAGCAACATATGTCCTGACGATATGGCAGGCGCGTTGGTGCTACTTCTTCGTAGTAATCTTTGCACTGGTACTGCCGTTTTTGCTCGAGCCTATCAAACCACCCGCGGCAGTCTGGATCGCATTTTGTCTATCCATCTTTCCCATTCTGCGAAACTGGGATGAAGAACTTTGGCCAGACGAAGCACGACTGGCCGATCGCGTGGAACGCCGCAATGAATCAGCACAATTGCGTGACCTGGCGGGCAGTTTGCGATCGTCCGAGATTCATCCGTTTCTTGCGCCATGGTGGCTTTCACCATCGATCGCATACTGGTCCGGACAGCCCGGGATAGCCGGAAGCTCGCACGAAAGTCTCGTCGGCATTGCTGACAGCGCGCGATTCTTTCTTTGCGAGGATTGGCAAAAAGCCCGCCAAATTCTGGAGGATCACCAAACAGAATGGATTATTGCGTACGATTCCGAACGTGTGACGGAAAATTCGGCCGCGATTTTGAATCAGGCCGCCCCTGCACGTTCCGTGGGTCGTGTTCTGGATAGAACGCCCGCCCACGCTCCGCCGTTCCTGATTTTTTCCGCGCAGAATGATGCATTCAAACTATATCGCATCGTTCCACGCTAAAAAGTTGCGCGTTCACGAGAGAATCCGTTGACATACGTTGACGACTGCCACAATCTACCCAATGCTCAAAAGATTCGTCCCGCAAAAGCCGATGCCGCCGGTCGCAGAAAAGCCGCGGTACTCGGGTATAGATGACAATAATCATCCTGCGAATGGCGAAGAACCAATAACATCAACAATCATCGATAATCCAAAACCTATGGCAGATCACGGTGGCAAAGACATTCTCTCGAGCGATGTCGAAATCAAAGGCTCGATCAAGTTCCAAAAGGAACTTCTCATCGACGGGAAGGTCGAAGGGGAAATTAATTCCGACGGCGTCCTGACGATTGGTGAAAACGCTGATATTCGCGGCGAGATAAAAACCAAATCGATTACCGTCTACGGCAAAGTACAAGGCAACATCACGGTGGCCGAGCGTTGCGAGCTAAAATCGAAATGCACACTGCAGGGGGATTTGAAAGCGGCGCGTCTTGTCATCGAAGAGGGAGCAACCTTTATCGGCAAATCTGAAGTCACCAGCGGCGGGATTTCGTCGAAATCGGCCCCTGCTCGCCCAGAGGTTCTGCGATCCAGCGAGCCAATCAAGGCAGCATTCGGAGGGCGCTGATAACAAAGGGAATTTAGGGTTAGCGTCCGGTGGCCAGTCCGTCGCCTGCAAAAGTCAGTTTGGAATGCCCACACTGCGGCTTCAAACAGATGGAGTACGCAGCGGCGAAAAGCTCTATTTGCCGTCAGTGCGGCCGCTATTTTTCACCGTTTGCGCCGAAACCTGGGCTAAAGCTCCGAGTCCGCGAAGAAACGCCTGCTGCTACCCCGACCAGCTCCTCCATTTTTGGCAAATTTGAGGAATTTTGGAAAAAACAGCGCAGTTCTGTCATCGAATGTTTCGACTGTAAACGGAAACAGCAGGTCTGTGGCACTGCCACCTCGACGATCTGTCCGTCGTGCAGTGCACACATTGACTTGCGTGACTACAAGATCACGAGCGGTTTCAGCCGCTCAATTCGGACGCGCGGCGACGTTCATCTGACAGGCAAAGGCGATCTGGGCAGCAGCAGCGTGATTTGCCGGTGCGCCTTGATAGAGGGAAGATTGCGCGGCAATCTGCATTGCGATGATACCGCGACGATCAATTTTGCAGGCAAAATTCCGGGCCGCATCAGCGCACGCCGGGTCGTTGTTGAACGCAAGGCGGATATCCACTGCTTCCGGCGGGTTCGTGCGGAGAGCATTGAAATTCGGGGACGAATGTCTGGCGAAATTGTTGCGCAAACCGTGGCCATTGAAAGAAAAGGCGCGCTTGAGGGCGACGTTACGGCGAGGGCAATTTCAGTGGAAAAAGGCGGTATGTTTTCTGGTCAGCTTGTGATCGGGCAAGCCAATCTTACTCAGGGAGAATTGTTACAGGATCAGAAACCGGACGTCGCGCCCGTTCTAGATAGTGATTTTCCAGGGGTCGCAGCACGGCCGCTGCCAGCTACTTAAGTCTTCTCCATGCAAAGACTGCATCCGCGCAGTCCTTACGCGAAACTTGGCGGCCTTGTGCATCTGCCACGTTTGATCGACAAAGCCAGGCTTCATCGCAAAGGGCTCCTCAACGGTTACAACTACAAGACTGTCGGGTTCGACAAGCATCTTCTCGCGTTCATGAAAATTGACGGCGATGCATTTGAGGAAGTCGCCAACAAGCTTGACGATGACGATGCAATTCTAAGTTGGGTAAAGAAAAACGGTGCCCACCATTCGTCAGAAGC
>DASXMV010000169.1:0-13735 GCA_036495465.1 Candidatus Udaeobacter sp. | reverse complement strand
GGGCAGTTCCCGGTCATTTCGCCGAAAGACCTGATCTATCGTGGTCTTAGCCTCCATGGATTCTGGCTCATCAACTGGATACGCAACGCGCCCCGATCGGAGATCCAGGAGATTTATCAGAAGTTGGGCGGCCTCGTAGCTGATGGATCGCTCTCCGCCGCAGTGGAGCGCGTCTACGCGCTCGAGCAGTTCAAGGAAGCGTTCAAGCAATCTCTGAAACCGAATCGAGGCGGAAAGATCCTGTTCAAATTTAGTGCTTAACCTGCAGGCCATGAGCTTTTGAAGTTCACATTTGAAAACCATAGAAAATGAATATGAATAAACTCGAAGGAAAAATTGCGCTGATCACCGGCGGCTCGCGCGGTATCGGCGCCGCCATCGCCAAACGTCTGGCCGCAGACGGGGCAAAAGTAGCCATCACATACGCGAAAGGAGCTGATGCCGCCGCGGCGGTCGTTAAGGAGATTGAACGCGACGACGGAAAGGCGATCGCGATTCAGGCGGACGCCGCTGACGCCAATGCCGTCAAAGCTGCCGTCGACAAAACCGTCGCCGCACTGGGCGGTCTCGACATCCTTGTGAACAATGCGGGTACGGCCGTTCCCAAGACGTTCGAGGAAACCACCCTGGAGGAGCTTGACCGCTTGATTGACATCAACGTTCGCGGCGTCTTCGTCGCGACCCAGGCCGCACTGAAGCATATGAAGAACGGAGGCCGAATCATAACCATTGGTTCGTGTGTAGGCGAACGTGTCATGACACCTGGACTTGTTCCCTATTCGGCGACAAAGGGAGCCGTCAAGATGTTCGCCCAGGGCTTGTCCAGAGAGGTCGGTGCGCGAGGCATCACGGTCAACAACGTGCAACCGGGTCCGATTGATACCGATCTGAATCCTGCGTCGGGCGAGTGGTCGGTGCCGCAAAAGGCGGCCACCGCGCTCAACCGCTATGGAACCGTAGACGAAGTTGCCTCCTTGGTGGCGTTCATCGCCGGTCCGGAGTCTTCCTACATCACCGGGGCGAATCTCACCGTAGATGGCGGAACGAATGCCTGAATCGAGCGGTTAGAAACGAAAGACGAAACATGAAAGAGAAACCGATTAAGGTGCCGGGTCCCGATCATCCGATTTCCATCGAGCGTAATCCTGCTCACATTGTCGTGTCCGTTGCGGGCCGTGTGGTTGCAGATACCCGCAACGCATTGACGCTTCGCGAAGCGGACTATCCACCCGTTCAATACATTCCCCGCGAAGATGTCGATCTTTCCCAGTTGAAACGGACCGATCACGCCACCTACTGCCCGTATAAAGGCGATTGCAATTACTACAGTGTTCCGAGTGGTGGAAAGAAGTCCGTCAATGCCGTGTGGACGTACGAGAACCCGTATCCTGCTGTTGCGCAGATCAAGGAGCATATCGCTTTCTATCCCGATCGCGTCGATGAAATCGCGGAGCAAATATGAGCGAAACGATCCAGGAGAAAAACAAGAGCTTAGTGCTCGAAGCGTTCGACACCCTGTTCAATCAACGCGATTACGCCAGCGCTGAGAAATATTGGTCGCCCAACTATATTCAGCACAGCGCCCATATTCCGTCGGGGCGAAAAGGACTTTTCGACCTGGTTAGAAATTCACCGGCGACGCTGAAGTATGAAAATCAGTTGATCCTGGTGAATGGAGATTTCCTGATGTTGCACGGTCGATTCTCGGGACTGGGTCCTGGCATACCAAACTGGATCGTGGTGGACATCGTACGGGTTGAAAATGGTGTCTTAGCCGAACACTGGGATGTGATTGAGGACGAGGCGACGCGAGCCACATCGAAAAGCGGTCTTCCGATGTTCGGCGACCGCTTTGGAGAAATTTGAGCGAAATGCCCTTAGGAGACGAAAATGGCGATCTACGCCAAAGTTAATCTTTTTCGATACGCTACCGCTTCGGCTATCGTTGCAAACTAACGAATAGACGCGAAGGCTTCAGAAGGTCGGCAGAGCCAGCAGTTTCAGACTGTTGAAAAAGGCCGGCAAAGTTCAGCCGCTTCTCTTTGCGTCACGGGCGGACGTGGAAATGTTGGTCGCGCGTATTTTCCGCGTTCGTCGCGCATGGTTACGCCCGCGCGCTTTGCGATTAGGTCGAGCCGTCAGGTGATCGTCGTTCCCGGTGTGCGCAGCGATGGATGTTTTAGCAGGAAGCAAGTCTAACAAAGTGCGCAGCGGCCCGGCGGTTTTCCCCCGCTGCCAGACAACGAACAGTTCCCAGGTTGCACCGGCGTCAGCGATGGGAACCATCACCGCGTTCGGAACGTTCAGGTGAGAAATAAACGCTGGTTGAATCGAAATCGCGTCTTCATTCGCTGACTGTGCCAGAGATTCTACAAGACCAGCCGCTCCGACAATGGCAACCATGCGGGGACGGAAACCGCCGTACTTGCGGCAGAACTGAACGATCCGCTGGCTGTATCCCGGCACCACGTCGTCCGATCCCCGGACGAAGGTTTCGCCCTTTAATTGCGAAAGAGAAACTTGTTTTTCGGCCGCGAACCGGTGGCTCACTGGAAGCACGACGAGACTCCGAACAGTCGCCAATTTACGAGCATAAAAATCGCGCGAGAGCAGGTCTGCGCCGTGCAACGTCAATGCTAAATCAATTTCGCCCTGCCGTAACGCGATAATCATCTCACCGGGCGTTTGATCGAGCATTTTGACTTTCAGCTTCGGATAAGCGCGCCGCAACACGGCCAGAGCCGGCCCCAGATACTCTTGGGCAGCCGACGCAATATAGCCAATACGCAACCGTTCACTTTCTCCGCGAACCAGCCGGCGGACTTCGGCCATGGTGGAATCATAATCCGTCAGGAGAAGTCTTGCCCTTGCGGCAAGAGCATGTCCCCCGTTGGTGGGGCGCACCCCGGCTGATGTTCGCTCCAAAACGCGCCCGCCGAGATCAAGTTCGAGCACCTGCAACTGTCGCGTGATGGCGGACTGAGAAATGTGCAGACGCTCTGCCGCACGACGGAGGCTGCCCTCCTCAAGAACCACTAAAAACAAGCGAAGCTTTTCCAGCACGATTGAAATTGTGATGCAAAATTCGCATCACTGCGATCACTAACCGGCATTATCCGCAAACATTGGGGAGGCGTAGCCTAATGGGATGAATAATACCGCGATCAATCGCGAAGAACTTCTGGAATCCCTTAATTGGCGTTATGCCACGGCTGGAACGACACCCAACACAGCCCGGGTTGACTTCCGATTTGGACCAACCGGGTTATTTCGAAACTAGAAAATTATGAAAACTCAATATTTCTTTATTGATCTGACTCAACGCCCGCCACGAAGCTTTCGCGTTCGTTTGGGCAACTACGTGACTTTGGCCCGCATGCTCGACAAGGGCCGGGCGACCGTCGCCGGGAAAAACGGCGAGTACGTATACAATTCCACAACCGATCAGCGATTGGTGCAATTTCTTGGTTTTGATCCGGATGCCTTGCTCAAGGAATTGGCGACCGGCAAAGGCGACGGGGAAATACTTGAGTGGGTCAAAGCGCATTCCAAAAACCCGCGCTCCCCGTGGGAAATCGAAGCTTGGTCTGCTTTCATGGAAAGACGCGGACCGGACAGCGACGCCGAAACACTTGCGTTCTTTGCCGAAAACCTGGGCAAGTCTTCGAAAACCCGTGAAGACGTCAAAACCTGGTTTGAAGCCGGTGAACTCGACGACTATGTCAGCTTTGGCGGCAAAGCGTAAATCCCACATTCACAAAAACAATGAGCAAAAATGAAAAAGGGGGAAATATATGAGCACTGACAATGGAAAAAAATTGACGGGAAAAATTGCGGTCATCACAGGTGGCAACAGCGGGATTGGCTTGGCTACGGCTAAGCGCTTCGTGGAAGAAGGCGCCTACGTCGTGATCACTGGCCGACGAGAGAAAGAGCTGAAAGAGGCCGCAGCCTTGATCGGGAGAAACGTCACGACGGTCGTGGGCGACGTAACGCGTTTAGAAGATCTGGACCGTCTCTTTGCCGTCGTGAAAGAGAAGCACGGTCACATCGACGTACTCTTCGCAAATGCCGGCTGGGGTGAAGTCGCACCGCTCGAGACGGCTACCGAAGCTCATTTCGACAAAACCTTCGACTTAAATGTGAAGGGAACGTTCTTCACGGCGCAGAAGGCCCTTCCCCTCTTCAAAGATGGCGGCTCGATGATCCTGACCTCTTCAGTCGCAAACGTAAGGGGAGATTCAGCGTTTACCGCCTACGCCGCTAGCAAGGCAGCCGTGCGCTGCTTCGCTCGCGGCTGGACGGTGGAGCTAAAGGATCGCAAGATTCGTGTGAATTCGATGAGTCCCGGCCCAATCGAAACTCCGGCTTTGGAGAAGGCGGGCCTCACCGCTGAACAGGTAGAACAGGCGGCAGCTCAGTTTGTCTTGCAAGTTCCGCTCGGCCGCAGAGGCAAGCCCGAGGAAATCGCTGCTACCGTCGTGTTCCTCGCTTCCGATGAAAGTTCATACATCACCGGCGTGGATCTCGCCGTCGATGGAGGCATGGCGCAGGTTTAATGCGAAGAAGAAGCCTTCGTCTTCCGACAGAGGCTTGCTGAAAGCTTTTAATCAAACAGACACTAACCAACTGAACGAAGGATTTAATATGAATGCTAATGAACAAATCATTAGAGAAACGTGCGCGGCCGCAGAAGGGCAAGGATTAGATACCGAGAAGTTTGTCTCCATGTTTTCTCACGATGGATACATGTGGGATATGGCTTCCGGCACGAAGTTCCGCGGGAAAGGCATTGGTGACTCCATTGCCGCCTTAGCAAGTGCATTCCCCGACGTCCACCGTGAGATATTTAAAATCCACGTCGCGGACAATGTCGTGATTGTCGAGCTGGCAATTCGGGGAACGCACAAAGGCGAGCTGAAGCTTCCTTCGGAAACTCTAGCTCCCACGGGTAAGAAGATAGATTTCCCGTCGTGCGATGTTTTTCACCTTGAGAATGGGAAGATTAAATCCTTTCATTGCTACAATGAAGCTTCCTTAATGCTGCAACAACTTGGCGTCGGTCCTAGCTGAATGACGCACACCACGCAATCGGATGTAAGAGAAATGGAGAAAGTTCGATGAGCACACAAGAGAATGTTCAGATTGTGAAGGATTTTTTTGCAGCACTCGGCCGTGGCGATAAGCAAGGTCTGCTGGCGTTGTCTGCCGAGGATATTGAGTGGATCATTCCGGGCGAGGACTGGCCGCTGGCCGGCACGCACCGCGGGCACGCGGGATTGGCGGATTTGCTTCAGAAGGCTTCCGACACGTTGGAAACTTCTTACCCAGAGCCCCCCGAATTCGTAGCGCAAGGCGACCGGGTTCTGGTCGTCGGCTTCGCCAAGGGGAGAATCATATTTACGAAGAGGACGTTTGAGGACCATTGGGTCTTCGCCATAACCGTTCGAAATGGCAAACTGACGAACATCCGGGAGTATATCGACACGCAAGCACTGGCGCGGGCCTCCGAGATGGACGCGAACCGCAAGCCCTGACCGGGCGAGAAGGCCCTCTCGACCTGGTTAAAAATTCAACGGCGACGCTAAAATACGAAAATCAGTTGACCCTGGCGAATGGAGATTTCCTGATGCTGCACGGTCGATTCTCGGGGCTTGGTCCTGGTGTACCCAACTGGATCGTGGTGGACATCGTGCGGGTTGAAAACGGTGTCTTAGCCGAGCATTGGGACGTGATCGAAGACGAGGCTACACGAGCTTCATCGAAGAGCGGTCTTCCGATGTTTGGCGACCGATTCCCTGCCTGATCCATTCCGCATTGGAACGAGCTTTTCGCGGCGACTCGAGCGAGCCCACAACCGCGATGCTCTACGTAAATCAGAGGAAGAACTTATGGTGGAATGTTTTTTCTCATGGTTTAATCGACAGCATTGTGATTGTAATTTTCTATTTCGGCGTTCGGATTTGAAGACGCGCCTAACAGACGATGCAGTGGACCGCGTCCTGCTCCGATGCATAACTTTGGCATGGTTAGTTCGTCCAGTCCTTCGCGGCGCGCGGGGCCATGCGCGGTCGCTGATCTCGCGTCTCGTTAGCCCGTTTGAATATGGTGAGACCACAGAGTCGACACCGCGATTGACCGCGGAACCGGCTCACTAATGGCATCGTAGAATGCGAAACAGATTCTTGCTCTCCGCTGGATTTCTTGTCGTTTCCATGCAGTTGGCCCGTAGTGCGGAAGCACCTGCTCCGATTGAGCGGCCAACGTCAGGAAACGGACCAACCCAGGTGTCCGTCGGAATCTGGATGGTGGACATTGCTAACATCGACAGTGCCCAACAAAACTTCACCGCGGACATCGCTGTGGTGTTGCGCTGGAAAGATGCTCGCCTTGCGCACACGGGAACAGGAGCGGTGCACTATGCGCTCGATCAAATCTGGACACCGCGAGTGAGTATCGCGAATGAAACAAATTCAGTTGTTCGCAAGCTACCGGAATCTGCCGAGGCGGAGCCTGATGGAACTGTTCTGTACCGGCAGCGCTATGTAGGATCGTTCACTCAACCTTTGCGACTGCAATCCTTCCCGTTCGACCGGCAGGCTTTTCGGATTCATTTCGTCGCAATTCGGTATCAGCCTAACGAAGTGGTGTTTGTGGCGGACGAGAACTGGATCCGTGATGGACTCCAGCAAGCCGCCGGGATCTCGTCGTCGGTCACGCTGCCCGACTGGACAATCGAAAAATGGGATGCCAGGGCGAGCGTCTATGCACTAACACCTGGCTTGCAGTATTCGGGGTACGTTTTCGAATTCATCGCTTCACGCAACGTTCAGCATTACATTCTCAAAGTAATTCTTCCGCTTGTTTTGATCGTAATGATGTCGTGGTGCGTTTTCTGGACCGAGCCGACGAACTCGAGCACTCAATTCAGCATTGCTGTGACGTCGATGCTGACGCTGATTGCATATCGCTTTGCCGTGGATACTCAGCTGCCGCGCTTACCTTACATGACGCGGCTGGATGTTTTCTTTCTAATCAGCACACTGCTTGTTTTCTTTTCGTTGATCGAAGTTTTGATCACGACAATTCTCGATAACAATCAGCAGATCGAACGGGCGAAGAAGCTTGATCGCTACTGTCGAGTAATCGTACCTGTAATTTTCGTTATGGCTTCGATTGCCATCTTTGCTCATCCGCGCAGCTGAGCTCATCAGCGCTCTGGCGTAGCGTGTTTCCCCAACTTCTTCAGAAGCCGCAGCAATATCAGCCGCTCATTTTTTGAAAGAACGCTGACCACCGTTTCCATCGCTGCGGCGTGTTCCCGAAACCCTCGGGTGATCAGGGCCCGTCCCTTCGCTGTCAATTCAACCCGGCGGACACGCCGGTCGCCGGGGTGATCTTTACGCGAGACGAGGCCTTTTTTGACCAATCGATCGACCGCCACGCTGATCGAGCCCGGCGTGAGCCAGACTTTCGGGCCAAGAGTGTTTACCGGGAGCGGTCCTTTATGCAGGAGCGCCTCGAGGACGCGAAAATCAGAGTCGCCCAACCTGGTTCGACCAATGCTTTCCGCGGCGTGGGGCATCAGAGCCTGAAAGGCTTTCATGAGAACGAGCCAGACGTGAACACCGCTGATGTCCTGCCTTTTGCTAATTCGTTCTCGTTTCATGAAATTATTTATTGATTACAATTATATTGATGTCAATATATTGTAAATAAACAAAAGGAGGACGCAATGCTTAGGATCGCTATTATCATTGGAAGTACGCGGCCCGGCCGCAATGGTGAGGCCGTGGCTAAATGGATTTACGAGATCGCACAAAAGCGCAGCGACGCCGATTTTGAGCTCGTCGACATCAAAGACTTCAATCTGCCCTTGCTGGACGAACCGGTTCCCGCTGCCATGGGTAATTATTCCAAGCCGCACACCAAGGCTTGGGGAGCGAAAATCGATTCATTCGATGGCTACGTCTTCGTCACGCCCGAGTACAACCACGGGATGAATGGGGCACTCAAGAACGCCATCGACTTTCTCTACCGTGAGTGGAACAACAAGGCGGCGGGCTTTGTCGGGTATGGCGGTGCTGGAGCTGCTCGAGCGGTGTCACAATTGCGCGCGGTCATGGCCTATCTCCAAGTCGCGACCGTGCAAAATCAGGTCCAGCTCTCGCTGATGACCGATTTTGAAAACTTCAACGTTTTCAAACCGGCCGAGCACCACGAAAAATCGGTCAACGCGATGTTGGATCAGCTCTTGGCTTGGGCTGGTGCGCTCAAGACCTTGCGGGGAAAGACAGTCTGAGGATCGCACAGGTGGAAATCGGCATAGACAGCTTTGCAGCCGCCACAATCGATCGTAAAACCGGCCAGACGATCGAGCGGGCACGGCACCTCGGCGAATTGCTCGAGGCGATCGGCTTGGCCGATGAAGTCGGTCTCGATGTGTTTGGTATCGGCGAACATCACCGGCGGGAATTTCTGGATTCGGCGCCAGTCGTAATCCTCGCAGCCGCAGCTGCTCGAACCAAGCGGATCCGCCTAACAAGTGCGGTAACCGTCCTTAGCGCTGCTGATCCCGTGCGGGTGTTCCAGCAATTTGCGACCCTCGATCTGCTCTCTAATGCCAGGGCAGAAGTGGTTGTTGGTCGCGGTTCGTTTATCGAAGCTTTCCCGCTGTTTGGCCTGGAGTTGGAGGATTACGATTCTCTCTTCGCCGAAAAGTTGGACCTGCTTCTTAAAATTCGCGAGCACACTCACGTTTATTGGTCAGGTAAACATCGCGCTTCGCTGAACGGAGAAGGAGTGTATCCGCGCCCGATGCAGAACCCGTTGCCAGTGTGGCTCGGCGTCGGGGGAACACCGGCCTCGTTTGCTCGCGCCGGCTCGCTGGGACTGCCGCTGATGGTCGCGATAATCGGCGGTGAACACCGCCGGTTTGGACCGTTGATCGATCTTTACCGCGAGGCTGGTTTACGCGCGGGGCATTCCCTGAAACAATTGAAAGTCGGTGTCCATTCGTTAGGCTATGTTGCCAAGGATTTCGCCACGGCCGCGAACGATTTCTTTCCCGGTTACGCCGAAAGCTTTACCAAGATCGGAAAGGAACGGGGCTGGCCACCGATGACTCGAGAACATTTCAACGCGCAGCTTGGGCCAACCGCCGCGCTTCTGGTCGGCGATCCGGAAACGGTTGTGGAAAAGATTGTGCAAGTGAACCACGCGTTGGGCGGTATTTCACGCCTCACCTTTCAGATGAGTGTCGCCGCGCTGCCGCACGCCAAGATGTTGCGCGCGATTGAACTGCTCGGAACAGAGGTTGCACCGATGCTGCGCAATTCCCTCGCATCTTCACAGCCCCGGCCGGCGTTGCCGACAAAGGCAGTTCGCGCCGCCTAAGAAAGGAGACAAGCCATGTCATATAGCATATCGACATTACTGACCCGCAACCTTTGGGAGGTTTTCGGTGAAGACGACCCCGTGCGCCGGCGCGCGGCGATCGACGAGATCTGGGCCGAAGATGGCGTGTTCTACGACCCCAAAACGGGCGTCCACCGTGGCCGCAACGAGATCGATCGCGTCGCGGGCGCGATCAGATCTACTCACCCTGGCTTCCAATATCATCCAATTGCAGAACCCGAAGAATTAGGCAATGCCGGCCGGATCCAATGGGTATCGGGCCGCGCTGGTGAGGCGTCAGCGTACGCCGGAACTGATTTCATCATCGCCCCGGACGGCCGTATTGCCGCCCTTTACCTCTTTTTCGACAAACTACCCTGAGATGGACTCTGCCATGCGACGGTCGAGCCGCCGTTGACTCCGCGGTTTTTGTATTCAGCATTACATTCTCAAAGTCATTCTTCCGCTCGTTTTGATCGTGATGATGTCGTGGTCCGTTTTCTGGACCGAGCCGACGAACTCGAGCACTCAATTCAGCATCGCTGTGACCTCGATGCTCACGCTTATTGCATATCGCTTTGCCGTGGATACAGCTGCCACGTTTGCCTTACATGACACGGCTGGATGTTTTCTTTCTAATCAGCACACTACTTGTTTTCTTTTCGTTGATCGAAGTTTTGATCACGACAATTCTCGATAACAATCAACAGATAGAACAGGCGAAGAAGCTTGATCGCTACTGTCGAGTAATCGTCCCTGTAATTTTCGCTATCGCGTCGATTGCCATATTTGCTCATCCGCGCAGCTGATCTGAATGCAGGATTCTACGATGAATGGCCGGGCAGCAACATCTGTTGGTGCCGTTTGTACCCTGAGTTGGAAACATAATCGTAACACCTCGCAGCTAGACGCGTAGCCATCACGCGATGATGATGCCAACATTATGACAGACAAAGCATCTGAAACCGAAAACAAAACTATGAAAATTGTCGTTCTCGGGGGCACCGGCCTCATCGGAAGCAAAGTAGTGAATCTCCTTCGTGCAAAAGGCCACGAAGTGGTAGCGGCATCCCCTTCCAAAGGAACCAATTCGATCACTGGAGAAGGTTTGAACGAGGCGCTGGCTGGAGCGCAGGCGGTCGTGGACGTCACGAATGCTCCTTTGTGGGAAGACAAAGCCGTACTGGAGTTTTTCGAGACTTCCACCCGCAACGTGCTCGCCGCTGAGGCAAAGGCCGGCGTGGGGCACCACGTTGCAGTCTCGATCGTTGGCGCCGATCGGCTTCCTGCGAGCGGATATTTGCGCGCGAAAGTGGCCCAGGAAAAACTAATCAAGTCTTCGCCGATTCCTTACACGATTGTGCGCGCGACGCAGTTCTTTGAGTTCGTCGGACGCATCGCTGATGAGGCGACAAGTGGGCAGACCGTTCGCCTGCCTTCAGTTTTGTTTCAACCCATTTTCTCGGACGACCTCGCTGCTAACCTCGCCAAAATTGCCCTTGCGGAGCCGAAGAATGGAACCATCGAAATAGCCGGACCTGACGCTCTCCCGTTCGACGAGCTCGTGCGCCTGTACCTCGCGGCACATCATGATCCCCGCACAGTGGTGGCAGACGAGCAAGCTCATTACTTCGGCACGACGCTCGAAACGCGCAGCCTTGTCCCCGACGAGAATGCGCTGCTCGGTTCCTGCCACTTCGCAGACTGGCTTAGCCGCACCGCCGCACAGCAATGAACCGCTGATCATAGACTAAAACCTCAACCAAACCCATACACCAGGAAGGAACATCACAATGAAACCAATCCAAACGTCACAACCAGGCGGGATGCCGCGCTTCATTTACGCACTTATTGTTTGCACACTCATCGCCACCGTAGGCGTGCGCTTAACGATCGGCGCCACGACGGAACCCAAGGAAGCGAAGGTGACGCCGCTCTTTTCAAAAGACCTGACGAACCTTCCTGACAAGGAAGGTCTGATGCTCTTGATTGAGTATCCTCCGGGCAGCTCGGATCCGATACATCGACACAACGCACATGGGTTTATTTATGTGCTGGAGGGCTCGATCGTAATGCAAGTCAGGGGCGGGAAAGAAGTAACTCTGACACCCGGCCAGACATTCTATGAAGGCCCTGAAGACGTTCACGTCGTCGGGCGAAACGCCAGCCAAACCAAACCGGCGAAATTCGTCGTGTTCTTCGTGAAGGACAAAGGCGCCCCCGTGCTAGTACCCACCAAATAAAAACCAAAACAATTATTCGCAAAATTATGAACAAATCCAATGATCGCCCGATTGTTACGTATCGGGCCGGACAGAATTTTTCCGAGTTCCCCGGCGATCGACACACTCTTGATGGGTATGCGAGCGAGACCGAACCCGCCAGCTGCTGGCCGTGTTCGTGCTGGATACGGACGAGAAGGAACTGTTAACACTGCTCGAAAAATAAGACGACGCGGGAGATCGGCGAAACCTTGATGGCCAACAAAACCCCGAAGGAGCCGTTGTCGATGATTTCCTAAATACATTTCTACGGACCAATTGAAGGGCAAGCCCGCTCGACGGCATTGGTCAACCACACGACATTGCTCCGGCGAGAGTATTCTTCACTCCCGTTCATTAGAAAGGGTCGAGAAAAGCTGATGTCGGATCGGTATTTGCATGGCTGCGAAGCAAAAATAGTTGTGCTGCATCTTCGCTCGACAGTTCAGCTCAGGATCAGCGATAGTAAATGGATGAAACCCCTTATTGCTGTCGCTGTGCTCCTGATCGCGGCGTCATTTGGCACGGGTTGTTCGCGCAAGCCGGCGCAAACTGCTCCACCTCCGCCGGAGGTCCTTGTGACTACGGTGCAACCGCGCGATGTGCCGCGCGTGCTTGAACGCGTGGCCACATTAGATGGATTCATCAACGCCAATATCAATGCGCAAGTGCAGGGTTACATCATTTCGCGAGACTATCAGGAAGGCAGCGTGGTGAAAAAAGGCGACCTGCTTTTCCAAATTGATCCACGGCCATTCGAGGCTGCATTAGCACAAGCGAAGGGCACTTTGGCAAGAGACAAAGCCAACCAGGTCAAAGCCGAAGCGGACAGAAAACGCGCCATCGATTTGTTTAATAAAAAAGTAATCAGCGACCAGGAGCGAGATACTTCCATCGCAGCTGCGGATTCAACCGCAGCAAGTGTGGAAGCCGACGAAGCGGCCGTGAAACAGGCTGAGATCAATCTCAGTTATACGAAGGTCACGGCGCCGATCGATGGCGTGGTCGGATTTGCCAACAATCAGGTCGGCGATCTGGTCGGGCCAAGTACGGGACCGCTCACAACCATGTCGCAGATTGATCCGATAAAAGCGGTCGTCACCGCGGGCGAAGGGCCGTTTACCGATTTCGTTTCGCGCCATCCTGACGCAACGGAGCGCAATACTTATATAAAAAGCCTCGACTTCGAATTGATCCTCGGCAACGGCGAGGTGTATCCGCATAAGGGCAAATTTTATGCGCTCGATCGCAGTCTCGACGTCAAGACTGGATCGATCCGCTATTATGTGACGTTTCCAAATCCGGGAAACGTTTTGCGGCCTGGACAGTTTGGAAACGTGCGTTTCGTCGCCGACATGAAAAAAGGCGCGATGGTCGTGCCTCAGGAGGCGGTGAACGAGTTGCAGGGCAGTTATCAGGTCGCTGTAGTAGGCGAGGACAATAAGGTAAGTATTCGTCCGGTGAAAATGGGCGAACGCATCGGCGCGATGTGGGAAGTCACAGAAGGCCTGAAGCCAGGCGACAAAGTTGTTGTGCAAGGACTCCAAAAAGCACGCGAAGGATCGACAGTGACCGCGAAGGACTGGACCCCTCCCGCCGACGCGTTGGTTTCAAAAGCGGACCAGCAAAAGAAGCCCTGACAAATGTCCGAGTTTTTCGTTCGACGGCCGATCGTCGCGATCGTCATCGCGATCCTGATGACGCTCATCGGCGGCGTGTGCATTCTCGCCCTGCCGATCGCGCAGTATCCGCAAATTGCCCCACCTGAAATTCAAGTGCAAACGCATTTCACTGGAGCGGATGCGCTGACGATCGAGCAATCGGTCGCGGCGCCGATCGAGCAGCAGATGAGTGGCGTCGATAACATGAATTACATGTACTCGATCAACGCGAATAGCGGCGACATTCGACTGATCGTCAATTTCGATGTCGCGACGGATCCGAACATCGATCAAGTCCTGACGCAGATCCGCGTGGCGCAAGCGCAATCGCAGTTGCCCGTCGACGTTAACAACTACGGCCTCACCGTTAAAAAATCGACGACGGCGCCGCTGATGCTGATCTCGGTGTTTTCGCCC
>DASXMV010000168.1:0-3816 GCA_036495465.1 Candidatus Udaeobacter sp. | reverse complement strand
AACGCCTCTCCACGAAGAGATGAACGCAGAAAAATACCGCCGCGACGCGTCGCGCGTTATTGAAGAAATTCACTCACGCGGCAAACTCGCGATCGTTGTCGGTGGCAGCGGGCTTTATATCAGGGCGCTTACTCACGGGTTGGCGTCCTTACCCGAAGCCGATCCAGAACTGCGCGAACAACTGAACGCGATGACTTTGGATGAGTTGCGGACCCGACTTGCTGAAGTCGATTCTGAAGCCGCTCAAAGAATCGATATGAAAAATCGTCGTCGAGTGGTCAGAGCCTTGGAGATTAGTTTACTGACCGGGAAGCCTGCATCCACCCAGCGCAAACACCGGGCAGTTCCTGACGGCGTCGACCTCAGCGATTGTGGATCGGCCCCGCCGCACTCACCGTCCGCAGCCACAGGCGTCTTTGTTTTTCGGGACCGGGAGGAGCTTTATGCCCGAATCAATCAGCGTGTCGAAAAGATGTTTGAAGACGGCGTCATCGAACAAATACGAGCCGTTGGGAAGGTAAGTTCAACTGCATCGCAGATGATCGGTTTTCGCGAAGTTCGTCAATTGCTGGATGGAAAAATGTCGATCTCGCAATGTATCGCCGCGATTCAGCAGGCAACACGCCGCTACGCCAAAAGACAGTTGACCTGGTTTCGGCGACAAACTAATTTTTTACCGCTGAACTTGTCGCTTCTTAGTCACAACGAAGCTGTAAAATGGCTCCTGCTCCGAGCGCTTTCGGAGCGCGGAAAGGTTCCGGGGATTCGGGCAAACGAATGATCGAAACGCGTCCGAAGAAAATGCAGGAGCGCGCGCTCCTGATTGGCCTCGAAAAGAAAGGGGTCTCCAAATGGGATTTGCGCGATTCGCTTGAAGAACTGCGAGAACTGGCGAGCTCCGCCGGGGCTAAAGTAGTCGATACAGTTACACAAAAACTGCCGAGACCCACCGCTCCGTACTACATCGGCCGCGGCAAGGCCGAATTGATCAAAGATTCATGTCAGGATCAACAGGTGACCTCGGTGATCTTTAACGATGAACTTTCGCCCGCGCAGGGCCGCAACCTGGAAAATTTATTCGCGCGGAAGGTCCTGGATCGAACCCAATTGATCCTGGATATTTTTGCCCAGCGCGCGCGTAGCCGGGAAGGTCGGTTGCAAATTGAGCTGGCTCAGTTGCAATATCTTTTGCCGCGCCTTACTCGGATGTGGCACCACTTCTCACGGCAGACGGGAGGGATCGGGACACGGGGACCGGGTGAAACGCAATTGGAAGTCGATCGCCGCCGTGTGCAGGAGCGAATTGCGCGCCTGGAACGCGAGCTTGAAGCGGTGCGCAAAACACGGGCTATTCAGCGCGAAGGACGTAAGCGACATCAATGGCCCGTCGCCGCCGTGGTTGGTTACACGAACGCTGGCAAATCCACGCTGCTAAACCTACTCACCGGCGCGGATGTTGTCGCTGAAGACAAACTTTTTGCGACGCTAGATCCCACCACACGCAGTTTTGTTTTGCCTAACAAACAACGGGTTCTTCTCACCGACACCGTTGGATTCTTGAGAAAACTTCCCCACACATTAATCGAATCGTTTAAGGCGACTCTCGAAGAAGTCAGCGAAGCCGACCTGCTAATCCATGTTGTAGATCTCAGTCATCCACGAGTAGACGAGCAAATGGAAGCGGTCGATACCGTAATCAAGGAACTGGACGCCTACGGCAAGCAGACTCTCATCGTCTTCAACAAGATCGATAATTTGCCTAATCGGGAACTGGCCGAATCGTACTTGAAGCGCTTTCCCGGAAGCGTTGCCATCTCCGCGCGCACTGGAGAAGGCGTTAACAAGCTGGTACAGCAGCTTGAAGACGCACTTAGCTCTTGGCGGTTGCGGTCGGGGTTTCGTATTCCGTCGAATGAATCTGCGTTGATCGCCGAGATCCACCGAGTCGGCCATGTGCTGGAACTGCGTTATGAAGGCAGCGATGCCGTGGTGGTGGCACACGTTCCGCCCGATCTGGCCAAAAAGCTGGAGCGATACGCAGAAGGCTAGAAGAGGCGCTGGGATCTCTTCCCCTAGGATGTTTTCTCGTTGGCGACCAAGTCCCTGACCCGAGCTTCGACGGAGGCCGCAATCTCCGACCAGCCGCTGCGATTATTGGATGTCGAGGCAAACTGAAGCGGATCTCCAATCATTAGCTTGATCGAGGCAGGCCGCGGAATATTTCGGTGTGGCGGCAACGCCTCGAAAGCTCCAACGAGCCCACACGGCACGACCGGCACGTTTGTTTCCGCGACGAGCATGCCAAGTCCATGTTTGAACGGCATCATCGCTCCATTTCGACTTCGTCCTCCTTCCGGGAAGATGATGTAAATCGCTTTTTCTTCTTCCAACTTGCAGCGCAAATCGGCAAGCGCGTGCGGCCCGCAACTCTTTCGCCACATCGGCAAAGCATTGAGCAAGATTGCCGAAAAAGTGCTGGTTACTTTTGTTTGGAAAAAGACGTCACCGGCGGCGATCGGAAAAGCGCGTTCGCGATGGCGGGGAATTAGTGCGGCACCAAGAGCCAGTGCGTCGAGGTGGCTGCAATGATTTGCTGCAAGTACAAACGGTCCGTGTTCCGGCAGCTTCTCACGCCCGATGATCGTGAGGCGATGCGCGATAGCGAAATAACTTCGGACCAGTGAAAACCAAGTGTGGTGGGCGAGGCTCTCGAGAAGTCCGCTTTCCCGTCGCACGCTACGAAATCGCTCACTTGGACTCAGGCCGGTATCGCGGGCTGGCTCGAGATTCCAGGGTTCCATTAGATTTGCTAGCCAGTGAAAATTCGCTGTGGTTGGCCGCCGGCGGAGCCGACAAAATAATTCACATAGTGAAATACTGCGGGCGCAACAAGAATGAGGCTATCGAACCGGTCGAGAATGCCGCCATGTCCGGGAATGAGCTTTGATGTGTCTTTGAGGCTCAGGTCCCGCTTGATTGAGGAAAGCATCAGGTCACCGAATTGCCCAACGATGCTGATGATAATGCCAAGGCCCACTAAGGGCACGGGCATGTCGAGGGCAGTGCCGAACCAGATAAAATGCGCACCGATGGCAACCAGCGGCGTTGTTAGCACAATTGCTCCGATCGCGCCTCCTATCGTTTTGTTCGGACTGGTATTAGGAGCAAATTTTCGACGACCAAACAGATGGCCGCAGATGTAGGCAAAAATATCATTGAGTTCCACTGCGAAGATGATGAGCAAAAGAATGGGACGATAGTTCCAATCATTCGCGATATTGCCAAGGTTGCCGAGCGCGCTTCCAAAGAGGGCAAAGCCGAGCACGCCCAGGCCAACGCGCTGGATATAGCCCTTCGGTTGGTCGGGGATCAATCCACCGATGGCAATCAACGCGACTGTTAACGGAAACAGCGCAGCATAAAGTCGGTACCAATTGTCCAGCTCGGCTAACGCGAGCAAAACGATGCCAATGACTACGATGAAACTGATGGTCCTTTCCCGAAACAAACCGGTAATGCGGGCATATTCGCGATAGCAGAGAAAACTGAGTATCGCTACGGCCAGAATTGTCCAAAATGCGCCTGCCAGAATGGGAACCAGGATGAACAGGGCCAGCCAAATCCAGGACCGATAACGATCCCAGAGTTCGTTTTTCTTATCGCTGGTGCTGTTGGTCGACTTGGTCACGACAAAAATCAGTACCGGTGCCAGCAGGAACAGAACGAGGGCTGTCAGGGTTAGTACAATGGTCACGCGATCGTCAAAAGCGTGATGAAATCCGAAGAGCCGTTCGCGGGTAACTTCGTTCATTTCAG
>DASXMV010000167.1:0-3527 GCA_036495465.1 Candidatus Udaeobacter sp. | reverse complement strand
TCACGGCGCTCGTTCGCCATGAAATGCTTCAGTGAAGCCAGAAGAAACGAACGCAAACGGCCCTTTTCCTGTCGCACGGATTGGAAATCTTTGCGCTCTACAATCAACGCGAAAAATCCCTGGGTGAGATCTTTCGCCTCTTCTGGTTTAACACCCTCCCGCCGCGCGAAAGTATAAATCGGCCGCCAGTAAGTGCGGCAAAGACTCTCCAACGCCTCTTCGGCCGCTGATGACTCGCCGCGCGCCTCCAGCACCACGCTCCAGTGAGTGGTCGTAAATGCCGAGTGATAAGCGTTTCCGTCAGTCGCGGTTAGTGACGTCACGTCATCCCGGGCGGGCACGCCGCCATCCAACTAAGAATTCCTGCCGAAATCAAGCATGATCATACGCAGATTTCTGTCTTGCCGGCGTAGTCCCGCAAAGCCAAGACTTGATTTTCTGACAGTGCGGTCAACGGCCGAAGCTACAATTACGCCGGAAGGACAGTTGAAAGAGTCACTTCGCTGTCGATGGTTTGCTCAAGAACGTTTTCAACTGTAGCACCGACTTTTGATCCATCGCGATCGAGGATCCAGACCTGCTGACCTTGTTCGAATGGGCCATGTGTCATGACCTTCAGCAGGGTTCCCTCTTCAGTAGCCGGATTTTTGAGGACTTCGACGCAGATCGCGTCGGTTTCTCCAAAGTCTGTCTGCAGCCTTAGTTTGTCGTCTATTTTTGGCATCTTCATTGCCAGGCAAGCCCCATTAACGCAAAACTAAATCGCTGCTCGCGCGTTCTGCGAGTGTGTCCATACCATATGCCGCCGCGCTCCGAAGAGATGGATTCCTGGTTCCGGCAATTCGCTATCCGACCGTGGCAAAAGGTGCCGCGAGACTACGCATCACTGTGACGACTGCACACGAAGAAGCACAAATCCGAGCGCCATCGAAACAATCGAGCGACACTCACTGTAGCCACCAGCCTGTGGCCGGTCATCGAGGCGGACATCTGAATTGGACGGACCGCAGGTCCGTGGCTACAGCGGTTGAACCGAAACTAAGCGTCCAGAAATCTCTCCAAGATCGGCTTCAGCTTTTCGACGGTCGCTATTGGCCAGAGCTTGCGGTCAGTGACCAGGGCGGTATCCAAGGCCAAATGCTCCGGCCAGTTCGGCTCAGTCGGAATTTGTGGGATTACGTCAACAATGATTTTCCTCGCCGTTTCCGCATTCGCCATCAGATGACTGAGGACGATCTCGGCCGAGACCGGTTCTTCTTCCACTTTCCAGCAATCATAATCGGTGATCATCGCCATCGTCGCGAACGCAATCTCTGCTTCGCGGGCCAGTTTCGCCTCTGGCAGATTCGTCATCGCGATTACGTCGAAACCATTGCGGTGATTGAATTCCGATTCTGCACGAGTGGAAAAAGCGGGGCCATCCATGTTCACATAGGTGCCACCGTTGTGAATCCTAAAGCCCAGGGACCTCGCTGAATCGGCCAAAAGATTGCGCAGCTCTGTGCTGACCGGTTCAGCAAACGCGATGTGGGCGGCAATGCCCTCTCCAAAAAAGGTATGAGTGTCGCGCCGGCTCGTACGATCATAAAACTGCGACGGCAGCAACACATCGCGGGGCGCATATTTTTCCTGCAGGCTGCCCACGGCTGCCACGGAGATGATCCAGCGGACGTTCAGCGAGCGAAGTGCGTAGATATTGGCCCGATGATTAATTTCGTGCGGCAAAATGCGATGGCCCCGGCCATGGCGCGGTAGGAAATAGACCTGGCGGCCACTAATTTTTCCGCCAATTAGCGCATCCGACGGCGATCCGAAGGGTGTATCGACCGTGTGTTCCCGAGTTTCCCGCAATTCTTCTATCTGGTAGAGACCACTGCCGCCGATAATCCCGATTGCTGGTGGATCGTCTTTGACTGAAGACATACCGCGATTTAATCCGAAAAAACTCCACCATGAAAAGCGGAAATCTCCAAATAGCGTAGCTTTGCCAAGCATGTATGGTTTTTGCCCGTTCCATGCCGAAATTTTTCATTAAGACTTACGGCTGCCAGATGAACGAGCGTGACTCGGAACAGGTGGCTCATTCGCTCATCGCACGAGGCTACGAGCGCGTCGCTCACGAAACCGAAGCTGATGTCGTGCTTTTAAACACATGCAGTGTTCGCGATATGGCCGACCAAAAAGCGCTGGGCAAAATGGGAATGCTGCGGCGAATAGCAAAAGACCGGCCGCACGTTGTTTTTGGTTTCCTTGGCTGTATGGCTCAGGCGCGTGGCGCTTCTTTGCTAAAGACCATGCCTCACGTCGATCTCGTCGTTGGCACCCAGAAATTCCACCGTGTTGCGGATTATGTAGAAGAATTGGTAGCGAAGAAATTAGGAGGCCTTCGCCACGGCGAGCACGGTCGGATCGCGACTGACCAGAATCGCACAATGGACGATTTACGTTTTTCAATCGTCGACGTTGCGGAGGAATCCGGTTCGCAATCAACGATTCGCGATCAACAGCTGTCACCGAGGCAGGCGACGGCGTTCGTGTCTATCATGCAGGGATGTAACATGCATTGCACGTTTTGCATCGTGCCGCAGACGCGTGGAGCGGAGCGCAGCCGTTCTATTGACGAGATCGTGACAGAGGTGCGCAAACTAGTCGCGCGCGGCATCAAGGAAGTCACACTCCTTGGGCAAATCGTAAATCTTTATGGCCGACGTGAGTTTTTGAAGCGCGACCACAAAAGCCCTTTTGTGCAATTACTGGAAGCGGTGAATGAAATCGAGGGCCTGGCGCGTCTCCGGTTTACTTCTCCCCACCCGATCGGTTTTCGGGATGATTTGATCGACGCGATTTCGCGTTTGCCAAAGGTGGCTGAACACGTCCATCTCCCTCTTCAATCCGGCTCCAACAGAATTCTGAAAGCGATGCACCGAGGCTATACGGCAGAGAAATATCTCGATCTCGTTCGTCGCGTCCGCGGTGCGCGTGACGGCATGGCGATTACTACGGATATCATCGTGGGATATCCGGGCGAAACCGAAGATGATTACAAACAGACGCGAGATCTGGTCGAACAAATCCAGTTCGATAACGCGTTTGTTTTCCGCTACTCGCCGCGACGCGATACGCCGGCTGCGGAAATGCCGGATCAAATCGACGAACATCTCAAGGAACAACGGAACCAGGATTTGCTACAGCTCGTTAACGAGTCAACACAGAGTGCCGGCGAGCGCCTGGTGGGGCGCGCGGTCGAAGTTCTTTGCGAAGGTCGAAGCAAGACGAATCCGGCGCGTTTGATGGGCCGGACGCGCACAAACAAAATTGTAGTGTTCCCGCGGTCGCCAGGCACACGACAGCCGGGAGAAGATCACGGGGAATTGGTTGGTGAACTTGTGGATGTCCAAATCGAACGGTCCAACGGATTTAGCTTGTATGGCGCACCGATTCTGAAAGAACCGATCGCTTTTTAAGTTGCATCGACCGAGCGGCGAGTTGAAAATTCGCCCGCCGTCGGACGAACCGTCAGGGCGCAC
>DASXMV010000166.1:0-4062 GCA_036495465.1 Candidatus Udaeobacter sp. | reverse complement strand
TCTTCACTTTGAAGACAAACGGCGACGCTATGAAGACCCATGAGATATGAGTTTGAATCGTGCGAACCGCGGCTGGCTTATGCGGATACGATTCAGGCGATTTGAGAAAGGTTACCAACCGGTCCTCGATGTCCGGCGCGGCATGATCTCCCGTTTGCGGCGTGCCTGATGCCAGTCCGGCTCGGACCGGTCGCGCCCTAGCACATTTCGATCGCGCAGTGTCTGGCAATTGGGCGTTGGACGGTTTCCGAGCGCTACGACTTCGGTGGTTCGCTCCTTTTAACCAATGACGTAAAGAGATCGAGCGGGACCGGAAGAAACGTGGTGGTGTTATGTTCGCTTGAAATTTCGCGCATGGTTTGCAGGAAGCGCAGTTGCAATGCCATT
Source organism: Candidatus Udaeobacter sp. (assembly GCA_036495465.1). Classification (GTDB taxonomy): domain Bacteria; phylum Verrucomicrobiota; class Verrucomicrobiia; order Chthoniobacterales; family UBA10450; genus Udaeobacter. The sequence goes on along the minus strand of DASXMV010000166.1, from coordinate 3,675 downwards.
GGTTCCCTGCTCATTGTGGCCGCCGCTTGCACCATTTTTTCCGCGGCCTGAAATTCACCCTCGGCATTAACGATTTTTGCTCGTCGTTCACGTTCGGCTTCGGCCTGCTTGGCCATGGCTCGCTTCATAGTATCCGGCAGTGCAACATCTTTAACCTCAACTGCGGTCACTTTGATCCCCCACGGGTCCGTCTGCCTGTCGATAATTTCCTGCAGCGTCTGATTGATTTTTTCGCGGTGGGCCAGCAACTCATCCAACTCAGCCTGGCCGAGTACGCTGCGCAAAGTGGTCTGGGCGATCAGTGAAGTGGCTTTTAGAAAATTCTCTACTTTCACTACGGCAGCCTGCGGATCGATCACGCGAAAGTAGAGCACCGCATCGACGCTCACAGGAACGTTGTCGCGGGTCATGACTTCCTGCCGCGGGACGTCGATCGTGATAACGCGTAAATCCATTCGCACCATCCGATCGACAATCGGGATCAGGAAAATCAATCCGGGTCCTTTTTCGCCGAGTAGTTTTCCAAGGCGAAAAATGACGGCGCGTTCGTATTCCCGGAGGACGCGAACGGCCTGCGGCAAAATGATAACGATAAGAATAATGATCGGGATAGCCCAACCGACCAATCGCGGCAGTGCTTCAACTAATTGCATGGCTTTGTTTTCCTTTGGGTTGCAGTTTTACAGTCAATCCTTTTATCGCCGCAATTTCAGCCTGTTCGTCTTTTTCAATAGGCGTATCGCTGACGGCATTCCAGTATTCGCCTTCAACGAAAATGCGGCCGCTGCGCGAGTCGATCGGCGTCAATGTGGTCACGGTTTTTCCAATCAGCGTTTCCTTTCCCACCTTTACCGGCAACCGTTGCGCACGCAGACCTTTTCCAACGACGAAAACAAAGAACGCCGCAGTGACCAATGTCGCAGGAATGATGTAATTGAGCGATAAGCGAAAAAGCGGATCAGCACGGTTGAAGAGCATCATCGAACCGATCAGAAAGGCAGCGATTCCGCCGACCGTCAGTACGCCATGCGTGGTGGCGTAAATGTCGAAGACAAAGAGCATCAATGCGAGCCCGATCAAAACAAGTCCGGTCACGTTGACTGGTAAAATGGCTGCCAGATAAAGAGCGAGAACTAAAGCAATCGCGCCAACAACTCCGGGAAGAATCGCGCCGGGTGTGGTCAGTTCTCCGATGATTCCATAGATCGCGACCAGCATGAGAATGAACATCACCTCGGGACGCCAAAGTTTTTGAAAAATTTGTTCGGCAGGTGACATTTTGATTTCCGAAATCCCGGCGCCTGCCGTGTGAAGCGTCTTTCCATCCACGACGCGTCCGTTCAGTTTTTGCAACAAATCCGACATATCCGTGGCGATTAGATCGATCACCTTTAATTGGAGTGCTTTTTCAGCGGTAATGGACGCACTGTCCTTTACCGCAGACTTGGCCCAATCGACGTTCCGCTGGCGCTTGCCTGCGATGGTCTCGATATAGCTCACAGAAAAATTCTCGAGCTTTTGCTTCATCGTTTCGTCGGTCTTTTCCTCTCCGCCACTGGGAAAACCGCCTATCGAGACCGGATGCGCAGCGCCAATTGTCGTAGCGGGAGCCATCGCTGCGATACTGGCTGCGATGGTGATGAAGCAACCCGCGCTGGTTGCTGTCGCCCCGGTTGGAGCGACATAAACTATTACCGGCACCGCAGAGCCGAGAAAGCTTTGCACAATCTTCTGGGTCGAATCGAGCAACCCGCCAGGCGTGTTAAGTTGAATGACCAGGCATTGCGCATTTTGCGACTTGGCCTCGTCAATGCTGCGCGAAATGTAGCTCGCCGTGGCTGGGCCGATCGCTCCGTCGATATGGATGAAAGAAACTTTCTCGGCTGCGGAAGCTATCGGAGCAATTGCGCAAGCGAGCCAGGAAAAAAGACCCATGAACACAGTTGTCGTGCGGCCTTCTACCATCCATTGCGTTGCGTTACGCAAGCCTATGCTCCTTTCATTATCTGCAGCTTGATCCCCAGGTCGCTGACCTTTGGCTTCACGATTTTCTCGTAATCGCGATAACTCATTTTGATCGCGTCTGTGTGTGTGCCCGCTTCAAACACAATGTAATCCTGTTCGGCCAGGCTCTGGTCAACGTATGTCGGCAGACCATAGAGGTTCCCAAATGGCGGCATCGCTCCGATCACGCAGTCCGCGAAAAGCGACTTGAACTCCTGTTCTTTACCGAGCGCGACGGTTTGCCCTACCGCTTTCTGGACCTTCTCGAGATCGATATGGTGGTCCGCCGGCAGCACCACCATTAGATGCTCATCGCCGGCTTTGACGATGACCACTTTGGCCTGATACCGGCCTTTCACATGCTCGGCCTGAGCGATTCGTTGAGCGCTTACTGCCAACGGGTGCTGCAGAAGGTCGTACTGCGCCTTGTTTTCATCCAAGCATTCGATCAGCCGCCTTGGGATTTCCATAACCACCTTCCACTGAAAGTTATCACTTTCCCGTACGATCTCTACTCAACCAAATGGACACCGCCGCAAGACTGCTGAGCCGCGAAAGAATCATGTATGGGTAGATGCGAAGTTTGTGAGAATGAATACGACAAAGCGTTCGAAGTAGTTGTAGGTGGGAAACATCACACGTTTGATAGCTTCGAATGCGCGATCCATGCGCTGGCGCCGGTCTGTCCGCATTGTAACTGCAAGATTGTCGGGCACGGTGTGGAAGCTGACGGACAAATCTTCTGCTGCGTTCACTGCGCACGGGCAGCAGGCAAAACACAGTTAAAAGATCGCGCCTGAGAGTCTCTAACGTCGATGCGGTAATTAACCTAAATTACTGCTCGGACGATTCGGCTCAGCAACATGCGCCCAAGGAATGATTGCCAAAGGCTTCGCGGTTGAAGTAGAAGAGACGCCGTGGAGCAAAATTCGGCAGTTCCCATAACGCCAAGGGGCAACTGGTGGACACGAAATTGGAAATGGTTCGTGCCAGCTGGTTGCTTCAGCTTGTTGGTTGTGCTCGTCGTTTTTACTGGATCGATCGCATTGATCGTGTTCAGCGCGATGAAATCGACTGACGTTTACAAAGAAGCTCTGGCTCGCGCCAAAGCAAACTCGGCCGTGATTGACGCGCTTGGCTCTCCCTTCACGGAGGGATTTATCGTTTCCGGAAACACCAACGTTAACGGCGCATCCGGAGAAGCAAACCTCTCCATCCCCATTTCCGGCCCGAATGGGAAGGGGACGATTTACGTAGCTGCTAGCAAATCGCTTGGCCGATGGAGCTATTCGGGCCTGGTCGTGGAGATTGGAAAAACGCATCAACGTATCGACCTCCTGCACAACACTGTTTCGGCGAATCCGCGCTAATCAATTTCGTGCAGCCAGCGACGAAAAAACTTTCCGTCAGCGCAATTCTGTCCGGAATGCTCGCGGGAGTTATCGGCATCGCGGCCGGCTTGTTTCTGGGCTTCGCGTTGGGCGCCGGACTTGCAGCCGCATTTCACGTCTCCTCATTTGAAGGTGGGGCCGGTTATTTCGCCGCTGCGATCGCGCTAATCGTGACGTGCATCGTCGCGCCAAGTGTAACCCTTCTCGCCCTCTACTGGCGCGGTATTAGAGGAATGTGGCTTTTCGCTGGCTTGATGACAGTTTGTTTGTCGCTCGGTGT
>DASXMV010000165.1:0-4973 GCA_036495465.1 Candidatus Udaeobacter sp. | reverse complement strand
CATGCGCACGCCGATGCGAAAAGTGGGCGCAGTGCTCGCGAAGAATGCCATTGGGACGATTAAGGACAAGACGAATTATGAAGAGTACGGCGGCAGCCCGCTTCTCGGCGTGAACGGCATTTGTATCATCGCGCATGGCGCGAGCACGCCGCTAGCCGTCAAAAACGCGTTGCGTGTCGCCGCCGAGTCGATTGAACAGCAGGTGAACCCGCATATCGTCGAGGAGATTCGCCGTTATTATGAAACGACAGCCTCGCTCGAGCCTGCGCTCCGATAAGCCCCTGCGCACGGTTTCTATCATCGGTACGGGCAGCTACGTACCCGAAAAGATTCTGACCAATGCAGACCTCTCGCGGATGGTCGATACAAGCGACGACTGGATCACTACTCGCACCGGCATCAAAGAGCGACGCATCGCGGGAAAGGATGAAAACACCAGCGATATGGCAACCAAGGCCGCGCTCAAAGCCCTCGAACAGGCAAAAATCTCCGCAAAGGAGATCGATCTCATTCTCGTCGCAACAGCGACTCCGGATATGCTTTTTCCGGCGACGGCCTGTTTCGTTCAGAAGAAGATTGGGGCGACCAATGCCGCCTGCCTCGATATTTCCGCAGCATGCGCCGGCTTTCTCTTTGCCGTGGAGATTGCGCAGCAATTCATTACCTCACACACGCACGACACTGTTCTGGTGATCGGAGCCGATAAATTAACGTCCATCACTAACTGGACCGATCGTAATACCTGTGTCCTCTTTGGAGACGGAGCCGGCGCTGCTATCTTGCGGCACCGCGGCAGCGCGCATGGCGTTATTTGCACGCATATCGGTAGCGACGGTAATTATACCGATATTTTGTTCATGCCAGGTGGTGGCTCGCGCTGCCCGATCACACGCGAAAACGCCGATATGCATTTGGCAACGATTCATATGACGGGCAAGGAAGTTTACAAGCAAGCCGTCATCGCAATGTTGAATGCAGCCAAAAAAGTCCTCGATGAAGCCGGGCTCTCCATTGACGACATTGCCTGCGTTATTCCGCATCAGGCGAACCTCCGAATCATGGAAGCAATTGCAGATCGACTTGGTATCTCGCGCGACAAGATGTTTGTAAATCTGGATCGTTATGGAAATACTTCCGCCGCCGCAGTAGCCATCGCGCTGGATGAAGCAAATCGCAGCGGGCGAATCAAGCCGGGCGACTACGTTTTGTTGGTCGTGTTCGGAGGCGGATTAACATGGGCGAGCACAATTATCGAATGGTAATAATCGTGAAACCGATGAAGCGTTAAAGCAGACACGAGTCGCTTAATCTTTGAAACGTTCCAACGCTGTAACGGTTTAACTCTTTAACCACTGATGTTCATCGACACCCACGCCCATCTGGATTATCCGGACTTTGCCAATGACCTCGACGAGTTGCTGCGTCGAGCAAACGATGTGGGTGTCGAGCGCGTCATTACGATTGGTACGTCGCTGGAAAGCAGCCGGCGCGCCATCGAGTTGGCCGAAAAGCATTCAGCTGTATTCGCAGCAATCGGCGTTCATCCTACTTTTGTTGACGAAGTGGAAGACGACGTGATCACGCCGTTGCGCGAGCTGGCGAAGAATCGACGGGTTGTGGCGATTGGTGAAACCGGACTGGATTATCATCATTTGGCCAGCGAGCAAGTAGCGAAGGAAGAGCAGGTCCAGGTCATGTCGGCGCTCCGTACCGAGACTGATGAAGAAATCGAAGCGCAAATCCGCGACGGCGCTTACAAATCCAAACAGGCAAGCCTATTTCAACAGCAACTGGACCTCGCTGTGGAACTGGGGTTAAACGTGGTCATCCATCAACGCGACGCATGGGAGGACACGCTGAAAATCATGCAGCCATACACCGGCAAACTGCATGGCGTCTTTCATTGCTTCGGCGGCTCGCTCGATCAGGCAAACGAAGTTTTAGAACTCGACCATCTCGTTTCATTCACCGGAATCGTCACTTTCAAAAACGGCGCGTCTGTGCGAGAAGTTGCGGCACAAATCCCGCTCTGGAAATTCATGGTGGAAACCGATTGTCCATATCTGGCCCCTGTTCCCTTTCGCGGAAAACGATCCGAACCCGCATATACCCGCATAGTGGCAGAAGAGATCGCAGCGGCGCGAGAGATTCCGCTGGAAGAAATTGCTGAAGCGACGACCGAAACCGCAGAGAAGTTTTTTCAGTTCAATCGCACATGAAGACTCAGGATAGAAATCGACATCCTCTGGATGTTGGTAAACATAGTGCTCCTTCGGCCCCTGGTTTAACATTGCGTTCGGTGAAGGCAGTCTACGTACTGTTTCTGCTCGTAGCACTGCTTCTCGGATCCTGTGCTGCGCCAGATACGCAACATCAAATCGTGGTGAGTACGCGGGAACAAAAACTGGCCCTGCTTGAACGCGGCAATGTCTTGGTGATTTATCCAGTCTCCACGTCGAAGTTCGGAATAGGCGATCAGCGTGGCAGTCGTTTTACACCACTGGGCAAAATGCAGATCGCCCAGAAAATCGGCGACAACGCGCCATCCGGCGCCGTTTTCAAGGACCGGCGTCGAACCGGTGAGGTTGTTGCGCCCGACTCTCCCGGCCGCGACCCGATTGTAACGCGCATCCTCTGGCTGCGCGGCCTGGAGGCCCAAAACGCCAACGCGTTTACTCGAGATATTTATATCCATGGCACTCCGGAGGAACGGAACATCGGACGGCCAGCTAGTTATGGATGTATCCGGATGCGCTCGACCGACATCATTCAGTTATACAATATCGTGGGAACTGGCGCCGCAGTTACCATCGTGAACGCTCCGCTCGCCGCCACGGTCCCGAGTCTTGTGTCGGCTCATTCGATGGCGGACACGAATCCGGCGCCATTCGTGATGCGGTAGAGGCTCTTGCGGGTCTGTCACCTAGCGCATGCGTGGTCCGAATTTCAATACGAACGCACTTTGCACACCATACGTCTGCGCGACCAGGGTACGCTGCTCATCGCTGGAGAGTCTTGCACATGATTACGAAGGTAGGCAAGACTTGATGAGATCTTAGATGAAAGAGTCCAAAAAAGTTGCCCTGATTACCGGAATCACTGGCCAGGACGGTTCCTATTTGTCCGAATTGCTTCTGGAGAAAGGTTACACTGTGCATGGAATCGTGCGGCGCACGAGCAATCTGTTGCGATCGCGCATCGAGCATCTACGGCGTGATGAAAAAAATTACGGTCGACGCTTGTTTCTCCATTATGGCGATCTCTCCGATAGCACGACTTTGCGTCGAATTCTCGGCGATGTTGGCCCGACAGAGCTTTATCATCTCGCAGGGCAAAGCCATGTCGGCCTGAGTTTCGAAATTCCCGAATCGACCTGCGAGGAGACGGGCATGGCAACGCTGCGGTTGCTGGAAATCGTGCGCGCACACCCGTCACCGGTGAAATTTTATCATGCTTCGAGTGCGGAAATTTTCGGAGACGCAACCGATTCGCCGCAAACTGAGAACACCCCGCTGCGGCCAACCAGCCCCTATGGTTGCGCAAAAGCGTTCGCGACGCAATTAGCACGGGTTTATCGACAATCGTACGGACTGTTTGTTTGCAATGGTATTCTCTACAACCATGAGTCGCCACGCCGCGGGGAAAATTTCGTGACGCGCAAGATCGCGCGTGGCGTCGCGAGGATCGCTCGAAATCGCGACTATACTCTTGTCCTCGGAAACCTGGAGAGCCGAAGAGATTGGGGCCGTGCCCAAGATTACGTGCAGGCGATGTGGTTAATGCTGCAGCACGAGACCGCCGACGATTACGTAGTGGCGACCAGCGAGACACATTCCGTACGGGAATTTGTCGAGGCAGCCTTCGCAGTTGTCGATCTTCCGTGGGAGAAATACGTAAAGCACGATCCTTCGTTCGATCGTCCTACCGAGCCGGTGCGCCTGGTCGGCAACGCGGAGAAGATTCGCAAAACACTTGGTTGGAAGCCGGTTGGAAGTTTCGCGCAACTCGTGCGCGAAATGGTTGAGGCGGAGCTCGCGGCAATCGATTCACACCAGTAGAACGCCACTGCTGGGCGCGACACTAAAGGGGTGCGGCCCAGAAGGGTTTGAGAAACCTGGGTGAAAATCCACCTGAGCGCTCGTCGCGTTGCCCAGATCAAATCGCCAATCCTCCGATGATGATAACTAACTAGAGAATTTTGCTCGGAATTCGGATATCGTTCCTTGCAGCTACCTGGTTGAGACCCGACTCACGGCATCTGACCAAGATGTTTTCTTGGTGTTTCATGTGAAAGCAATTTCATGTCCGCGTCAACCATAATGCGGACGAGCTCGTGAAAACGCACCTTTGGTTCCCAGTTGAGAATTTTTTTCGCTTTGGAGGGATCACCGATCAGGAGATCCACTTCCGCCGGACGCTCATAACGCGGGTCGTGTTTGACGAATTCCTTCCAGTCGAGATCGACATGTGAAAAGGCCGTCTCGACAAACTCACGCACGGTGTGCGTTTCGCCAGTAGCCAGCACAAAATCGTCCCCCTCTCCATGTTGAAGGATTCGCCACATCCCTTCCACGTACTCAGGTGCATATCCCCAATCTCGCTTTGCATCGAGAGTACCGAGGAACAATTCCTTTTGCAGCCCGTGCTTGATCGCGGCGACTGCACGCGAGATTTTGCGCGTGACGAAGGTCTCGCCGCGGCGCGGACTTTCGTGATTGAACAAAATGCCATTGCACGCGCAGAGGCCATAGCTCTCGCGGTAGTTTACCGTCGCCCAATAGGCGAACGCCTTCGCCACACCATACGGGCTGCGCGGCCAGAACGGCGTCTTCTCGGTTTGCGGTATTTGTTGCGCCTTGCCAAACATTTCGCTGCTTGATGCCTGATAGAAACGCGAGCGCAATCCCACCTCTCGAATCGCGTCCAAAATGCGGATCGTACCTACGCCGGTAACGTCCGACGTGTATTCCGGA
>DASXMV010000164.1:0-4175 GCA_036495465.1 Candidatus Udaeobacter sp. | reverse complement strand
TAATCCACTAAATTGTTTCACATTCAATCGTGGGCTTAAGACTTTGTGGCATGCCAAACAATCGCGCGCATCGTGCTCTCAACTGGCGCATCGCCGAAACGTTCCGCGATCCGATTGGCGACCGCCGCGATCAACTCCTCGGGATCTACCCCGCGCTCCATTGCTTCGGCTGCAACCGGATTACCGCGTATCAATCCAGTGGCGAACTCTTTCGCCGACTTGGCACGGCACGGTCTTGATTCGACAAACGACTCGATCTGTTCGAAGCCGGCACCTCGCAAAAGTTCCCGCACTAATTTCAGATCATAAAAACTGAATGGAATTTCATAAAACTTTGGCGGGTTACTTTTGAAGAATGATCCGATCGTTGTGTGCGCAATTTTGGCAAATGGATTGGCCTCGAACGAATCCCAAACGTTAAAGAGCAAAATACCACCGTGACTCAGAACGCGATGTGATTCGCGCATGGCAACGGCTTTTTCAGGAATGAACATTAGACCAAACTGGCAAACCACGGCATCAAATGCGCCGTTCGGAAAAGGAAGCGCGCAGGCATTTGCTTGTTGCCAATGCACGTTTTCGCCGTCTCTGAATTTACGCTTCGCGAATTCGAACATGTCCGGGTTCAGGTCAGTCGCAATGATTTGAACCCTCAACGGCACCGTGTCGCGCAAGTGACGAGTGACAATTCCCGTGCCACAGGCGATCTCGAGCAACGATTGCATCTTTCGGTCCAGCAATCGCCGGGCGATGTCGCGCGCAAACGGCTCAAACATTACCGGCCCGAGATAGCGATCGTAGTTTTTCGGAATCGCTCCCTGGAAAAGAACATTTCGATCGTGTTCCATCTACAAGCTGGGGATGCCTTCGGCTGCTGAATCGCTTTCCACGGCACGGCGGATCGCATTCCACCAGTCGTCATGAAGATCGACAATTGGCCATGAAAAAGTTTCGCTTCCAACGCGGACTCGCAATTGGTCGCCACGTACTCTTCCGAGTTGTTGAAATGGAATTTCTTTCTCTCGCAAGATCGCCATCGTCTTTTGCAAATTCTCGGGTGCAACCGAAATGACAATGCGCGACTGGGATTCGTTAAATAGCGCCGCAGCGGCAGGTGTGTCGCCCGTTTTCAGGTCGATTTCTGCACCGAAGAGTTTTTCCGGATTGAAACAACATTCGGCGAGCGCGACGGCAAGGCCGCCTTCGCTGCAGTCATGCGCGCCCCTTACCAAATTTTCGCGAATCAAATTGCGCACGGCGTTTTGGATTTTAATTTCGTAAGCGAGATCAAGGTGCGGTGGCGGTCCAAGCTTCAAGCCATGACATACCTTGAGAAAACGTGAGCCGCCCAAGTCGTAATTAAGGAGGCCCGGCCCGGCTTTCCTGTTGTGCTTAGTCTTTTCTTCCCCGCGATCGGCCTCCGCGGCTACAGTGCTGGCGATCTGGCCAACGAGAATAATCGCGTCCCCGTCATTCTTGAACCATTGCGTCGTGATGTGTTCTTCGTTGTCAATCAAACCGACCATGCCGATGGTGGGCGTTGGATCAACGACGCCGGCCGGGCTTTCATTATATAAGGAAACGTTTCCGCCGACCACTGGCGTTCCGAACGCGCGGCACGCTTCAGCAATCCCTTCGACTGCTTCGCGCAATTGCCAGAAGTTCTCCGGCTTATAAGGATTGCCGAAGTTCAAATTGTCAGTGACTGCCAGGGGACGCGCGCCCGAGCAGGTGAGGTTTCGCGCCGCTTCAGCGACCGCAATCTTTCCGCCCTCGCGCGGATTCAACGAACAATAGAGCGAGTTGCAATCAGTAGTAGCTGCCAGGATTTTGTTCGCATCACGCACAACAAAAACAGCGGCGTCCGAGCCGGGCTTCACCATCGTGCCAGTGCGCACAGTGTAATCGTACTGGCGATACACCCAGTTCTTCGATGCAATGGTGGGATCGCGCAGCAATTGGCGCAGCGCCAGATGATTGTCGATTTTGGTGAGGTTGGCTAAAGCGCGATCATCGAGCGCGCCTACGGCGGGTTTTGCACTTCGCGAATAAAGCGGAGCGTCGTCAGCCAACGCCCTCGCGGAAATCTCTGCGGCAATCGCGCCTTCATTGAGCACCCGCATCATACCATCATTCGTGACATGGCCGATCTCGACACACGGCACATCCCATTTCTCGAAAATTGCACGGACGAGATTTTCCTTGCCGCGTCTGGCGATAATTAACATCCGCTCCTGCGACTCGCTTAACAAAGTCTCATATGGAGTCATGCCCGGTTCCCGTTTGGGAACTTTGGCAAGGTCAATCTCGATGCCGCTTCCAGCACGGCTGGCAGTTTCAGATGTAGAACAGGTGAGTCCCGCTGCTCCCATATCCTGGATCCCAGCAACGGCATCATGCCCTAGGAGCTCCAGACATGCTTCGAGCAAAAGCTTCTCCTTGAACGGGTCTCCGACTTGCACTGCAGGACGGTCTTCGCGCGATTGTTCGGTCAATTCACGCGACGCGAATGCAGCCCCGGCAAGTCCATCGCGTCCCGTCTCCGCCCCCACGTAAAAGACTGGATTGCCGACGCCAGTTGCGGCGCCGCGCGCCAATTGTTCATGCCGCAAAACACCAAGACAAAAAACATTTACGAGTGGATTGCCTTCAAAGGTTTCATCGAAATAGATCTCGCCGCCGACTGTCGGAATGCCAACGCAGTTGCCGTAATGCGCGATTCCGGAAACAACACCAGTGAACAAGCGGCGGTTTGCCGCTAAATTTGGTTTTCGGATTTCGGATTTCGAATTTTCGTCGGTGATCGGTCCGAACCGCAGAGAATTCAGGGAAAATTGCGGGCGTGCACCCATTGTAAAGATATCGCGAATGATCCCGCCGACACCCGTAGCGGCACCTTGGAACGGTTCAATTGCGCTGGGATGATTGTGGCTCTCCATCTTGAACGCAATTGCCCAACCATCGCCAATATCAACAACCCCTGCATTTTCCTCGCCTGCCCTTACCAGGATGCCAGCACCGGTTGTTGGAAATTTCTTTAATTCTTTCTTCGAGTTCTTATAGGAGCAGTGTTCACTCCACATCACAGAGAAGATTCCCAACTCGGTGAAATTTGGCTCGCGCCCGAGGATTTTCTTAATCCGCTCGAATTCCTCCGGGGTGAGTCCGTGTTGCTTGATGAGTTCTGGAGTGATTGCTGGCTCAGCAATCGGCATCTGGCTGATCATCGGCAGATCACGGTAGCGAATCCGCAATATCGCTCAATCACTCAAATAGGAATTTTTCATTAACTCGCGAACTCTTCGAAGCGTCCATGATCTCCTTCACCTACGAACTTTGGATATCAGTTCAACAACATGGAGGCATCAATGGTTACCAAATCAATTCTCGCTCTCGCTTGCGCGCTCGTTGCAGCGCCGGCGTTTGCGCAGACGATAGAAGAGCGATACTACCCGCCAGCACCTGCAATGACTACTTCAGAGCAGGTCATAGTTACGGCACCACCGACCATACAGGCCCAGGAAGGCACCGCGGCTGCTTATCAGCCTGCGGGAACGCTGGTCGTCCGCACGGACAACGCAAACTCGGAGCGCTTTGACTCATTCGGTCCCGGACTTGTCTATGATAAGTTTGGCCGAGCGATACGCGGCCAGGTTAAACCCGGCGCGCGCGTGGTTGTGTTCTATACCAACAATGGCTACACGCGTCTGGTTGATCACATCGTCGTGTTAGACTGAGAGAAGTGTACGCTTCGAATACGGGCGGCCTGAAACCGTCCAAGGGAAAAATGGACAGGTTTTAATCCAGGAAAGCCTGTCGCGTCGTGAGCATGACGCTTGGGACGAACAGTCAAAAAAACAAACAAGGGAGGAATATATGAACAGAACAATAATTGCTTTAGCCTGCACATTGATTGCGCCACTGGCGTTTGCGCAGACGAGCACCACAACAACTGAGACAACAACAGAGCCAGCCACCGCAACACAGACAACGAGTACAACCTACACGGCGGGCACCGTAACAACGTACGAACCGGGCAAGACTGTAGTAGTGAAGGGTGAGGAAGGACCAGTCAGCTTTGCTCTGGGTACGGCCGCGCGAGTTGTCGACGGAGCGGGCAAAGTTGTGACTGCACCGCTACGAGCTGGCCAGAAGGTGCGAGTTTATTACACTGG
>DASXMV010000163.1:0-7179 GCA_036495465.1 Candidatus Udaeobacter sp. | reverse complement strand
ACGGCCTTTTCCATCGAGCGTGTATGTTTCGAGAAAGGCACCGGGCAATCCTTTATATAACCGGGGACCGAACCCCCAGTAATACGCAATCAGTTCAGTGACTGGAAAGCCCTCTTCGGCATACCGAATTGCAGGCGCAAGATCGTCGCTCAATTTCAATTTGCCGAATTTCTTATGGAGTTCCTCCCATGCATCCACTGCTCCCGGCACACTGACAGGCAACATACCGGTCGGCGGAATTGTTTCACGGTGCAGTTTTGCCAACTCGGCCTTCATCTGGTCGTAGCTCAAACCGAGTGGTGACCTTCCGCTGCCATTAATTCCATAAAGTTTGTTTTCCTTTGCGCTGTAAACGATCGCAAACAGATCGCCGCCCACTCCATTGGACACAGGCTCCATTAATCCGAGCGTCGCGTTTGCCGCGATCGCGGCGTCCACGGCGGTCCCGCCGCGTTTTAAAATATCGATGCCCACTTCAGTGGCCGCAGGCACACTTGTGCAGACCATTCCATGTCGTCCCAGAACTTCGGATCGAGTGGCAAAAGTCTTTCCGGTAATACGATCGATCTGGGCGTTAATCCGAAAACAGACAACCAAAAGAGCACACAGCCCCAAGCCAACCTTAATCCAGCGCACCAGCCACATTAATGCCTTCTACATAAAGAGCGCACTTGAAATTTGTCTCACGATTATGTTTGATTGCTTTCCACCAAATGAAAATTTCTTCAGATGATCAAAAAGGGATCGGTGTCATTCTGATCTACCTTGGATTGCTATCTTTCCTGATCGGCGTTGCAGCTCACTTCAAGGCGAGCTTTCATTCGCGCGCCGAACTTACGACGACGGGCTTCGTTGCGGCAGCGGTGCTCGGTGGATTGGGCATTCTTCTGTTTCTGCTTTCCCTGGCAAGAAAACAGAGCTGAGAAACATCACTCTGTGAGACAGCCGTCATCTGTACGAGCTGTTCCGGAATCTACGACACCGGCGCAAAGCCTGGCTCGACACAAAGGATCGCCCATTTCACCTGACGTTTCCGATTCACCTCGGGTCGCCAAAAAAGTGGCGGCGATCCTCCCCAGATCGCCGCCTTCCCACCGCTCTGAACAACGAAGTTATTGCTGCATTGCGTCGTGAAGCTCTTTGTGGGCGTTCATCATATCCTGATGCGCCTTCTGGATACCATCCAGCTTCTTCTGCTGATCAGCCGTTAACAGCGGCCGGATCTGCGACAGAGAGCTGTCCATGACTCCTTTTGCTTTCTGCATCGCCTCCTGATGAATGGCGGCAAGTTGCGGTTTCGCTGCATCGAGGATCGGCTGAACCTTTGTCTCTTGATCAGGTGTCAGGTTCAACTGCTTGGTTACTCCCCGAAGGCCAAACGCGCCTCCGTGCCACCCGCCAGCACCGGGTTGTGCTTGCAGCACTGCAAAGCCCCCGAGCGCAATCGCGCCGGCGGCTATAAACGTTAATATGTTTCTTTTCATGGTTTGTTTCATTTTCTCTCCGCGAAATATTCTTTCGCTTCTTCGACTGATGACTGGCAGAGGTACTTTTTGGTTACAATTTTTCTTGTGCTCTTTTGTTACAACGATTGACAGAGGGCTTGGCACAAGCGCTTCTACATCCAAAATGTAACCAAAGCGCCACGGTGGCGGTCATTGCTACTGGTGTGGATGCGCTCTCGATTACATGGATGATACTGACGCAAGTGCGCTTGTTCATGCTGCGCTCCAGCATGACGATCAGGCGGCTCGCGCATTGGTGCGGCAGCTGTATCCGCTCGTGGCCAAAATCGTCCGCGCTCATCGCCCGCGTCGAACGGATGAAGAGGATCTTTGCCAAATGATTTTCATCAAGGTGTTCCAGAAACTATCGCAGTTTTCCGGGAAGGTGCCGTTGGAGCACTGGGTCTCCCGCATCGCAGTCAACACTTGCCTAAACCAAATTCAGTGGGAAAAAATACGGCCCGAGCTTCGCCACGCAGATTTGAGCGTGGAAGAGCGAGCAGTCGTTGAAAACCTGACAACTTCCGCCGATGAATTGGCACCGGACCAGAGTTTTGCCTCACGCCAACTGGTTGAACAACTTCTCGGCACCCTCAAACCAGCCGAACGGCTGGCCATCGATTTGCTATACTTACAAGGACGTTCGGTGGAAGAGATTCGCAAACTTACCGGATGGAGCGCGGCGCTCGTTAAAGTACGGGCGTTTCGCGCACGACAAAAAATGAAAGAATATCTCGCCAGGATTTCGGCAAAGGAGGGAATATGAAAGATCACGAAGTCGATCGATTGTTGCGATCAGCTGCGCAGGCGGGCGACCAGGCCCCCGTTGAAATGCCCTTTGGATTTGATACCCGCGTGGTCGCTCTTTGGCGTGACACAGCTCAGAAGCCTAATGGCATTGCTTCACTACTCCGTCGCGTTGCATTCTTGTCAGCCGCAGTGATTGCTATTTCGACATTGGCGGCGGTTTTCGAAATTAAGCAGAGCCGGGAACAGTATAACGACTTCACAAACGAGTTTGCCATCGCGGACACGGCCATTCAGGATGAGTTTTCGCAATGAACGGCACGTTGAAGTGGAAACTTGTTGCCGGATTTGTTCTTGTATTCGTGGCTGGTGGAATCGCTGGTGCTGCGCTTGGAGGATGGTACAACCGGCATCTTCTTTTCGAAAGCCACCGTCCGGGACGAGTGGGCGACAGGATGAAGGAGCGCCTTCGAACGGAGCTCCGCTTAACGCCAGAGCAGGTCGCCAAAATTTCGCCAATTATTGATAACACGACTATGCAGCTCCGGGAGATACGACGCGATACCCGCCGGCGTGTCCATGCGACCATGACGCAAGCGCACCAGAAGATCTCGGCCAATCTGACCGACGAACAACGGCAAAAACTTCAGCAAATCGAAGAGCAACACCGGCGGTGGCACCATCATGGCCGGCCGCGCCAATCAGCTCTCGAATCACCGACGCCGACCCCGTAGACCAGGCAGGGACGCGCGCTAGAAGCGCACTCCGTTTTCGAAGAAAATTCGTTCGCGCTCGACCTCTGCGCCTCGGCTGATGAACAAATCGCGCAGTTCTGGCGTGTAGTAATCGCCGTCGTAGAGAGGGTTTAATCCAAGGAAAACCTTGCCGTCCTCGGCGAGGCGCTGCTGCAAGTCACGCAGGAAAAAATCCCATTCCGCTGTTCCCCAGCGTTCTTTCGACGGATGATAAAGGTAGAAGTTGGTCGAAAATGCGGTGATCCAATCGAATTTCTGGCCAAGGTCGGGCAACGGCTCGAACGCGCTAATCCTCCAAACGACGCGCGGAACCTTGAACAGCTCCAGGAGTTCGGTGAAAAGGGCGACGTGTTCGATATCCATTCCGAGAACGGAATGGCCCAGGTTTCTGGCGATGAATAAGAAAAATCCTCCGCCACACCCGAGATCGAGCACGCGTTTCGGTTCTGAACGCTGAAGCTTCAAATCCTGCACGCGTTCCCGATTTAATCGCAACCAGGGCTCGATGTCCGCGTACTTGGCGTATCCAGCAGTAGAATTCGCATACCGCTCCTTGATTTCTTGCGCGCGCGCGTGATCGATCTTCGCCAGCATTGGCTCAAGCGGAATTCGATAAATCGAGCGTTGCGCCCGGCGCCAGCCGCGGCGGTATGTCAACGGTTTTGTAAATTTAGAAAATTTTCGGGAAAGTTTCATTCTCGTTCACAAAGCAGTCTCCAAGATGGTGTAGCCGTCTCGCCATGTCGAGACGCACCGGCGTGAACATCACGACTGAGGCCGCTTAGATTGCATCCATGATTTCACGAAGAAGGTCTGGACCGCGATACACAAATCCGGTGTACAGCTGAACAAGTTGCGCGCCGGCATCAAATTTTTCGCGAGCAGATTCCGCATCGCAGATCCCGCCGGAGGCGATCACCGGAATTTTGGAATTTGCAACGATATTGCGCACCAGCTCCGTTGCTTTTTCCCGTAGCGGAGCCCCGCTCAACCCACCTTCCTGATCGAGCTGCGACTGAACCGACGAATGATCGAGCGTCGTGTTCGTGGCGATGATCGCCGCCACGCCGTTTTCATCGCACACTGTGAGAACCGCTTCCAATTCAGGCGGCGATAGGTCGGGCGAGATCTTCACGACCAGCGGTTTCGCAACCGGCCCGCGCTCGCTGGCGATCGCGTCGAGCAGCCGTGATAACGCTGTTGGTTCCTGCAGATCCCTTAGCCCCGGAGTATTGGGCGAGCTTACATTTAATGTGACGTAATCGGCGTAATCGCGAAGCAATCGGTACGAGCAGAGGTAGTCGTCAGTTGCGCGTTCAAGTGGCGTCGTCTTCGATTTGCCAATATTGATTCCGACCGGAACTGTCGGCCAGTGCCCGCTCTCGCGCAGTCCGCGCAAGCGTTTCGCGATGACATCAGCGCCGTCATTATTAAAGCCCAGGCGGTTAATCAGTGCTCTTTTTTCAGGCAATCGAAAGATGCGAGGCCTCGGATTTCCTGGTTGAGCCATCGCGGTCACGGTCCCAATCTCGATGAAACCAAACCCAATCGCCTCCCATGCCGGCAGGGCCACGCCGTTCTTGTCCAGCCCGGCCGCGAGCCCGATTGCATTTGGAAAGGTCAAGCCGAACAAAGTTTTTGGTTTAGGCGAAGGCGCAAATCGTTTCAGCACATGCAGCGCTGCAGGAAAATGGGAAGCCCTGCGAAGCGATGCAATCGCGAAATGATGAGCGATCTCAGCGTCGAGTGAAAACAGCAGCGGCCTAACGAATCGTTCGTAGGAATTTTTCATGGGACGAAACGCTTACTTGTGCTGATGCTCGTGCGCGTATTGGCACCTGAGATCGCGGCACGTCCGACCATCGCTCATTTCCCGATGCAAAACTGGGTGAACACAGAGTCAAGAATCTGTTCAACATCGACGACGCCAATTACTTCACCGACCGCGCGCAATGCTTCATTAAGATGACTCGCAATGTATTCCGGTGATAATCCCTGAGTTTGTGCTTCCGCGGCCAAATCGCATGATTCCAAGGCACGACGAAGACAATCGCGATGGCGCGTATTAATCGCGAGCATGCTTTCCGGCCTTAAATTTTGTCTCGCGATGCGGCTGAGAATCATCTTTTCCAGCTCTGGCACGCCTTCGCCCGTGCGACACGAAATCCGCGGCCCGTCCAAGTCCTTCCAGTCGCTGTTTTCAGGTAGATCCCTCTTGTTCAGAACAACGATTTCGTTCGAATCGGAGCTGGGTTCGTGGAAATGCGTAGGCTTAGGTGCACTGCCATCTGCGATGTGAAGTCGCAGATCAGCCAATTGCAGCGACTTCTCAGTGCGCGCAATGCCCTCGCGTTCCAGTTCGTTCGTCGACGTCCTGAAACCAGCCGTATCAAGTAGACGAATGGGAACGCCTTCCAGGTTAACAGTCTCCTCGATGGTGTCGCGCGTCGTGCCGTGCGTATCGCTCACAATGACGCGATCGTAACCCAGGAGTCGATTGAGCAAGCTCGATTTTCCAGCATTTGTTGCGCCGTAAATGACAACGCGCACGCCTTCACGCAGAATTCGCCCTTGATCGGCAGTGGAAAGCAACGCGGCGATTTCTTCGCGAATGAAATCGATCCGCGCGCACAAGGCTTCACTTTCATCTGGCGTGATTCGCTCCTCCGGAAAATCGATTGACGCATTAAGCTGTGCCAGCAGTTCAATCAATGCCTCTCGAATTTTCCTGATGCGTTCTCCAAGCCTGCCCTCGAGTTGTTCAGTGGCCGACCGGAGGGCTAGGTCCGTCTTCGCGCGGATCAGATCAATTACCGCCTCGGCTTGAGTGAGGTCCATTTTGCCGTTGAGGAAGGCGCGTTCGGTGAATTCGCCCGGACGCGCCGCCCGTGCACCTGCGCGCAAGCATGTTTCGAGGATTTTTGCGGGAACCAGCGTTCCGCCGTGGCAACTAATCTCGACCAAATCCTCGCCAGTGTAGCTGGCCGGTGCGCGATGTACCGAAAGGATTACTTCATCGATCAATCGAGAGTCTGAGGCAAAAATTTCGCCAAAATGCTGCACGTGGGAGTCAAATCGCGATGGCACCGTTTTCCCACGAAAGATTTTGTCTGCTACGGCGATCGCATTCGCACCCGACATGCGCACAAGCGCAATGGCGCCTTCCCCGGGCGGCGTCGAGATGGCAGCGATCGTGTCGGAAACGGTCATGACCTTGCCAATTGTATGGCAACGCCTTTGGTTGCCAAATTCATCGGACCGTTCGCCGATCTCACTTTCTTTCAGATGCGTCGGCTTCAAAGCGGCTGAGCTTCGTCGCTTTGAATGATACTTTCCGTTTCGCACTGTTAATCGCTCATCACTTTTTTGAGTGCTGCGATTAATTTTTCATTTTCCTCCGCTGTCCCAACCGAAATCCTCGCCCATTCGGGCAGGTTGTATCCCCCGAGGGGGCGCACAATGACGCCTTGTCTCAGCAATTTGTCGAAAACGGCATGGCCGTCGCCCACGTTTACCATCACGAAGTTTGCCGTCCCAGGAACGAAAGGGATTTTCATTTTGGCAAATTGTTCGTGCAAATAAGCGCGGCCTTCATCGATTACCCGCTTTGTCTCGCGCAAATGCTCGTCATCCTCAAGCGCCGCAAGCGCACCGACTTGAGCAATACTGTTCACGTTAAAGGGTTGCCTGGTTTTGTGAAGCACCTGGACCAGATCGAGCCCCGCAAGGGCATAGCCAATACGCAAGCCGGCCAGTCCATGAATCTTCGAAAACGTGCGAAGAACAACAATGTTTCGTCCTTCGCGGACAAATCTCAGCGTATCAGGCGGGTCATCGAGAAATTCGAAATACGCTTCATCGAAAACAACAATCACATTTTCAGTAATCCGTGCCATGAAATCGTCGATGGCCTGCTGTGAAAGCAACGTCCCGGTCGGATTATTTGGGTTGGGGATAAAAATGAGCCGGGTCCTGGGCGTGATTGCTGCCAGTATTCCGCCCAGATCCTGCTGATAATCAGGGCTGAGCACTTCGATTGTGCGCGCGCCAAACGAGGTCGCGATCAATTTGTAAACGATAAACGCGTATTGCGACGTGACCACATCGTCACCCGGATTAATGAAGGCGTGACCGAGAAACTCGAGAACTTCGTTTGAACCATTGCCGAGAAT
>DASXMV010000162.1:0-5217 GCA_036495465.1 Candidatus Udaeobacter sp. | reverse complement strand
GATCCATGCGGCAGACGAAACAACCAGCAACATCATTTCCAAATCCATTTCCATCGGAAAAGGCCGCGCCACGTATCGCGGTTTGGTTCATGTGCCAAAGCATCTGAAGAACTGCAAAAACAACACCGAATGCGACGCCCTCCTGATCAACGCGACTTCGCGCACAGACACCTATCCCGCGATCACTGTGCGTGGGACGGGCAATGCTGTTCAGCACGAAGCCAGCGTCAGCCAGGTGAGCTCAGAGCAGATCTTCTACATGCAGCAGCGTGGCCTGACCGAGGCGCAAGCGATGAGCTTGAGCGTCAACGGTTTCGTCAACGATCTCGTCCGCCAATTCCCGATGGAATATAGCGTCGAGCTCAAACGCCTGATCGAACTGGAGATGGAAGGCTCAGTCGGATAATCGGCCGCATGTGAGTGTAAGCATGGGACGTCCTGGTCCCATGTGTCGTATGTCGGAATGACCAGAAACGAAATGGCGACAGTTGAGAAGCAGATTACCCCAGTTCCGTCCGGTCCTGGTGAAAGACATGAATTTCCTGATTGGTTTCACGATCAGCAACGCTCGGCCTGGAAGCAATTTTCATCGTTAGCCAACCCGACCCGAAAAGATCAGGCATGGCGATTCTCTAATGTCGGTCTTCTCGATTTAAGCGCTTTCAGATATGGCGGTACATTAACCGAGCAGGAGCGCACCGCTATTCTCGAGCAGTCGCGCGGACTCGAAAAAGTGGCTGGGCGCATGATTTTCGCTGGCGACGAGCTGCTTGAGCGCGATGTGATTTCGGAACAATTGAAAAAACAAGGCGTAATTTTTCAATCGCTGGAGCGCGCCATCGTCGAGCATACCGATTTGTTCCGAAAACATTTCATGTCGCAACCGGCAAAGCTCGGCTCTGCCAAGTTCGCTGCGTTGCATCAGTCGTTAGTTTCGTCCGGCACGTTTCTTTACGTGCCACGTGGCGTCGAGATTGAGTTGCCGATCGAGATTTTTCATTGGCTCAATGGCGAAAACGCTTCCGCGTTTCCACATTTGCTTCTGGTTACCGACGAGCTGGCCAAAGTAACGGTGATCGAACATTTCCGCTCAGTTAACGAACAGGCCCCAGGATTTGCGTGCGGCGTAAACGACCTCGTCGCCGGCCCGGGCGCGAGGGTGAAATATGTCTGCGCGCAAAATTGGGGACAAAACGTGGTCGCACTGCAAATGAACTCGACAACCGTCGACCATGACGGTTCGGCCATGAGCCTGAATTTGCATCTTGGCTCGCGCTATTCGCGTTTCGAAAGTTTGAGCCGTCTTATTGGCGAAGGCGCGCGCAGTGATCTGCTCGCTGTTGCCGTGGCGAAAGACCAGCAGGAATTTGATGCTCGCACATTGCAGGACCATGCCTCGCCCCGTACCGCGAGCGATCTCCTCTACAAAAATGCTCTCAACGATCGCGCCCGCACCATTTTCGGCGGACTGATCCGGGTAGAGCCACACGCGCATTTCACCGACGCGTATCAAAAGGTTCGCAATCTTCTTTTAAGTGACGAGGCTGAAGCCAACTCGATGCCCGGTCTCGAAATTCTCGCCGATAATGTGCGTTGTACTCATGGTGCGACGTCCGGTCAAATCGATGAAGACGAGCTTTTCTATCTTCGTGCTCGTGGTATCCCTGTTCCGGTAGCCCAACGCCTCATTGTGACCGGTTTTCTCGATGAAGTCGTTCGACGACTCGACCATCCACAGATAGCGGAACATTTACACCGGTTGATCGAAGAGAAATTTGCGAAAACTCCCGGTTAGATCGCCGATCTTCTTCCGCCGAATCTGTGGCGGAGTCAGTGTTTTTATTACTTTGCCGTTTCACGGTTGGTGTTTAGCTCGAAATTGATTCTTACGTCGTAGTGCTCGCCGTGAATTAGTCCCGTCGGCGGCGGATCAACCTGGGTCACTTGTTTCGCAACCACGGCGACTGATTCGTTTACCACAGCGTTCTGAGACGGTTTAATCAAATCAAATTTGGAAACGCGACCGTCCTTTTCGATTCGAATTTTTACGAGCGTCGAAATCTTAGTACCAGAAGCGACTTTAGAAGTTGGCTGAATCCAGGCGCTGTAAAAACGATCATGCAGCATATTGCCATACCATCCGAATTCCGAATTGCTGCTTCCGGCGCCCGTGCCGCCAGCTTTGCCGGCTGAACCTGTTTTTCCGCTGTCTTTGTCGGATGACGATTTCGTTTTCGCACTAGCGGTTTTTGCGCTCTTCTTTTTCTCATCAATTGCATCAGTTTGCTTCGCCTTGGGCTCCGGCGGATTCGACTTTGCTCGCCCTGACGATTTGGACGCTTTCGCCAAGACAGTTGTTTTTGACGTCGGTTTGACGACCAGCTTTGGCGTCGGCTTCGCTTTTGCGTTAGGAGGAGTCGTTTTTAAAACAGGCGTTGCGGTCGGTTTTGACTCGGGTGTCGGCAAATCGATCTCGCTCTTTGCCCGAGTAAAAGGCGGCCGCTCCTTTTCTGATTCGTCAGGCTTCAACGTTTCCGATTCGATGGGCGTACTCGAACTTTTTGCATATTGCCTCGAGCTGACTTCCGATCTTTCGGCCGCCAAATCTTCCGCACCGCTTAGCCAAACCAGGCTCTCCGCATCGGGCTCGCTTCGCGCTGCCAAGCTCCACCGAATCAATCCTCCGATCAGAGCAACATGCGCGAGCGTTATTAGCGTGACGTTTCGCCAAAAACGCCCGCTCGGCGCGCCGTGACCACGCAAGGGCGGATTCATCGGCATCTATTTGTGTTCTGCCTTCGTGGCGATGCCGACCTTTGTAATTTGCGCCTCTTTCAAGGCATCCATTAACGCAATCAACTTTTGCACGGGCAACTCGCGATCGGGCCGAATGACGACCGCCACGTCCGGATTCGTTTGTTTTAATTCCGTCAGCCGTGCGGTGAGCCCCTGCAAGTCGATTGTCTGGTTGTTAAACCGAATCGTTTCACTGCGGTCGATGGAGACAATTTGCACTTGTCGTGACTTGATCGGCGGATTCGCGGCGCCGCTGGATGGAATCACCAGGTTCATGCTGCTTTCGAGCAACGGAGTCGTAATCATGAAGATGATCAGAAGCACGAACGCCAGATCGAGCAGTGGAGTTATGTTGATCTCACTTAGCGTGGAAAGGCCCTGGCGTTGTGAATAACGTCTCATCGGCGAAATGCTGATTCACGTGAGCCGTGATCGACGTATTTGTGCTCGAATTCCGACGCAAGCTCGGCGGCAAAGTTATCCATCTCCACGATAATCCCGCGAATACTGGTAACCAGAAAGTTGTATCCAAACATCGCAGGAATCGCGACGCAGAGCGCTGTCACGGTGGTAATGAGCGCACCTGAAACCCCGGGCGCCATCGAGACAAGATTGGGTGATCCGGCTTCGGCCACCCCAGTGAATGCATCCATCACTCCCCAGACCGTGCCGAGCAAGCCCAGGAAGGGAGACCCACTTACCGCAGTAGCCAGCAAGATCATCTGCGATTCGAGCGAAAGCGCTGTCTCGCCCACGGCCCGCTCCATTGCCGCGTTCACTGCGCCCATTTGTGCCGGAGAGATTTTGTCGGCTATTTCAAGTCGCGCGCGAAACGTGTCGTCCACCTCCGCCGAACCGAGCAAGTGAAACGTCATTTCCTGGCAGCCTGCGCGATACACGTTGAACACTGGTGAACCGGGAAAGCGCGCGTTCTTTTCAAATAAACGCAGTGGTTGCCGATCCTGTCGAAACGCGGCAATAAAACGCGCGTTCTGCTTTCGGGCAAAACGGATCACGCGTAGCTTCGTGATCATGATCGACCAGCTGAAGATCGAGGCGACAGCAAGTAGAGTGAGAACGAGCTTGCCTGCGATCGTTGCGTGATCGAACGCAAAGAGGAGACCGCCGCCAGTTGCTAGCAGTGTCGCAAAGAGCATTTCCGCGTCACCGCCATAAGTAATAACTCCGTTTTAAAGAAACGCTACTTGTCATTTCGACCTATCGGAAACGTGGGCCTCATCTTTGCCACGGCAATGAACGCGAGACCGATCGCGATCAGGAAGAATGAAAAGAATTGTCCGCGCGTAAAAGAACCGATCAATGTCGCATCGGGTTCGCGGAAATATTCGATGATGATCCGAAAAATCGCGTAACAGATGAAGAATAGTCCGGTCAAAACGCCATTCGGCTCTCGTTTGCGCGTCCGGACAAACCACAAAATTGAAAAGAGAACAATTCCTTCAAAAAAAGCCTCGTAAAGTTGCGACGGATGGCGCGGCGAAAGAATTGAGCGCAACGCTGTAGCTACCTGGGGCTGACTGCGAACTGCGTTTACAATGGCGTCAGGTGTAGTGAGCGACGGATCGATTTGGGCGCACGCTGCCACGGCACGCTCGGCTTCCTGCGGATGGTCGAAAAGCTCTTTGGGAAATTGCATTGCCCAGGAGACGTTTGTCATCCGTCCATAAAGCTCGCCGTTGATGAAGTTAGCGCAGCGCCCAAAAAACAAACCAATCGGCGCGGTGACAACCAGATTATCACCCAGATTGGTCCACGAGATTTTGTGCCGGTGCGCATAATACAAAGTAAACAGCAACAACCCAAGCATCCCCCCGTGACTGGACATTCCACCTTCCCAAACGCGAAAGATCGACAGCGGTTCCCGCAGCATTTCTGGCTTATAGAAAAAAACGTAACCGAGGCGCCCGCCAATGATTACGCCGAACAGCGCGCAGCCAGTGATGAAATCGCCCACTCGCTGTGGCGGCAGATCAGCAAAGCCGCGTTTAGCCAGCCATAGGAAGAGGAGATAACTGCAAATAAAGGCAAGCACGTACGCCAGGCCGTACCAACGCGGTCCAACATTGCCGGAGATCCGAAAAATAATTGGATCAAGATTGTGCAGGTAATACGCGAGCATTGTGCGAGTTTCGCGTCATTCCGAGCGAAGTCGAGGAATCCCGCTGCCGACCTAGGCTAATCCAATGGATTGTTCGATCCCGGCAGACTTACTAAAGCTATTATGGCCCGTCGAATCGGCTTCGCTCAGGATTACCGTGTCGTTTCGGCATGCGACGAGTTCAAAATTTTTCGCAGGAAGGGCGCGGTGCGACTTACCCGATTCTTTGCGACTTGTTCCGGTGTCCCGCAAGCCACGACTTCGCCCCCATCCGTGCCAGCCTCGGGGCCAAGATCAACGAT
>DASXMV010000161.1:0-24139 GCA_036495465.1 Candidatus Udaeobacter sp. | reverse complement strand
GCACACATTTTCCGACAAAGAGCATTGATGTGATGGACGGCAGCAAACGCTCGCGCTACTCCAATGCTTTTTTTACAGGGCTCGGACGCTTTCGAAAGATTGTCCTGTTCGATACGCTGATCGCTCAGCTTGCCGGGCCTGAATTGGAAGCTGTACTCGCGCATGAAATTGGCCACTATAAAAAGGGTCACGTCGTAAAGATGCTCGGCATCTCCTTCGTAGGCGTGTTTGTGGCATTCGGTGCGATCGCGTGGCTGGCGCGTCAACAATGGTTTTATGGTGCGTTTGGTTTCCAACACCAGGCAGGCTTCGCCGCGGCGGATGTGGTCCCTGCAATATTGCTGTTTGCACTGCTCGCGGGGGTAATCACTTTCTGGATTTCGCCGTTCATTCACAGTTGGTCGCGCCTTTTTGAATATGAGGCGGACGCGTTCGCCTGCGCCGCAATGGGAGAGACGCAGTCAATGATTCAAGCGTTGCGCAAATTGAGCGAAAAAAATCTGAGCAATCTCACACCGCATCCGCTCTATAGCGCTTTCTATTATTCGCACCCGACGTTGCTCGAACGGGAGCGTGCACTGCGAGTAAATGCTTGAATCACATCGGCGCTTGACACAGGCGCCGCTACAACACCGAATGCTTTCGGGGCTGCTTCAACATGTCAAAAGTCATCGTCGTCGGCGCCGGAATTAACGGTGTCACCGCCGCCATCGAATTAAGGAGACGCCATCACCGAGTAATTTTACTCGATCCGGGACCCTTGCCGCATCCGCTGGCGGCGTCCACTGACATTAGCAAAGCTGTTCGCGCAGCTTATGGCGCGGATGAAGATTACACAGAGCTTGCGGAGCGCTCGATCAAACTCTGGCGCAAATGGAACGAAGAATTTCACGTCGAGTTGTATCAGCAGGTTGGCGTGATGTTCGTCCGGAGGCTGGAGATGAAACCGGGCGATTTCGAGTACGAAAGTTTCAAACTGCTACAAAATCTGGGTCACAAAGTTGGGCGCATGAACTCAGCGCAACTTTGGAAACGGTTCCCTGGTTGGAACCCGGACTTGTTTCAAGATGGCATTTTTGAAATTGAAGCGGGCTATGCGGAAAGCGGCCGCGCAGTTGCTACGTTGGTGCAATACGCAGAGTCCATTGGAGTCGAATTACGGAGCAACAGCCGTTTCGTGCGTTTGGACGAAGGCGATGACCGTGTGAAAGGGGTTGTGACGCAGAATGACGAACGAGGTCGCAGGGAAGGTGCGTCAAAAAATTCTCCTGAAACAAAAATTGCGGGCGATCACGTTGTGATGGCTGTCGGCGCGTGGACTCCGTATCTGTTGCCTTTCACGAAAAAATTCTTTCGCGCCAGTGGTCAGCCAGTTTTCCACTTGAAACCTCAGCAGCCTGATCTCTTCGCTCCCGAGCGTTTCCCGGTGTTTGGCGCGGACATCACGGCGACCGGCTACTACGGATTTCCGCTCAATCGTGATGGCATAGTGAAAATCGCAAATCATGGGCCGGGACGCGAGATGTCTCCGGAATCTCCAGAACGCGCCGTTACGCCTGAGGAGGAACAGCAATTGCGCACTTTCCTGTCGTGGGCGTTTCCCGCGCTCGTGGAAACTCCGATCGTTTACACGCGCGTCTGCATGTATTGCGAAACGCATGATGGAAATTTTTGGATTGCGCGCGACCCGGATCGTCAGGGACTGGTGATCGCGGCGGGTGATTGCGGCCATGGATTCAAATTTGCGCCGGTGCTGGGTGAAATTATTGCCGATGTCGTCGAACAAAAACCGAACCCGATTTTAAAAAAATTCCGTTGGCGACCAGAAATACTCGCGGGAACCAGCACAGACGCGGCACGTTTCCAGGGGGAACGTGATCGAGCGACGCAATAGCAGACAGGGCAACTGTCTGGGAGCCATTTGCTCTGCCAGATACGATCTGGTTCAGACTCTTTGCCGGGACTGATTTGTATTGCGTAGTCGCGGCCGAGGAAAAAAGACCAACGATGAAGCGATTATCACTGTTTTGTGCGCTCGGCGCGATGTTCCTGACGGGCTGTAACACCATGACTGATATGGTCACGTCGAATTTACCCGAAAGTCATTCTGGCCGACCGACAATTGTGGTCAGCTTGCGGAGCCAGGAGGCTTATATTTACCGGGCTGGCTATATATCGGCCTCGTCCCGTATATCCAGCGGTCGCGAAGGATACCGCACTCCGATTGGTCACTTTCGTGTCATTCGTAAAGACGAAGAGCACCGCTCGAGCTTATATGGTGACTATGTTGATGCCTCGGGGCGAGTCGTGAAAGCCAACGTCGATAGCAGGCGTGATCCCAAACCGCCGCATACTCACTTCGTCGGCGCCCCGATGCCCTACTTTTTGGAATTCTCACCCGGCTACGGATTGCACCAGGGTTACCTGCCGGGGGAACCAGCATCGCACGGCTGCATTAGAATGCCTTATTGGAAAGCACGCCAGTTTTACACGGCCGCCCATATTGGGACGCCGGTTATCGTAAAACCATAGATATCACAAGTGTCGCCGAACGCCCAGTCGGCAAACAGTTTCGCTGCCATCGACCCGAGTAATTAGGACATTTCGTGGAAAAATCGGCAGGATAAATAAAAGATGCCCTCACGCTTTTCGGCCAGCAATGACGCGATGATACAACGCTTCGTATTGAGGAACGATGCGGTTCGCTGAAAACTTTTCGTGGACGCGCGCGCGACCTTGTTCACCGAGTTCGCGGGCCAAATTCGGAAATTCGATCAACCGGTCTAACCCTGCAGCCGCCGCGGTTATATCACCGAACGGATACAGGGGATAAGCTTCACTCAAAACTTCAGGAACACCGCCGACGCGAAAAGCGACTACCGGCTTCGCATAAAATGCTGTCTCGAGGATGCTCAGACCAAAGCTTTCGTATTCGGACGTGTAAAGCCCGGCATCTGCCGCTGCCAGGTATTCTTCCACCGCGGTTGTGTTTTGGCGAACAATCACGGTGTCGCGCAGTTGCAATTCGTCGAGTAGCGGCTCGTAGGGATCGAAAGATCCGCCTGCGAGGATCAATAATCGAAGTCGGTCCCTGCTCTTCGATGCGGCGATTGTTCGCAATAGCAGGTCGACGCGTTTTACGGGTCGCAGGTTCGACATGTGTAACACAAGAAACTTGTTGGCCAGGCCGAGGTCACGCCGGACTTCCTCGCGACTCCTCTTCGGTTTGTTCGGAACAAAGAAATTCGGAATTAGCTGAATCGGCCGTTTCAGGTTGAAAGTTTTCTGGGTTTGATCCCGAAGACTTTCAGAAACCGCAGTCACCGCATCGGAATGCACCAGCGCATGCTCGATGGCGGTGCGGTAATCAGGATCCTGGCCGAGTAGAGTGGTATCGCTCCCATGCAACGTAGTGATTATGCGGGGAGCCGACTCTCCTACGATTTGGGAAGCCAAACACGCAGCAAGTGCGTGTGGCACTGCGTAGTGAACATGGAAAAGATCCAGTTGCTGGGAACGCGCTACTTCCGCCATTTTCACGGCTAGCGGCAGAGTGTAATCGGGACAGGGAAACAAGGCGTTGTCCGCAAATTCGATTCGATGGAAATGAAGACCCTCCTGCGGCAGGTCTAGCCGCACGGGCAGGGCGTAACTGAAGAAGTAAACCTCGTGACCACGACGGGCCAGTTCTGATCCGAGTGCTGTCGCCAAAATCCCACTTCCGCCAATTAACGGAAAACATGCGATCCCAATTTTGAGCGGCCTCGATCCCATCACAGCTCCGTATAAGCCCGGTCAAACTCAGAGATTTCGTCGCGCTTGACGAACTTTACGTCAGGAGCGTCCCCCTTATCGATGTAATGCTGTTCACTGGCTCCGGCGACGTAGTGAGTGCATCGAATTACTGACTGCATCCAAATAAAGCGGCTATCGCGAGTCGGGCTGATTTGTTTCGGACCAAATTCTCCTCCGGGAATTTCCAGGAACCGATCGCCGCCTTTATGCAACAGCAACTTCCCATCCCGGTAGCGTGCGCGAACAATCTGGCCGTCGTAAGGACAATCGACGAAATAGTCCGAGACCGCCACAGCACGGGCTCTGAACTCTGGCGCACTGGATCGCTCGACCCTTACACCTTCCAACAATCCCATTTGCGTGTACATCTCGAGACAAAAGTCTGCGACATTCGAACAGCCAATCTCCTTGAAATGTTCAACCAGAGGCTGCTTCACATAAGCTGGAAGTTGGCGCGCAGTTTTTTCCTGCCACCCGGGAAGGACGCGTTTGACATACAAAGGCGAAAACTGTTTTTGGATCCGATTCTCGAATTGGAAGTTCAATGCGACTTCCTGATCGGTGTTTTGGTCTCGCAAAATGGTGATTGTCTCGCGCGAGTCATGATCGCTGTCGTGAAAGAAAAAAACGATCTCTCCACCGATCTCCTTTTGAAGACGCCGGGCTGCTGAAATCTTAGCGACCAAAAATCGCTTGGGAAAAAATCCACATGGTTGCTGGCCAAAACAAATAATCGGGTGATCCATCGTTCTGATTGAACGTCAGACCCCGACGGGAGATTCCGGGCTGCGAAAAATAGTTTGCTGTAGAAGCGGCGCCAGAATCAGCACGGCGGCGCAGCCAATAAGATTATACCAGAGGTAACCAATGCTTGTCGTGGCGAACAGAAGAAAGACGAGTGCCTGGGCAAGAAGTCCCGCGAAAAACACCGCCGATCCTGTGAGATGACGAATAAAAAACGCTGATAGAAAGAGCCCGAGGATGCTGCCATAGAACACCGAGCCGAGAATATTGCCGGCTTCGACCAAATTTTCGACCAGGCTTGCAAACGAAGCGATTCCGATAGCAACCAGGCCCCACGCTGCCGTTAAGGCTTTCGCGGCAACCACATAATGATGGTCGCTGGCGTGCGGTCGAACCAGTGGACGATAAAAATCAATCGCCGTGGTGGAACCCAGAGCACTTAGAGTTGCTGCCGTAGCCGACATGGTCGCGCACAAAATCACTGCGATCAGTAGTCCGACAAGCCCGTGCGGCATTTGTTGAAGAATAAAAGTAATGAAAACGTAATCCGACTCTTTGCTCTTTGGATCGGCGCCTGCCTGCAGAAGAACTGCCTTGGTTCGATCACGGAGGGCGCGGGCCTCCGTTTCGAGTTCCTGGAGTTTGGTGATGGCCGCATCGCGCCCGCTCTCGGAAGCACTGGAAACATCGCGGATGGCAGCGCGTTTTTGTGTGAAAACGTCATCGAATTGCGTTTGCAACGCTGCCAATTGCGGCGCATAGCCGCTCTCCATTGCGCGCTGGTACGCCGGTTGATTGAAATACATCGGCGGCTTTTCGAATTGATAGAACATGAAAACAATCGCGCCCAGCAACAGTATGAAGAATTGCATCGGCACCTTCACCGCTGCGTTGAAGAGCAATCCAAGACGACTCTCCTTGAGCGAGCCTCCAGCCAGGTATCGTTGAACCTGCGATTGATCCGCTCCGAAGTAGGAGAGTGCGAGAAAGAATCCGCCAATCAGGCCGGACCAGAATGTGTATCGCTTGTGCGGATCAACAGAGAAATCAACCGCCTGAAGTTTGCCCATTTTGCCCGCTACGGACAGTGTGTGTTCAAACGAGAGATCGGGTGCCAGTCGATAGACCGCGATGGCAAATGCAATTCCCATCCCGACCATGATCACGATCATCTGGTAACGTTGGGTGATGCTGACTATCTTGGTACCGCCGACGACGGTGTAGATAATCACCAAACCCCCGGCGAGCCAGATGGTGAGATTCAGACGCCACCCGAGCAGCGCCGAAAGAACGATGGCCGGCGCGTAGATTGTAATTCCAGCGGCGATCCCTCGCTGGACAAGAAACAGAAATGCGCCCAATAGCTGCGTCTTCCGATCGAATCGCTCGCCGAGGTATTGATATGCCGTGTAAACTTTTAGTCGCTGATAGATCGGAACGAAGACGGCGCACACAACGATCAACGCGAGCGGCTGTCCAAAATAGTTTTGGATAAACCCTATGCCGCTCTCGTACGCCTGGCCCGGCATCGAAAGAAACGTGATCGGACCTGCCTGCGTCGCGAGGACCGAGAGCCCGATCGTGGCCCACCGAATACTTGCATCGCCCTTAAGATACTGACCTAATGAGGCACTCCCGCGAGTGCGCCAAAGACCATAGAGCGGGATCGCCAGAATCGTGGCGAAGAGGACAAAGTAATCCAGCCGGTTCACGAAAACCGGACAGTGAAAAGGTAGAGAAGTACTACCTCCACTGCAAAAAGGGAGAGCGCCAAGCCATACGCCTTGCTCCAGGAACGCGCATCCGGATTATCATCACCCACATTCATTTTCCCAATGACAACATGTTCGCGAATAAACGATATGCTCCCGGTACGCCGGCCGGCAATTGCCGAAACCAGGAATAACTCGTGTAGATAAAATAACCTTTGCCGAATTTTGCAACCAGCAGGCCACCATCGAGTGGCTTTTCCTTCGGATCGTTGCTCGACAAAATTGGCATCCAGGCAGGATCCCAGGTTTTGGGGAAGTAAAGGCCGCGTTCCTGGACCCATCCCTCGAAATCCTTCGATGTAATTTTATTCGGAATGTTCATGAGTGGATGATTTGGCGCCAGAATGCGCACCTCTGCGTTTTCGTCAGTCACTCGATCACGCGAGATTTCCAATGGATATGGCCCAAATTGCTCGGTCTTAAGCTCTGCCAGCGTGTTGTATTGAGCGATCACAACCCCGCCAGCCTTTACATACGCGAGAAGCTCCGGAAACCAGTTGGCGATTCGATCGTGCGTATTGTATGCCCGGATCCCAAGCACGACTGCGGAGAACTGCGCAAGATTTTCCGTTGTGATATCGTCTTCACTCAAAACTTTCACCGAGTAACCCATTTGTTGCAGGCTTTCGGGAACATCATCGCCAGCGCCGGGAATGTAACCGATTCGATCTCCTTTCTTGCGAATATCAGCCCGCACAAGTTTTACTTCGGCCGGCGGCATCAGCGTCTGGACACCGATATGCGGGTAAGAAATTCGCACGCGCTCAAACGAATAATCATGGCCGTCGATTGAAACGACTGCTCTCAACATTCCCTCGCTATCGTGGTTTGGCGGTTTGACGGTGAACGTGGCCGTGGTCTCAGCATTGGCTCCCTTCAAATCGATGGGCACCGAGGTCGGATTGATTTCCCATTCCTTCGGAGCAGCGAGCTTGAGTTCTCCTTTAACCGGGCCTGTGGCTGCAATGACGTGGACTGAAACGGGCTTTGACTGGTCGGTCGGGAATACCAACACGCCATCGCCAATCTTCGCGAAAGCGGGTGGCGCAATGACCAATGGCCGGCGGAGTTCGCCCGCTACCGGATCAACCGTGCGATACTTTCCCTCGACGGTGTAACGCAGTTCCTGCCCGTTGATTTTCAGAACAATCTCTATCGGAAGGTTCGGCGGATTTTCGGGCAGGCCGATAAGCTCTTGATCGTCCACCGTGAACGTCCCAAGCGTTCCTGGTTTGCGAAGCCAATAAGGCTGTGAATAAGGAGCATTCTCCGAGATTTTGCACGACAGGTCCTTCGTTACGAGTTCGTTTGGTGGAAGTGCTACACCAATTTTTGTTTCGTCGCCGGTGAGCGAACAACGTGCTTCCTGCAGTGTGACTGGAATATTGCAGCGGTTAATTGCCTCCAACTTTACGGCTACATTTTGCCCTGAAGTGACCGTCTCGTTGGTTGTCGACGCTTCCACATGCAATCCAAGACACGCGGCGATAATTTGATCCAACTCGGCCTTTTTCCCGCGGACCCAAAAGTCGTCTTTAAGTC
The DNA here is from genome assembly GCA_036495465.1 of Candidatus Udaeobacter sp. Taxonomy (GTDB): domain Bacteria; phylum Verrucomicrobiota; class Verrucomicrobiia; order Chthoniobacterales; family UBA10450; genus Udaeobacter. The sequence goes on along the minus strand of DASXMV010000161.1, from coordinate 16,286 downwards.
CGCCCATCGTTTGCCTCAGTTTCAGCAACGCTGACACCGATGCGGCGGGATCGGCGGGACGGAACTGTGAAACGATCTGCTGAATTTCCGCAGCAACCGATTCCGAATTCGGAACGCGCGACCAGTTCGTATCGATACCTTCGAAAAGAGCCTTGGTTATGGGCTGACCAGCCAGCAACTTGAAGTACTCTTTTCGTGCTCCGCGTCGGGGTGGACTGCCCACGCCCTGGCTTTTATGCATACTCAAGCTCGCCGCGGCGATTTCAGTGTATGCTTTTCCGAGAAGAGGATTGTACCCACCCGCTTCCAAGACCGTCAGACCGGTCGGGTCGAAAGGAAGATTGCGGTTCGAAAAGAAAAATGGAGACGTGTTCCAGACCAAACGAGTCGGCTGCCATGGTTTTACAAATTTCAGCTGCTCTGGAAAGCGAGTGGGGTCGCCGGCCGCCGAGAACGCTTCGACTGCCAGAATGGCCGATGCCGTGTGATGGCCATGAGTCAAATGATCCTCCGGGCTGAAGCGTGTCACCATCACATCCGGCCGGAATTTTCGGACAACCCAAACCACATCGGACAGGATTTTGTCGTGATCCCAGAAGCGCATGGTCTCGTCCGCAGTCTTTGAAAATCCGAAATCGTTTGCTCGCGAAAAGAACTGTTTGGCATGATCGACGCGTCGAGCTGCCAGTAATTCCTCCGTTCGAATAACGCCAAGGCGCTCGCGCAGTTCCGGTCCGATTAAATTCTGACCGCCGTCCCCGCGGGTGATCGAAAGATAAGCCGCGTCATACAGGGAGCCGTTTGCCCACAGCGCCATGAGATTTGTGTTCTCGTCGTCAGGATGAGCCGCGACGTAGAGAACCCGGCCGAGCACGTTGAGCTTTTGCAGTGCCAGCTGAATCTCGGCCGCATTGAGTTGCCCAGGAGCCAACAACGGTGGCGCATCGGCCGAATTAGCCGCGCTCGCGACTGCGAGCATCGCAACCACAACTGCGGCGCGCCAACATCGCTCAATGTTGCGATGTATCACGCGTGCCGGCGTACTTTCCCGTGATCGTCCCATCGAGGCTATCGTCCCAAGTCTGAGATAGCCGCGTTATTTATTGATATCCTGTTTGGCTTGAAGTCGATCAATAAGCCCTTGGATAGCCTGCTTCTGCGCGTCACTGGGAGCAGCATCTTGCGCCTGTTTCGCGTCCTTAAGCGCGCCAGCGAAATCACCAGTTGAAGATTTGATGCGCGCTTGAGCCAAATATCCAAACACTCCTTGCGGAAACCGCTTGGCGACCTCCTTAAAGATCTCCAACGCTTCAGCCCCTTTTTTCTGATTCTGGAGCTGTCGACCGTATGTATATAGCTGCGGTGCGGCGGCTTTCTGAAGCGCCTGGTTCCAGGTTTTCTTAGCGTCATCCTGTCGGTTCAGCGCCTTAAGAATATCGGCTTTGGTGCTGAGATTTTCGAATCTCTCCTCATTCTGGATTGAGAGATCGGCCCAACGCAGTGCTTCATCTAAATTAGTCTTTTTCGTCAAACAAAATTGCGCCGCCTGGTCGGGGGCTTGCCAGGCAAACTGGCCCGCGCCCTTCATTTGGGCTCGAATATTCTGCAACGTCTGATCGGCATCGTTGATGGAAACAGTGAAAGGAACACCTACCTTTTCCCATTTCAGCGTTACGGCCGTTGAGTCTGGTTTCAAATCTTCAAATTCGTATTCAAGCGCCTCTTCCGATTGATCGAGGGTCTTCGGTTTCACAGTCACGCGCAACGCATCGTCTTTCTGGTCGTAGCTGTAGCTCCCCCACCCTGTGTTAGTTTTCGAAAAAATCACAGTCCACGAATCCGGATTCGGAATCATGTGTAACCCGTACGTTCCCTTGTCCAAAGGCTTGCCCTCCACCGTAACCGGATCGCTGAATTCAATCGTCGTGTTTTCATTAGCGCCCGCGCGCCAGACTTTGCCGTAAGGAACGACGCCGCCCCAGATTTTTCGACCGTTCACCAACGGGCGATGATAATTGATTTGGATGTCCGTCAGGGCGATCCGCTGTTTGACCTCTGCAGCCTGGCTGACATCAGGCATCTTTAAATCGCTTTGCGCAAAAACAGTCCCGCAAAGTCCGAGCATGACGAGACAAAGAGCAAATAGCTTACGCGTAGGTGTTTTCATAATTTAAGCGATAACCCTTCTCAGATTTTCGCCATTTCGCTACAGATTTTCTTTCGAATCGCGGGCCGAATTCGCTTTTCCCGATGGGTGACTACGATCTCTTGTCGCCGAGTTTGCTTGAAATGACGGATTTTTGTCGCAAACCTTACGGTGATATGGAGGACTAAAATATGAATAACGGCCCAACTCTCAGCGTCGGCGCGACCGGTCACGACGTACGAAGACTTCAACGTATTTTCGTAATGACGAAAGTGCTTCCAGCCAGCGAAATCACCGGCACCTTCGATTCAACGACCGAACAGGCGGTCAAAGATTTTCAGCAAGGAGCAGGACTGACAGTCGATGGAATCGTAGGACCTCAGACGTGGCACGCCCTCCCGGCGGATCCGGACACACCGACATTATCGCCAGGCAGTTCTGGTAATTCTGTGGTTGCGTTACAAAACGGTCTTAAAAAGTATGCGACTTCTGCCACCGATCCCGGCCCCGTGGACGGTGATTTCGGTCCCCACACGGAGGCTGCTGTGAAAGCTTATCAACAAGACCGAGGTGTCCATGTGGATGGAATTGTCGGCGATCAAACCTGGTGGGCTCCCGCAGGCGCGGCGGGCGCTACGCTTGCATCGCTTTCCGGCCTTACGACCGTTTGAATCTGACCGGCGATACGGTGAGCCGGCTGTCGGGGAATTTTTCCTTCCTCAAGATGACATCTGCTCTTTTGGCGATGCTTCTCTTTTGGGTTGCCGTTTGACCAGCGTAATTTGCTTGATGCGCGCCGAGTCGGATGGGCTCCACGTCGCTACATCGGGATCGTCTTTGAAAGCGTTGTGAACGAGCCGGCGTTCATACGAATTCATCGGCTCGAGTTGAAGCGAACGGCCGGTAATCCGCACTCGTTCGGCCAGCTCCCGGACCCGCTGCACGATTCGATCTTCCCGCATGGAACGATAATGCTCGCAATCCACAATTACTTTTTCCGCGTCCTTGTCGCGAGCCTGCAATAATCGATTGAGCAAAAACTGGATCGCCTCGAGTGTCTCGCCGTCGCGGCCGATCAGCCGGCCACTTTCCTCGGTATAAATCTGAAGCGTTGCGTTACCACCTTCATTGCTGGTCTCTTCGATCTGCACAACAAAACCGAGATAACCAAGCAGGTTGTCGAGCAAATCCTTAGGGGTCATCATCGGTTCCGTTTTCCTGGGGACGCAACTTTCTCGAGGGTCGGCATGGGTTGTCGTTTGTTCTGATAAAATTGCAAAATACTGAAAAGGTTTTGTGCGGTGTAATACAATGCCAGAGCTGCCGCAAAATTATAGCAGATAAATAAGAAGATCAGCGGCGTAAACATCATCACTCGCCGCTGGGTTGGATCTCCCGATTTAGGCGTCATTGCCATGAGCCAAATCTGCGTCGCAGCCATGCAGAGAGGAATGATATTGATCGGCCACCCAAGGATCGGCAGGTGCGCTATGGTGTCCGGTTGAGAAAGGTCCCTTACCCAAAGAAAACTGGCGTTTCGCAATTCCACAGCCTGGCCCAGCATCTTGAAAAGCCCGAAAAAAATCGGGATTTGAATCATCATGGGCAGACAGCCGCCGACCGGATTGATGCCGTACTGTTTGTAGAGTTTCATCAACTCCTGGTTCATGCGCGTCGGATCGTCTTTGTACTTGTCCTTTAGCTCCTGCATCTTCGGAGAGAGAGCAGCCATCTGGCGCATGGAACGGTTGGCTCGGTTCTGAATCGGCCAGAGCGTGAGCTTGATAATCGCGGTGAGAGCCAGAATCGCCAGACCGTAGTCGTGCAGCCAACTATGAAGCAGGTTCATGAAGTTGAGCAAAAACTGGCAGACAATCTTGAACATCCCGAAGTCCATCACCTCAGCTTCATTGTGTGAGAGCTGTGCCAGCCGATGGTAAAGCTTCGGACCGGCATAGATTTCAAAACGCGCGCTGTATGTTTGCCCGGGCTGCAACTGAAATCCCGGCATCCCCAGCGCACCCTCGATCGCTGGCAGTTTTTGCTCCGGCGAGTATTCGACGTCAAACCGGCGTCCCCACACGCCGGTGGCCTTCGCAGTCAACGGAGCCATGAGTGTGGTAAAAAATTGATTGCTCACCGCAACCCACTCCGCTCCGGAAATATTTTCCTGGTAGTATGGCCGTGCGGCGCGCTGGTTCAGGCCAAGAAAGCCAGCGCTACTGCCAAACCAATTAACATCGATCCCCTTTGCCCTTCCATCGATGCACCAGGCAAGCCGCGTGTACGAAGGGTAATCCCTGGGATGAATAGGCGCTGCCGATCCGAGCGCCACGAAGTAACCGCCGTTTTGATAAGGTTTGGCTCCGCGGTTCTCAAGATCGACATCCATTTCGATCACATAGTTCTCTTTCGTCTCTGAAGATGTTTCGAAAGAGAACTTTTTCCGAACGACGACCTGATCAGTGGTCGTTCGCTCAAATTTCACAACCGAGTTTGATTCGTTCGACGCTGTAAACTCAGCGAGCGTAGGCGCCGACGGTTGTTCAATGATCGCGCCGATTGGCACGCTTTGCCCTGAATTCAGGACAACCAGCTGGCCTTTCTCGGCCATCTGCTTCAGCAGAACGGCTTCCTTGATTCCACCTCCTCGATTCGTTAGGCGTAGCTCAACATCGGAATTTCGCAGCGTTTCAGTCTTTTCTGAAAAGCTCGGGACTGCCTCGGCATTCTTCGGCGTGGCTTCAGCGACCGCCGGCTGCGGAGATGCTTCGGGAACCTTGGGAGTTGCGGTCGGCGACGCTTGCGCTGAGGCGACATTAACGTGCGCGGTCCTGGGTGGCATCTGTTTTGCCACGTAAACCTGCCAGCCTATGAGTCCGATCACGCAAAGGCTAACGACAATCCACGCGGTTCGATCCATAAAAGATAAGTGGGCTTGGGCGACTACTCAGCAGACCCGGGCCCAACCGTCAAACTGGATTCAAGATGCTGAACGCCACCGGTGGCAAGCAAGCCGTCCGCTAAATTTTTGCCACTTGGTACCGGATCATAACCGGATCCTCCCCACGGTTGGCACCGTGCCAGTCGTTTTAATCCCAGCCAGCTTCCGTGGCACACGCCATGTGTTTCCACTGCTTCCAGAAAATATGCCGAACAAGTCGGTGTAAATCGACAGCCGGAATCAGGTCCGCATAGCAAACAGAGCAGCGGCGACAGCGTGCATTGATAAACGCGAATTATGGAACGAAGCAGCCAGCGCATCACAGCAGAATAGAAGCCCGCCTTGCCAGACGCAACCATTCATCTTCCAAGGCGCGATAGCTGGCATTCGCGGCGTCGCGTCTTGCAATAACAACCATCCAAAAGTCAGGTCGCAAATCATGCTGGTGCTGTCGCACAAGTTCCCTCAAACGGCGCCGGACACGATTGCGAACCACCGCGCCTCCGAGCGTACGAGAGGTTATGAAGCCGATACGGCAAAGGCCGGAATTCTCGGCTACCATTGCGCCAAGCATGAGCAGTTTTCCACGCCACACCAGGCCGCTTCGTTTAACGCGCTCGTATTCGGAGCCGCGCGTCAAGCGGCGCTGCTTTGGAAATGCGAGTGAATCGGTCCCTTTCATTTATTGGCGATTCGCCACCATAGGCAGAAAGTTTTTGAAACGCAGCCCTGGAACACCCTCTCTGGAGTTCGCGGAGCTCGCACTCTCCAACAACCCACCCGCACCGGTACAGCAAAAGTCTTCTCCCAACGAATATCAGGAGAAGACTTCGCCAAGAGGGAGGCCGATCGATTTACGGAGTAGGTGACGTCTCGGCAGGAGATTCTGCAGCAGCGGGAGACTCTGATGTCGCAGCAGGAGACTCCGCAGTGGTTGTAGTGGCAGGAGCGGTTGCTTCAGTTGTGGCTGGCGGGCTCGTTGCCGCTGGGCTTGCCGCCGGTTCGGTTGTCTCTGTCTTTTGCTCGCACGCTGCAAGGAGCGCGGCACTGGCCAGGATGCAGATGTATTTTTTCATAGTGTTAATTGGAAGAGCCATATTGCTTTAACAGATGAATCGGAGCAAGGCAGTTTTTGACCGCATTTGTCGCTATTTCTAAACAGCAAATGCTTGATGGTCGCGGACTAAAGGGGCGCCTCGTATTTGATGCCGTGAGCCTCCGCCACCGCTTTGCAGGTAAGGCGTCCGTCGCGGGTATTGATGCCACCAATCAGCGCGGGTTGTTTTTTACATGCGCCAGCCAGACCGAGGTCAGCCAGTAATTCCACGTAACGAAACGTGACGTTGGTAAGCGCCTGGGTTGCCGTGCGCGCGTAGGCGGCAGGCATGTTCGCAACGCAATAATGCGTGACGCCCTCCTCGACATAAACGGGATCGAGATGAGTGGTCGGTCGCGATGTTTCCGCGCAACCGCCTTGATCAATTGAAATATCCACGAGCACGCTACCCGGTTTCATTCTTCGTAGCATCTGGCGCGTGATTAACTTCGGCGCTTTTGCTCCCGGTAAAAGCACAGCGCCAATCAGAAGATCGCAATCGGGCATCAGCTCGAGCAGATTCGCCTCGCTCGAATAGAGAGTGTTTGCGTTTATGATCGAGAGATCGAGATAGCGCAAACGTTCGAGATCGACATCGAGTATGGTTACGTCCGCGCCAAGACCCGCGGCCATTCGGGCGGCATTCACACCGGAAGTGCCTCCGCCCACCACAACAACGCGGCCGGGCAACACTCCCGGCACACCCCCGAGCAACACTCCGCTGCCCCCATTGTATTTGGCGAGAAAATTGGCGCCCATCACCACCGACATGCGCCCGGCGATTTCGCTCATCGGCTCGAGTAACGGCAGACGATGGTCCACCTGAATTGTCTCATACGCTACCGCAGTCACACCCGATTTCAGCAGCGCTTCAGTGAGCGATTTGCTCGCAGCCAGATGCAGATACGTGAAAAGTATTTGACCTTTATGCAAAAGAGGAAACTCCGCTTCCAGTGGTTCCTTGACTTTCACAATCATGTCAGCCCGCGCGAAGACATCTTTCGCCTGGTCGACAATCTCAGAGCCGGCTTTGACGTAATCTTCGTCCGGATAACCGGAGCCGACACCGGCGTTCTTTTGTACCAACACGGAATGACCTCGGCGGGTGAGTTGATTCGCAGCCGAGGGAAGAAGGCCAACGCGTTGTTCCTGCTCTTTAATCTCTTTCGGGATACCAATGATCATAAAGAAAGTGAGAGTGATTAGTGAAAAGTGAGATGAAAGATCAAGCTAAATCAGTTCTCACATCCAACATCAATTCAGGGACGGATCGTCCGGCGCTGCCGCCAGCATTTTGTACCAGGGACCCATGCCTCGCATGATGTCGAACCACAAGTTCGGGAGGCGATCGATTTTGAGGACTGATGGCTTAGCTTTTTGAAGAAGCCACGCTTTCTGTTTTACCTCGTTCTCAAGCTGCCCTGCTCCCCAGCCGGCATAACCCACGAACGCGCAAACTGTGATTACTTTTTTTTGCTCCGGCACATCGCCCGTCTCCTTCGGACCGACTTTGTGATTCAGCTTGAGCCCGCTGGTGTGATGCCATTCGAACGCCGCAAACATCAGTTGATTTTTACCAACCGGGCCACCGAGAAAAACGGGCACATCAGCAAGACCTTCGGGAGGTGCTTCGTTTACCAGGTCCGCAACCTGTCTATCGAGCGGGCGATTGATGATCACACCCAAAGCACCCTCACCCGGGTCATGTTCGGAAATAAACAGGACCGTGCGCCGGAAATTCGGATCCAGCATATTGGGATGAGCGACCAGTAATGAACCAGCAAGGCTGCGCGACCCTGGCCCATCATCCAAATTGCGCATATAAAACTAGAAACTGCGACACGCGCTTCCGCAAGCACCGCCCCAAAGAATGTTTCGTTCTCCGCGACACTTTGCGGAAATCTGAAAAATCCGGCGCTTTTGATACGTCCGCAATTTGACTTCTGATCCGATTGTGAAGCTGGACACGCGAATTTTTCAGATAAATTTTGTTGCGATCCGCTGGAAGCTCGTTTACTAGCGTCGAAAGTTTTTTACGATTGTTCTGGGGGGAACAGCCGCCCTTCACGCCCATCGGGCGTGGGGGGCGGTAATTTTTTGGCCAGATTCGGACGACAAACTGACAGACGGAAAGTAATCGAATAAATCCGGTCACTGACTCGTCGTTTGTCATTTCCCATTAATTCGGCATTCGTCATTCGTGCTTTGTCGTTCGCATACAAGATCGGGACGCATTTCATGGCCAGTTGCGTTTGTGATAGTCGTGCTCGCGATTGCGGCCCTCGCAGTGATCATTTTTTGGCGCATCGAAACGTGGCCGGCCCGCACGGCGCAGCAAGGCACCGCTGAGCTTGAAAAACTAGGCACGGATTTGCGCGCCGCTTTCGTCGACATCGCCCACCTGCAGCCACGCATTACGATCAACAACCGCGTCTACCTGGAGGAGACGACGCCCATGAGCGAGCTCGTTGTCCTTTCACGCCGTGTCGAAGTCGAACACGAATTTCTTCATACCTGGGTGGGGAGTTCAAAGCGCGTAAAGCTGCATGGCACATTCAACGTGAAAGCCGGATTCGATCTACGAGACAATCTGTCGATCGATATTCGTCCAAATGAAATCCTTGTTCAGCTGCCGCACGCGCAAATTCTTGGGATCGAGCAGGAGCAAGTGGATGTCCTCGCGTTTGAAAACGGCTTGTGGAACCGCATCTCAGGACAGGATATGCAAAGCGAGTTATCGATCCTGCCTCAACTCGCCCGGGAAAAAGCAGCAGAAAGCCATCTGCCCGCCGAAGCGGAACGCGCATTGCGGCAGCAAATCCAGCAACGAGTACACACGCGGCAACCGCTGCATTTGATCTTTAATGGGAGTGCCGAAACGAACCCGGTGAATAAACAATGACGAATGAGCATCGATAGCTTCTGTGACACGGATCCGCCTGTGGTCCCCAATTCGTTTCATCGCCAACTCGGATACGCAGTTCCACAATGCGACGTCCCCGCGCGGCGTAGCCATTCGCCATTTGCATGGCGCGCCGTAGGCTCCGGCGACGCCGAGTGGTCCGTCGTTGCTACAGCGATCTAAATGGCCCTGAAAAGTCGATTCGTTCTTGTTGTTTTTTTTCTCCTGGTCGCGGCATTGCTCGCGGTTTGGTTTACGCCATTTGCCGTCTCTCACGGCGTTCGCTGGTGGATTTGGTGGAGAGCAAAGCAGGAAGGCTTCACCGTTAACATCGACGGGGTTGACGCACCGTTTCTGCGTCCGGTTGTGATTCGGCAGCTCCACCTGACAACCGCGCACGACGACGCACTGCGTGTTGATCTCACTCTCACGGACGCAATGTTCGACCTGGATTTCAAACATATTATCCTGCACAGACGAGGTCGCGCCATCCGCACTCTGTCGATTCGTGAATTGCACGGCGAGCTGCGTAGAAGCAATCCGACTGTGCGAGCAATAAGCCGTCGCGGCTGGGCGACATTGCACCGAATGCTGCCAGAAAATCTGACCGTCACTAATTCGGAAGTGCGAATCGAAACCGGGGCGACCGTTATTTTGTTACGAAATGGATTTCTATCGGCAAATCAGACGGAACCGGGTCGTTTCACTGCCGGAGAGATCATGATCGCATCGCCGTGGTTTCATCAGACGTTTTCGCAGCTGCGCGGTGCAACGCATTGGGAAAGCGATCACCTGACAATCGCGGGGGTCACTTTAACGCACGGTCTCGACTTGCAATCCGCTACCGCAGACCTGTCGCGCCTGGGAAATCAACGCGTCGGCTTGCAGTTTGATGCTGATGTGTTTGGTGGAAAAATTCGCGGGACCATTTCACACGAATGGCATTCTCAACATTCAAACTGGAAAATCGCCGGCGGAGCCACGGACATTTCTTTGGAACAAACTTCGGAAGCTTCCGGATTTGCCGATCGCATTAGCGGTTTGCTCCACGCTGGCAATTTTACTTTTCGCGGAAACTTTGCCGAACCGGACCGGGTGACCGCGTCACTCTGGAGCGAACTGACCGGTCTCACGTGGCGAAATCGCACGGCGGAAGCAATGATGCTCGGTGCAGCTCTCTATAACCGGCAGATTCAGCTACAGCAGCTCTATATAAAACAACAGGAAAATCAGTTCACGTTGAGCGGTGAAGCTGCTTTTCCCTCAAGCCCATCCGGCTGGCTCAGTCCGGATTTTCGCGGAAACATCTCGGCGTCAATCGATCGACTGGGCGATTTTGCTGCTCTGTTTGGAGCGAACGCCGGTGATTTTGCAGGCAAAATCACAATTGATGGAGCGATGGATACGCGTGACCGCAAATTTGGCGGTCATCTAATGGTTGAGGGCGCATCGCTCACCTTCTTCAAGACGGCCATCGATAATTTGAGCGCGAAACTGAATCTGAAAGCTAACGAGATGGAGATTGAGCAGTTGGCGATGACGCACAAAAATGATTCTCTCAGCGGACAGGGCAAAATCGATCTATCGCACGAGCACAACTATTCAGGCACGCTCGAAGCGCGGTTGAATAACCTGCTCGATTATCAATCGGGCATGCGCGGAGTACCTGAAAAACGAAATTCCATCCCAGCGGATGTTCAGGCAACCATCGATTCCAGTAACTGGGATGTGCGCGGAGTAATCCACGTCCCCAATTCAAGCCCAATCAGCGTCACAGCCAATTTCCCCCTTCGAATCGGCACGGATTGGAACACTTTTCGGATCGCACCGCTGAACGTAACGCTCAATTTTCCATCGATCTTTCTTGCGAACGCGCCTCAGATTTTTCATCCGCCAATATTTCATGACGGCATTCTAAGCGGGAACATTTCGCTCTCTGAAACACTACAACGCCCCCGCATTAATGGCGACATCCAGTTAGTGAACGGGAAGTTGAGCGGAAGGGGGCCTTTCAACCTCACTGAAGCGAGTGGTCACATCGTTTTGTCAGGGAATCGAGGGGAAATCGAGTTTCTCAATGTTGGGGTCAAAGACGCCGATCTTTCTCTCAACGGTGAAATCGAATTTGAGAATGCTGACAACGTGGCAATCAAAATGACCGGAGCGATGCCGATGTTCGATCTGACTGAGTACCCTGTTGGTTGCACGGAGAAAATCGAGCTGACGCCGGTACCTTTCACTTTCGCGCCACCCATAGGAGAGTTGCAATTTCACGGTGGGCTCTTTCAATCGAACTGGAAGGTTGGTTTGAAGGAACGCACGATGGCTCAATCGTTTTACACTCCGGATCCCAACGGGCTCAGTCGTGAATTTCCGTTGTGTTTCGCGACGCCCGGGCCGGAACAATCAGTCCTGGTACTGGGAGTACTTCCAACACTGAACGCTCACTCGCCGGAAACGCCTCACCCGGCAAAACGAGGAAAAGGAAGTCAATAAGACTACCCGTAACCGGGTAATCAACGAAGGCCGTTACGATTTCGCCGCCACCAGCCAGGGCGAAAGCTTCTCCGCAAGATCGGGTGTGAGATTCACCTTTAAGTCCGGACCTGCATCCATCCGCAATGGTCTGCCGTTTGCGCGATCGAACAGTAATTGAACCCGTCGCCCGCCCGGCGAGCTGGCAAGAATTCTGCGCACCTCGCGCAGTTCATCCTCCGTTGTCGCCGGAGAGAATTGCAACATTACTGCAGGTTCCTGCCTTGAGTCCGAGGATCCCTCAGTCGCACCGTTGGATGTTCGCGGTGAAAGCGTCTTGATGTCCTGCGCTACAGCGCGAGGAATGTCGTCGCGTTTGTCCAGCGTGCCTCGAATTTCGATAACAGCCCCTGCGACCAAAACAGCTGAAACTCTTATGTAAACCTCGTTCCAGACCACCACCTCCAGCATATCGATCCGGTCTTCGATCCAAAGTACCGCAAAAGGCTTGCCCTCTTTTCTCGTAAACTTTTTCTCAACCTCCACAATCGCGCCGCCAATTTTGAACGGCGCTCGATCATCAAGCCCCGCTAGTGAAGCAATCGATCGATAATTTTTCGCTGCGAAAACATCCGCATACGCGTCAAGCGGATGGCCACTGACATAAAAACCGAGGAGCTCCTTCTCGTAAGAAAGCTTTTGATGTTCGCTCCAGGGGGCAGCCTGTCTTTTTCTCGACGTGGTGGAAGCCGTTGCCTCGTCAAAAAGCGAAACCTGTCCGGCCATTCTGTCGCGCTGTGCTGCGGCAGACGCCATGACTGCATCATCAATATAACCAAACAGTTCGGAACGGTCGCGGCCCAGGAAATCAAATGCGCCGGACTTGATGAGGCTCTCAAGCAACTTTCGGTTGGCAACGCGCGAATCCAGCCGCGCGCAGAAATCCTCCAGAGAAGTAAATTCACCTCGCTCTTCGCGTTCGCGAATTGCCGCTTCCATGGCCGTTTCCCCTACATGTTTGATGGCGGCAAGCCCGTAACGAATCGCATTGTAGCCGCTGCCGTTGGCTGCGGCTGTCTCGAATTTTTCCGCGCTGCCGCAATCAGAGACCGCCGCGACAGTTTCGGGAGTAAATTTCAATCCGCTTTTGTTGATATCGGGCGGCAGGATGGAAATCCCCATCCTTTTGCATTCGCTGACGAAAACAGAAATTTTGTCCGTGTTATTAATTTCGTTGCTCAGCAAACCGGCCATGAATTCCACCGGATAATGCGCCTTCAGGTACGCGGTTTGATAACTGATCACGCCGTATGCCGCGCTGTGACTCTTGTTGAAACCGTAACCGGCGAATTTTTCCAGCAAATCGAAAATCGCATTCGCTTTCTTCTCGGGAATCTTGTTAGTCCGGGCGCAACCCTCGATGAAATTCTTCCTCTCCTTCGCCATCTTCTCCTTGTCCTTTTTACCCATGGCGCGCCGGAGAAGATCGGCCTGGGCGAGTGAATAACCGGCAAGTTTGCTGGCCGCGGCCATCACTTGTTCCTGGTAGATCATCACCCCGTAGGTGTCGGCGCAGATACTTTCGAGTAGTGGATGCAGATATTTGATCGGCGTGACACCTTTTTTCGCCTTTACATATTCAGGGATGAGCTCCATCGGCCCGGGCCGGTAAAGCGCGATCAAAGCGATGATGTCGTCCAGCTTCTTAACATCGAACTGCTTCGATAAGTTGGTCATTCCACCGGACTCCATTTGGAAAAGACCGATTGTTTCGCCGCGGTTATACAGGCCAAACGTGGTGGTATCATCGAGAGGAATCTCCCTGAGCGAAAAGCCCGGCTCGCGTTGATGGATCAAAGCCAGCGTGTCCTCGATGACTGTCAGCGTTTTCAATCCGAGGAAATCCATTTTCAGAAGTCCCAGGTCATTGAGTGGCCCCATCGCGTACTGGCTGATCACGTCGTTGCCTTTCACATCACGACAAAGCGGGATGTAATCGGACAAGTCGCGATCGGCGATCACCACGCCAGCGGCGTGCACGCCGGCATTGCGCGACAGACCTTCGAGAATCCTGGCGTAATCAAAAAGCTGCCGTGTCGGCGGCTCGGAGGCGACCGCTCGTTTTAGTTCCTGATTTTTTTCCACGGCCGAATCGAGAGTGATGTTCAGCTCGTTTGGAATCATCTTGGCAATGCGATCTGCATCGCGATAGCTCCAACCCATCACTCGCCCGACATCGCGAACAACACTTTTGGCCTTGAGCTTCCCAAACGTGATGATCTGTGCGACGCGGCGCTCACCATATTTCTGCCGCACGTATTCCAGCACTTCGCCCCGGCGCGCTTCGCAAAAATCAACGTCGATATCCGGCGGGGAAACGCGGTCCGGATTCAGAAACCGCTCAAAAAGCAATCCGAACTGGAGCGGATCGATATCGGTGATTCCGAGAACGTAAGTAACCATCGAACCTGCAGCCGAACCGCGTCCGGGTCCTACGGGAATGCCTTTCTCTTTTGCGAAATGAATGAAATCCCAAACGATGAGCAAATAGCTGACGAATCCGGTTTTTTCAAAGACGCCCAACTCGTAATCGAGACGTTTGATCAGCTCCGGATTGTCCATCGCCCGATCGCCGTAGCGCCGCCGCAAACCATCGTAACAAAGCTCGCGCAAATATTCTTCCCGCCTTTTGCCCGGCGGAGCTGGATACTCCGGATATTTGGATCGCCCGAACTCCAGATCGATGTGACAGCGCTCGCCAATCTCAAGCGTGTTTGCGATCGCCTCGGGAAAATCTCGAAATAGCTCGCGCATTTCGGCCGGGGATTTGAAATATAACTCCGGAACATAACGCATCCGGTTTTCGTCCTGCACCATTTTGCCCGTGCCGATGCAAAGCATCACGTCATGCGCCTGGTGATCGCTTCGACGCAAAAAATGAACATCGTTCGCCGCAACCATTCCGACGCCGATGTCCCTCGCAATTTGCGGCAGCGCTGCCATACACATGCGCTGTTCTTCGATCCCGTGATCGTGCAATTCGATGAAGAAATTTTTCGCGCCAAGAATGTCTCGGAATTCAGCCGCGCTCTGTTTCGCTTTCTCGATATTGTTCGACTGAATTGCAGTGTTGATTTCACTTGAAAGGCAGCCACTCAACCCGATCAGACCCTCGGATCGCGCCGCAAGAAGCTCCTTGTCGATTCTTGGCGCATAATGAAATCCGTCCAGGTGCGCAGTCGTCACCAGCTTGACCAGATTTCGGTAACCGGTCTCGTTTTCCGCCAGTAAAGTGAAGTGATACGCTGCTTCCCGGCGCGATCCGGGCCGGTCTTTATGCGATCCCGGCGCGATGTAGGCCTCGCAACCGATGATTGGCTTCACTCCGGCCCGCTGCGCTTCCTGGTAAAATTCAATCGCGCCGAACAAATTGCCATGATCGGTAATCGCCACCGCGGGCATTTTGAATTCGATGACCCTTTTCATCAGCTCTTTCATCCGGATGGCACCGTCCAGCAGCGAGTATTCGGTGTGCAAATGGAGGTGAACGAAAGAGTCGCGAGGCATTTGTTTGCAGATTCAGTATAAGCGCCAAAAAAATTCTTTGGCAAATTTGCCTTCGTACCGAGCACCGTTGATGCGTTAAAGAGTTGAAGCGTCGAAGCCAATTGCTATCGGAGCGGAAGCCGTTTCAACGTTTCAACTCTTCAACGTTTTAACGGCCTCAAAGAGTGCTTGCAATCGCATCGGGGCAT
The DNA here is from genome assembly GCA_036495465.1 of Candidatus Udaeobacter sp. Taxonomy (GTDB): domain Bacteria; phylum Verrucomicrobiota; class Verrucomicrobiia; order Chthoniobacterales; family UBA10450; genus Udaeobacter. The sequence goes on along the minus strand of DASXMV010000161.1, from coordinate 968 downwards.
TGCTAAGAGAGCGCGTGCTGGGTTTAGCTTTCGATTACAAGCAATCGTGCGATGCTGAGTTAATTTTGAGATGAAAAAACTGGAAGCCATCATCAAACCGTTCAAGCTCGAGGAGGTTAAAGAGGCGCTGGCCGAGCTCGGCATCGAGGGGATGACCGTCACGGAAGTCAAAGGGTTCGGGCGGCAAAAAGGTCACACCGAGATTTATCGAGGAAGCGAATACACGGTTGATTTTCTGCCCAAGGTGAAAGTGGAAGTCGTCATGGCGGACGACATGGTGGAAAAAGCCGTCACCGTAGTGGTTGCCGCGGCTAAAACCGGCAAGATCGGAGACGGAAAAGTGTTTGTTCTACCTGTGGAACACGCCGTGCGAATCCGAACGGAAGAGATTGGCGAAAAGGCTGTGTAACGGCGCTTTGCGCCGCCGGTTGAATCGTTAAAACGTTGAAGCGGTACGAGAATTTGACGACGCTGGTAGAAGGAAACTTTTTAAGAATTTAACCTTTTAACTCTTCAACCCTTCAACGCAAAATAATGGCCAAAGACAAAACTCCATCCGACGTCAGTAAAATGATTAAAGACGGCAACGTGAAGTTGATCGACTTCAAGTTCACGGATTTGCTCGGCACATAGCAGCATTTCACGACTACGCTTACTGAATACAACGAGGAAATCTTTACCGATGGACTCGGATTTGATGGATCGAGTATTCGCGGTTGGCGCGTTATCAACGCCTCGGACATGCTGGTCATTCCGGACGCGACGACGGCTTGGATAGACGTTTTCAATGCGGAACCGACGCTGAGTCTTATCTGCACCATTGTCGACCCGATCACTCGCCAACCGTACGATCGCGACCCGCGCGGGGTTGCCGAAAAAGCAGAGGCCTACCTGAAATCAACCGGGATCGCAGACACCGCTTTCATCGGACCGGAAGCGGAATTTTTTATCTTCGACGATGTACGCTT
>DASXMV010000160.1:0-7254 GCA_036495465.1 Candidatus Udaeobacter sp. | reverse complement strand
ATCACGCGCGTGAATGGACGGCCGGACTTTCGCGCTACGAAGATAATTCGATTCGGCTCCTCGTTCGTGGCCACCAGCGCGCCGGACAAATTTGCGGGAATGCGCCGGCCGCGCCCGCTGACACACGGCACAGCCCAGGCGATCGTTTCGCCAAGAACATTTTCTTTGGCGAAAATAGGAGCGAGCCGCGGAGTCAAGGTCGACGGTAATTGAACCGGTTCATTGCGATCAGCCGGTCCATTCAGTTTTCGCCACGCCAGCCAGATCTTGACTTTCATTGCACGCAGGATCCTTGGCGCGAAATAAAAGAATGCACCGATACAGATCAGAAAAATGATCAGGGCGAGAACAGGATTGAAATGAACGAGAGCGAGTCCACCAAGCACAGCCGCATCTTCGCCAACGCTCAGCCCGATATTCGAAAATGGTTCCGGCGATGAGTTACTGGCGAGGCGCGTGGCTGCTTTCGCGGTATGCGCGACCAGAGTTGTGCCCCCGGCGAGCAATGCCACGATCACGGTGAACGCTGGACTGGGATGACCAAGCACCTGAATTGCGAGCAGCGCGCCGCCTATGGGGCGAATGACAGTATGAACAGCGTCCCAGACCGAATCCACCCACGGAATTTTATCGGCGAAAAATTCCAGGCAATAGAGAATACCAGCAATGGTGATGATCCACGGGTTACCAAGGATATCGAGCGACTGGTACTGCGACGCGAGGGTGATCCAATGAAAATGAATAGCCAGCCCGGTAGCGAAAACCGTGAGATACAAATTGATCCCGGCCAGCGCGGCGAGACCGAGCGCGACAGCGAGCAGGTCAAGTCTTTCCACAACCGAACTATACAGCGCAGTTAAAAGGTTGAAAGAGTGACCCGTCTGAGGCGGGTAATATTTGTAACGTGCTTAAGTTCGCTGATAATCTGCGCCATGCTCGATATTCGTTTGATCCGGGATAAACCGGACTTTGTTCGGGAGCGGCTAGCCGCGCGGAATGCGGGCGACGACGCCAAAATCGACGACGTGCTGCGGGTGGACGTCGAGCGCCGCAAAGCGGAAACGGCGCTGCAACAATTGAACTCCGATCGCAAGCGCTTCAGCAAGGAGATTGGTGGCAAAAAATCGCGCGGCGAAGCGACAGCCGAATTGGAGCAACAGGTGCGGGAAATCGGAGATCAAATTGGCGATCTAAACGCGCGGGTAGCGGCGGCCGAAGAAGAGCAAAACGATTTGCTGCTTCGGATGGCGAACCTCCCACATGAAAGCGTCCCCATTGGCAAAGGCGCAGCCGGCAATCGCGTAGTGCGCACCTCGGGCGAGAAACCCAAGCTCAGCAAACCTGCTGATCATATTGCGCTCGGTTCGGAACTGAAACTCCTGGACATGGAACGGGCAGCAAAGTTGAGCGGCAGCGGTTTTATTTGTTTCACTGGTGCGGGCGCCAGGCTTGAACGTGCTCTCATCAATTTCATGATTGATTTGCACACCCGGGAGCATGGTTACACTGAAATTAGCCCTCCTTTCGTGGTTCGGCGCGATTGCATGATTGGCACTTCACAGCTTCCGAAGTTTGAAGCGGACATGTATGGGCTGGAGGAGAACCAGGCTTTCATTACGCCGACGGGCGAGGTTCAACTTACCAATTTTCATCGTGAAGAAATTTTGAGCGCCGACGATCTTCCGAGGAAATTTGTCGGTTACACACCGTGTTTCCGCCGGGAAGCCGGCGCAGCGGGCCGGGAAACTCGGGGCATCATTCGGGTGCACCAATTCGACAAGGTCGAACTGGTCAAGGTGGCACATCCTGAAAAGTCGTACGACGAATTGGAATCCCTTACTGCTAACGCTGAACGCGTGTTGCAGCTGCTCGGGTTGCATTATCGAATCGTCGAGCTGTGCACCGGTGATCTCGGTTTTGCGGCGGCCAAGAGCTATGACATCGAAGTCTGGTCGCCGGGGCAGGATTCTTATTTGGAGGTCTCAAGCTGCTCAAATTGCGAAGACTTTCAGGCGCGCAGGATGCAGCTTCGATTCAAGGGTAGCGACGGAAAAAATCGTTTTTGCCACACACTGAATGGTTCAGGCGTGGCGTTGCCCCGATTGTTTGCGGCGTTGATCGAGAGCTATCAACAGCCTGATGGTTCGGTAACGATTCCCGAGAAACTGCGACCTTACTTCGGTGCGGAAAAGATCAACCACGAATGAGCATTAATGGGCACGAATATTGTAGGGCGTTTCTGCGAAACGCCAGGGCCATGGTATTGGCGGCGTCTGGCACAGACACCCTACAGGATCCGTCGGTGGCTTAGTTAGAAACCAAGGCCGCCAGTAATCTTGCTCATCTCGGATTGCGCCAGACCTTTACCCTGTTCCACGGCCTGCTTCACTGCGCTGAGAACCATTTCCTCCAGAAATTCGACGTCTTCCGGATCGACAATTTCCTTGTCGATCTTGATTGAGAGAACGTCACCGGCGCCGTTTGCCGTCACTTTCACCTTTCCACCACCCGTGCTTATTTCGACAGTTTTGCTTTCAAGCTCAGCCTGGGTTTTGGCCATTTGCTCCTGCATCTTCTGAGCCTGCTTCATCAATTTATTTAAATTCATGGCTTTTGTATGGCGGACGGGCGATTGCGCCTAGCTTTCCTGGACGATTTGAGCATTGAACAACCCAATTGCCTCTTGAATAAGCGGGTCTTCTTTAAAGTTTTCCGATCGAGCACCCTCGGCACCCGATGCCTGTTTGGAAGGAAGTCCCTCTTTTATGACGAGTTTCACAGTCAAGTCGGTTCCGGCGATCTCGTGAAGTAATGTTTCAAGAAACTTGCGATTGGCAGGCGTTCCAAGAATTTCCATCAACGCTTTGTCGGCAGGCGCGAAACCGAGCTGGAAATTGCGCGCTTCAATCCCAAGGACGTAGGCTGCCACGGCAGAATTTCGAACGAAAGCTTTTTGGGCTGGAATTTTAGCGAGGGTCTGTTGCCACAGCTCATTCGCATCGGGTGGCGTCTCGGCTACATGCGGCGCGCTGCTGCTTCTGTAGCCGCTGTTGCTGACTGCGGTCTTCTCAGCACGTAAATCCTTGCCGCTGCGGTCAGCGCCCGCGGCTACAGATCGCGCGGAAGCGCGCGCCGACTGCGTCCCGCCGCCGCCGCGAAGTTCGCCAAGTTTTTCGATTACCTCATCCAGTGTCGCTTGTCCCAGAGTCTGGATGGCCTTGATGATCGCCACCTCGAAATGCAGTTTCTTGTTAGGTGCCCACTTCATCCGGCCTTCGGCAACGGCAAATTGATCGATCAGCTCCAACAAACGTTCCGTCGTGATCAAGTCAGCATGTGACGCAAGCGAAGTTTGGATGCCTGGCTCGACATCTTCCGTCAGTGCATCGGGTTTGGCTTTGAATACAAGCAGATCGCGAAGATAAGCGATCAAATCCGACATCAGACGCATCATGTCTTTGCCGGCTTCACTTTGCTGATGCAGCAGATCGATTGCACCCGGCGTTTCGGCTCGCAAGATTTGCCCCATCAAGTCGACAACGGTTTGTTCACTGGTGAATCCGAAAACCTCGAGCACATCATTCTCCCGGATCTTGTCGCCGCAAAAAGCAACGAGTTGATCGAGCATCGATTCAGCATCGCGCAGACCGCCCTCCGCACCGCGCGCAATCGCATGCGCAGCCGCCGGATCGAGCGCAATTTTTTCTTTTCCAGCAATCAAGTCCAGGTGTTTCGCGATGAGATTTGCCGGGATGCGGTGCAGGTCAAAACGCTGGCAACGGCTTAGAATGGTTGGCAATACCTTCTGTGGCTCGGTGGTCGCGAAGATAAATTTCACATGCGCCGGCGGTTCCTCGAGAGTCTTCAAGAGCGCGTTAAACGCCGCCGACGACAGCATGTGTACTTCGTCAATCAAGTAAATCTTGTAGCGTCCCTTGGCCGGGGCGTAGCGAACATTCTCGCGGAGCTGACGCACATCTTCAACACTGTTGTTGCTGGCGCCGTCAATCTCAATCACGTCGAGGCTATTGCCGCCGGCAATCTCGAGACAGTTATGGCATTCTCCGCAAGGAGTGACAGTGGGTCCTTTCACGCAATTGAGCGACTTCGCGAGAATTCTTGCAGTCGATGTTTTGCCGACACCGCGTGGACCGACGAACAGGTAAGCATGAGCAAGGCGGTTTTGCGCGACGGCATTTTTCAACGTGCGCGAGACATGGTCCTGGCCGACGAGATCGTCGAAAGTTTGGGGCCGATATTTTCTGGCAAAAACCTCGTAACTCACATGTTTAATCTAACGAAAAAGCGGCGGTGCGAAAGCCTTCGGAGTTGATCCGTGATCGTTGATAGTTGATGGATGTCGAATGATGTCGACGCGGTATGCTCGCTTGTTGGCTCTGCTTTTCCTGATAATCGCGCTCAATTGCTCCGCGCGCGAGCCGATCAAGCATCCGCCGGCCACACCTGTTGTTGAAAGCAAGGTCGTTCGGGCGCGCGATCTTGGGATTCCGTTTGAAGGAACGCCGGGAAAGTTTAACGCGATCACCGATGTCCCGGGTGTGGAGGTCGGTTATACCACGTTGATAAGCGGTGAAGGAAAATTAGAGGTGGGCAAAGGTCCAGTGCGCACAGGTGTTACTGCGATTCTTCCGCGAGGCCATGCTTCCCTAAATGATCCTGTCTACGCCGGGTTCTTCAGCTTGAACGGCAACGGCGAGATGACCGGCACTCCATGGGTCGAAGAGAGTGGCTTTCTCGAGGGCCCGATCGTCATCACGAACACCCACAGCGTTGGAGTGGCACGCGACGCCGTGATTGCCTGGCGCGTCAAACATGGCGCCGCCGATAAGACCGGCTACTGGTGGAGCTTGCCTGTTGTCGCCGAGACGTGGGACGGCTGGCTGAATGACATCAACGGTTTTCATGTGAAACCGAATGATGTTTCGAATGCGCTGGATAATGCCCATGGCGGACCTGTGGAAGAGGGAAGCGTCGGAGGTGGTACCGGGATGATCTGCTACGAATTCAAAGGCGGAAATGGAACAGCCTCGCGCAAGGTCGACATCAGTGTTGCAAACAATGGGTCCCCGCGAACTTTTATCGTCGGCGTGTTTTTACAGGCAAATTTCGGACGCCGGCCACAACTCGTGATCGAGGGAGTCCCGGTTGGCAAAGAGATTCCAGGCGAGGTTTACAAACAGGAAAGCGGGTCGTGCATCGCTGTGGTTGCGACTGACGCACCGCTCCTACCAAACCAGTTGAAGCGGCTCGCGCGTCGAGTCTCACTTGGCCTTGCCCGGACGGGAACAATTTCCGGAAATGGATCGGGTGATTTGTTTATCGCTTTTTCGACGGCGAACCCGAATGTCGCGGGTCCAGATCAGATAACGCACGATGTGCAGACGATTCCAAACGATCTGATGGACCCAATCTTTGCGGGCGTGGTGCAGGCAACAGAAGAAGCAGTGGTGAATGCCTTGGTCGATAACCATTCCATGACCGGCCGCGACAATCATCGCGTCGAGGCGCTACCGCACGATCGCCTGCGCGAATTGATGAAGCGTTCCCGTTGAACCGTGCGGTAATAGTCGTTTGCCGCCGTAACCATACCTGTAGCCACGGCCTGTGGGCCGTCTTATTCAAACGAGAAAAGCACTCAAGTGGGCCGCAGGCAGGTGGCTACAGCAACTGTAGACAGCCCTAGATCATCATGATCAACACCGGCACAACTTTTGTCGCAGCGATCTCTAGAATGTGGAGCGTCAGTTTTTCAGCGCGTTCCTGTGATTGCGCCGGTTGGCTGTCGACAAAAACCCTTAGATCTCGCTTCTGATTTTCTACGAAGAAATCGAAGTCCTCCTTGTCGATCTCTTTTTTCTTCACAAGAACAAGCCGCCGTTCGAGCTCCTCCGCATTTTGACGGATCAACTCGCTGGTATCGCCTTTCGCTTGTGTCAGCAAATCCTCGAATTCCTTCATCGAGGCTGCGACCGATTCGTCGGTCACCTGATCGAGCGCTGAATCGAGCTCTGATTTTTTCCTCGAAGCTTTCCTGGGCTTTCGTTTACCGGCCGAGGGCATGATCGTAAATCTTGTTAACGTCCCTCTTCATCTCGCCCGCCAGCGCGGGAGTCACCTTCCCCTTACTGGCTTTGCTTTGCAGATGAGCCGCATCGGCATCGAATTGTCCTTTGAGATCGACCAGCACCGGGCGGCGCGCTGTGAATTTTTCATCAGCAATTGCCTGCTGAAATTTCGAGTTGCCCTCATTGACCTTGGCATCGAATGCGGCAGCATCGAAACGTTTTCCAGGCACAGCAAACTGGTCGATAAACGCCAACTCAAAATTTCGCAGACCTTCAATTGTCGCATCGCTTCCGCTTTTACTAAAAGTCGCAGTGCCACAACTCGTGAGGGCGATTACCGCAGCACAGAAAAGAACGTTTCGAACAATAGAGTTCTTCGCAGCTTGAGGATTCATTAGAGGGGAGTCGTTAGGTTCTCGATCTTGCGCCGGGACGCTTTGGCATGTCAAGGCTGGAAGAATTAGTAACGGGTCATTTCGTCGCTCGCTGCAACGCAGTCGGATCATCGAGTAAGAGCCATTCGATTACTGATACAGGCAGACTACCGTTCTTGATCAGATCATCGTGGAATTGACCGAGCCGAAAATTGTCGCCTTGTTTATCTTTATAGCGGCCCAACAGATTCATGATTTGCCACTTCCCGGTGATGTAACTGATTTTTTGTGTTGGGCTGGAAGCTGCGCCTGCTGCTTCGCCTTCGGCTGCTTCCCGATCCAGGCCGCCGGCATCCATGAAATATTTAACGGCTTGTTCGAAACTCCATCGCCCGGTGTGCAGATTTACATCAACGCCGATTCGTGCGGCGCGATAGCGCGATAGACGGAGAATTTGTCCCTGAGTCGCCGAGTTATCAGGATAGAGACCGGTACGCATCAACATTTCTTCGCCGTAAAGGGCCCAGCCTTCGATGAACACCGAGTCAGCATGTTGGCGACGAATCTCGTCGCTCAAATGATTCGCTATCGAAAGCTGAAGAAAATGTCCGGGGATACCTTCATGCCCGAGGATTGGGCGCGGATCTTCTATTGCCGCGCGAATATAAAAATTTTTCGATTCCGGATTGTACGTAGGAATAAAAAAGAAACCGGTCGGATCTTTGTCATAAACACCGGGGGGATTCATAAAGCCGCCAGGGCTGGTTGGTTTGAACGCCTCCGGCAACTGCCGA
>DASXMV010000159.1:0-7981 GCA_036495465.1 Candidatus Udaeobacter sp. | reverse complement strand
CAGAAGTTGCGGAAAGGTTAAATCGCTTTTCTTCGACGCGCGTCGCGTCTGCCTTGCGTAACCGGCAGGCTCTGCTAGATACGCATTCACCTACGCTACCATCCCCACTCATGACTGGGTCCGTCTGCTGATCTTTTCTTTCGCCTGTTTGGGCTTTGCCGTCGGGCTGGGAGCCGAACCCACACCAGCGAAGCCCACATCACCAAAGCGAACTGCAGCAAAAACAACGCGAGCGGAACCGGAGGAACCGGGCATTACATTTAACTCAGTCCATGTCGATGGGCCTTACATCGCGATGACTTTTGATGACGGACCCAGCGCGACGCTAACTCCGAAATTGCTCGATTTGCTGGCCGCCCGTCATATTAAGGCGACGTTTTTCGTGATCGGCGAAAATGTAGCGGAGCACCCTGAGATTGTTGCACGAGCGGCGCGGGAAGGTCACGAGATTGGAAATCACAGTTGGTCGCACCCAAATTTCGGCAAAATGTCCGACGAAAGCGTTCGTCGCCAACTCCAACAAACCGACGACGCGATTAAGAACGCCACGGGTAAGCGTCCCACGCTGATGCGACCGCCATATGGATCGATCACAGCTCGCGAGAAACGCTGGATTCACGATGAATTCGGTTACGACATCATTCTTTGGGACGTCGATCCGTACGACTGGAAGCGCCCTGGCCCGGCCGTCGTCCGTAATCGCATTATTAAGGAGACGCGACCCGGCTCGATTGTCTTATCGCACGATATTCACCCGGGAACGATAGAAGCGATGCCTTCCACTTTTGATGAACTGGAGGCCAAGGGTTTTAAATTCGTTACAGTATCCGAATTGATTCGCATGGCGACGCCCCGACCATCTCACGGGAGTCCTTCACCGGCGGGAAGCGCTTTACCGAGCCCCATCGCATCGCCTTCTCCGACTCCTTCGCCAGCGTCCTCGCCCAGCGGCTAAGTTCTTAGCTTATCCGTCTACTTTTTTGCTGCGCCCAAGCCGCGGTCTGCCATTCGCTGCTCGGTCTGACGGCGAGCGATCACAAAATGATTATTTTCGCCGTAGCTTCGCCAGGGACCCGGAGGTACATCGCGGACTTCGACAAACTGCCAATCCGTCACGTCGGTTGGCGACAGACCCAGGTAATCACGCACGGCAGGAGAGACGTCTAGCCCGGCACCATGGTTGAGATTTGGCTTGGGTCGCTCATTTCCGAAAACGTACTGAAAATGATCCGTGCGGAACGGACCGCAATCTTCCCATTGCGCATAACAAGTGCGATTGCCCTTTCGAATGGCCAGCCAATGATGCCAGCAAACTGATTGCCCCGGTCCGGTATAAGTTTGCTTAAACCACGGGATCACCAGTGGCGCTTCCGGCTTGAACTGGCCGTGTGTCACGTCGTTGTACGGCAGAGCGCAGTAAAACGGATTCTGGCGCGGTATGAATGCTATCGGAACATAACTTCGGCGCGCCGATGGATCCGGATTATCGAACCCACCGTAGTTGTTCGTCCAGTTAGCGTCCCACGAACTTCTGTAGTTTGGAACCGGATTGTTACCGCCTGCCTGTTCTCCAACCCAGAACACCGTGGTCACAATATTCGCCTTCCATGGGTAACGCTGCATCGCGGGGCGAGAGCTCGTCGGGATGAAAACTTGAGGCTCTACCTTGAGCAACGCCTGCTCCCGTAACCTCATCGCGTATTTGGCAAAATCCGCGGCGGTGGCATAGGGCGAAGTAGATTGCTCGTCGGCTTTAGCCGTGCTTGCAATCCCCAGACTCAAACAAGCCGCAAGAAGTCTCCTCATCTCAAACGCCGCCATCTTGTATCCGATTTCAGGCTCCTAGGCAAGGCGATTTTCTGACGATACGGATACGAAAGAGCGTAAATCTCAGAGCAATCGGTATTTAAGATGTTTGTTAGCACATTAATCACGGCTCAGGGCCGTCTCGCGTTTGAATTTAGAGTCATCCATTCCTGGATAATCCAAGGTGTAGTGAAGCCCGCGGCTCTCTTTCCGGGATAAAGCCGAATCGACAATCAGCGCTGCTACCGCTGCGAGGTTGCGCAGCTCAAGAAGGTCAGCAGATACTTTGAAATTCCAATAGAACTCGCGAATCTCGCGCTGGAGATTTCGAAGCCGGGCGCTGGCGCGCTGCAATCTCTTGTCCGTGCGCACGATTCCCACGTAATCCCACATCAGCCGTCTGATTTCGTCCCAATTATGATAGATTACGACCAGTTCATCGACGTCCTGTACATTTCCGGATTTCCACTCCGGGAGCGGGACCTCGTGTTTCAGCGGGTGTTGGCCCTGAATGGCGCGGATTGCGGCACGATGGGCAACCACTAAGCCTTCCAGCAGAGAGTTGCTGGCAAGCCGATTTGCCACGTGCAATCCAGTGCATGCTACCTCCCCGATGGCGTAAAGTCCCTGCAAACTAGTCGTGCCATTCACGTCCGTTTTAATTCCACCGCACTGATAATGAGCAGCTGGCACGACCGGAATTGGCTGCTTCGACATATCGATGCCAAATCGCAGACATGTCTGATAAATGTGAGGGAAACGCTCTCGAATAAATTCTGGCGCCTTGTGTGTGATATCCAGGAACACACACTTGGCGCCTGAGCGTTTGATCTCTGCGTCGATCGCACGCGCAACAACGTCGCGCGACGCCAATGAACCGCGGGAGTCGTAGCGCTTCATAAAGTCTTCGCCCCGGTTATTCCGCAAAATACCACCTTCACCGCGCACGGCTTCAGAAATGAGGAATGATTTTGCCTCTGGATGAAAAAGACAAGTGGGATGAAATTGCATGAAATCCATGTTCGCGATTTCCACTCCTGCGCGCCATGCCATCGCCACGCCGTCTCCCGTCGCTATGTTCGGATTCGTCGTATAAAGGTATACTTTGCCGCAACCGCCAGTCGCAAGCACGATCCGCCTAGAGCGAATCGTTTCGACGTGCCCCGTTTTTTCATTCAGAACATAGACGCCAAGGCAGCGGTCTTCCGCTGCGAATCCAAGCTTGGCCGCGGTGATCAAATCGACCGCCATGTGGTCTTCCAATAGCTGGACATGGGACTGTCGGCCCAGCTCGCGTAGCAACGTATTTTCAATTTCCTTTCCAGTAACGTCTTGTACGTGGAGAACGCGACGCTTTGAGTGACCGCCTTCCTTGCCAAGGTCAAGCTCGCGATGTCCCGAAACATCACGCTCGTCGAAGTGCAGACCGAGCTCCATGAGCTCGCGTATGCGCTGCGGACCTTCGGTTACGATCGTGCGAACGACGGCCTCGTCACACAAGCCAGCGCCGGCTTCAAGCGTATCGCGTACGTGCAACTCAAATGAATCTTCATCACTTGTCACACAAGCAATCCCGCCCTGCGCCCAGGCTGTATTCGTATCGGAGCTTTTGCGTTTCGTTATGACCGCCACCGATCCATGTTTCGCTGCCTTTAACGCAAAACTCAGGCCGGCGATGCCGCTGCCTAACACTACGAAGTCGTATTCCTTCATCCCAATCGGATATTGTCGATCAAGCGAGTTTTCCCGAACGCCACTGCAAGTGCGAATAATGAATTCGGTCGGACGGTCTCGATGGCTTGCAAGGTTTCCGCGTCTACAAGTTCCGCATAATCAATCCGCGCAAGCGGCGCTTCGCTAACGACTTTGCGGACCAGATCGCCGATTTCTTCAGCCGATCGGTTGCCGGCGTTTGCTGCGGCTATCAGAGCTTTATGTAGCACTGTCGCCTGCTTTCGTTCTTCCGAATTCAAATATTGATTGCGAGAACTGCATGCCAGGCCGTCATCTTCACGCATTGTAGGCACAGCAACAATTTTGGTCTTAAAATTGAGGTCACGCACCATGCGGCGGACAATCATCAGTTGCTGAAAATCCTTTTCCCCAAATAAAGCGGCGTCCGGCGAAAGGATATTGAACAATTTCGCGACAACGGTGCACACGCCGCGAAAATGTCCTGGGCGCGATTTACCCTCCAATGTTTTTGCAAGGGCGGATTCCTCGACGGAGACAGACCGATCCTCATCGTACATCTCCGCAACAACGGGACGAAACAAAAGATCGACGCCGGCATTTCGACAAAATTCTTCGTCTTTCTTTTCCAAGCGTGGGTACCGATCGTAATCGCTACCCGGTTCAAATTGCAGCGGATTTACGAAAATACTTATCGCCACCTCGCCATCCTTGCCGGCGTGTTCCCGCGCTACACGGACCATTTCCCCGTGCGCTTTATGGAGCGCACCCATGGTAGGAACAAGGACGCGAGGCTTTTTTTCCTGGGGCGCGCGAGCCTCGGCGATAGTCGCGACAATTTTCACAGAATCAGCATCCCTCAATTGTCTGCCGCGCGCGAATTCACGGATCAATCTTACCTGGTGGACCGACAGGTCAAAAGAACAGGATGAATAGACCCGTAATTATCAATGCGACCATCCAGGTCAAATCGATGTTGAACCAGGCGCGGCGCAGTATGCCGACACCGAGCTTGTCGTAAACCAGCAGCGCTACAAACGCGGTCATTAGAAGATATCCCAAGGTGTGAACCACAACGCAAGCGGCCAACAGCGAGGGCGTGCTGAGATTTGCGAATTCGGTCGGAAAAGCATGGTGAAGCCCAGCGTGCGAAGAAACGTGGTGCGCATCTCGCGTAGCCGGTGAAGAAAGAAATAACGGGATGAGCATCAGGCCTGCACCATGTGCTGAAGCCATGACGAAAGACCAAAGCGTTAAATCACCGAAACCGACGCGCATGCCGACCCACTTGGGATGCCGCGACCGAAACAAACGATAGAGCCCAAAGCCGAACAAAATTGTAGCAGCGGCAATTTTAAGTGTGAGGTGCGGAAGGCCGATTCGGGCAAGAAGAACCACGGCAAGAATAAGACCGATGGAAACGGCGTGTCCCAGCGCAATCGGCACCAATGCACGGATTACCGCTGCACGATTCTGTTCCTGTAAGCCCAGCGCGACAGCGAACAACCATCCCATGGCAGGATTGATACCGTGAAAGAGACCCAGCCCAAAGACCACCAGCCACGGCCAGAGGTCACTCACGGAAAACAAAAAGAATCGCTGGAAGAATCGCCGCCCTCGAGGCGTATTTGGTGCACACGATAATCGGCGTGCTCGACGAAAAAGTCTTTGTCCATGGATATGCCCCCATTCGGGGCAGCTTCGAGCTTGACCATCCAACTGCCTACCCCGTCCGGATAGAATTGCTCGTCCCAGGCGGCGTACAATGAATTGGTGAAGTAAATGCGTTTGCCATCGCGGCTCACTTCCACCATTTGAGGGCCACCAGCCAGCGGACGATCCGGATCCTTCGGGTGCGGAGTACGGTTAACGATACCGCCGATGCGAATCGATCCTGTCTTTTTTGGATTGAACGGATCGGAAACATCATACTGCTGGATCTCGCCCGTTCCCCAACACGAGATGTATAGGAATTTGTCGTCGAGTGACAGGTTAATGTCAGTTACCAGCGGCGGCACAGCTTTAAAGTCTTTAAGCATCGCCGGCAATTTTGCCGGGTCGCCCGGTTCCGCCGGAATTTCGATCACTTTCTTTAGATCCCACTTTCCGTTGTTGCGATGCCAAAGCCAGACTGAAGCGGACAAATCCTTCAGCGAAACCACAACGCCGACGAAGCCAAACGCTTTGGTCGGGTTATGGGCGGGACGCATCTCAAGAACCATTTGTTGCTCACTGCCCAAATCAAGCGCCTGCAAATGACGGCGGCGGCGCAAATCCCAAACGTGCATTTGATGTCCATATTTGCTTCCCAGCAGAAGCTCAGGTTGCAGCCCATGCTCAATCATGTTCGGCGTTCCCCATTCGCTACTTAACAACGCGTCGAACCCCAAGTGCCACCAGAAATCGTAATGCAAAAATTGTGGTCCCCGATCCACTTCCCATGGCCCGAGGATCTCGAATGTCTCGCAATCGAGCATGAAAATACCACCAGGACCACCTCCATCTGGCGCTCCGAGCGCGCTGACATAAATACCCTCCGGCCCACAGTGAATCGTATGCGGACGTGAGTAATTAACGCGCGCAAAAATTTCTTCCGGTTCGATGATTTTAACAATCTTCGGTGTTCGCGGATCGGGTTTGGTATCGATAATGTGAATTCTGGAGGAACGCAGGCCAGGGACGACCAGGTACCGACGCTCCACGTGGGGATGAGGCGCATATGGGCAGAGCGCCGAACTGCACGCGTTCCAGCCAAAGTGATGCAGCTCATCGCCAAACTTCGGCATCGTGACCTCCCCGACTTGTTTGCCATAGGCAGGCGAGTCCGGATCAACGTCCACAACTAACAACGCATCATTCAGTTTGCTCCCTGGCGGGTTAAGAGCGGCTACAAATGCGTATCTTTCCGGCGGAGCCTCCATCGCCAGCCGCGGCGACGGGTAAAACGTCGGATCTGGTTTTAAGAGCGGCATAAACGTGTGTGCCGTGCCAACTCGATACGTCTTCACCGGAAAGAACGCAAGACCGATTTGTCGCTTAATATCGAAGCGACAGCGATGCCTAAGCTTGAGCGGTTTTTTCGAGCCAGATAGCCTGTCGGGAAAAGCGAAATTTCGAATGTTTGAAACGTCGCCAACCGGCGTCTCGCGCCAGAGTACGCATTTCTGAAAACGAAAAGGCGCGCAAGACAGAAAGCCGGGCATCGTAACGGGTCATCGGCTCTCGAAAAATAAGCGCAGTTAAAATGTAAATTCCTGCGATAAGCCAAAAACTACGTCGTAGATCAGATACCAGGACAAATCTATTGGAGACCTCACGGCACCTGTGCAGGATTCGGACCGCCTCCTGGTTGCTGAAATGATGAAGTGCTAGCGAGCAAAGTACGATGTCGTATGCCTCGACCGAGTTCCATTCGAGAAGGTTGGCCTCGCGGTATGAAATCTCGGGATAGTTGAGGCTCAGCTTTGCGGCAATTTCCAATGTCGCGGGCTGCCAATCTAATGCATCGATCTTTACCTTTGCGTTTACTTGTCGCGCGTAATCTACGATTAAGCGCGGGATATCGCCCGAGCCGGTTGCCAGATCGACGATGCGCAACTTGTCTGCCGGTCTGATCCAGCGCCGAATAAAACCCAACACTAAACCATAACTGCCGAACCACCGATTCAATTGCCTGATACGCTCCAGATCGCGCTCCAACTCCGCTGATACCGGCTGCGGCCGGTCCATTATTTCAAGAACTGCCGGATCAAAGTTTCGCTTCATTTACCGTGGTGGCTCCCTACGAGACCCTAAAGCTGAACGCGTACCAAAAAACCGGCGTTACTTGGAAAGGAATTTTCGCCACGATTCCGGCAGCGCGGCGCCTTCCACTTCACTCGCAATGCGTCCCTCAAATTCTGAACGGAACACTGTGCTCGTCCCGTAGATCATGATTACATCCTCCCCGCCTTCCGCCCGAATAGCGTGTGCCACACCAGGCGGAATTACAACGCCGACATTATTATTACTGCGGTGATTATCGCCATCCACAAAGAAACGCATCACTTTTCGGGGTAGTCCCGCACGAATGTCGTACAGAATCATCTCGACGCGACCTTGAACAAAAAACATCACGTCCCATTGCTCGTGATCATAACGGCGCGCCGAATAATTATCTGGCTGGTCGACGTATAAACGGCGCATCCAATCCACTGAATCAGTATTATCCGGAATACTGGGTGGATGGACGTGAAAGCCCTTGGCTGTTCCCGGAAACATCCGCGCGGCCGACCATTGTTTTGGCCAGAGATAGATTTTCGCGAGAATCCCTTCCTCGCGCCGTACAAATTCACCAAAAAGTCCCAGATGACGTTGTGGGTAAATCTTTCGCGCGAAAATTTCTACTCCCGGAATCCAAGCGTCCTTAACCTGGGGCTGGCTGCGATCCGCCGTGGCGAGCACGCCAGCGTCAACACCCCGCTCTGAAAGCTCCTGCGCGAAG
>DASXMV010000158.1:0-7357 GCA_036495465.1 Candidatus Udaeobacter sp. | reverse complement strand
ACCGTGTCAGTTTTCAGCGGCTTAGGCTTCCTTAACAGTGATATCCAGGCCACAACCAAGCCGACGATAAGAAGCGTGAAGAAATAATTGCCGACTAACAAAAATAGGAACAATTCCAGCTTCGAGCCATTCATTGGCTCAGCGTAACTATGTCCAGGCAGCCTTGTGAAGACCTTTTGTGACTGCGCTGATCGCAATCGCCTTTCTGCGGTTCCTCCATCATCAACACTGAGCAACGCCGCTCCCGCCTTGCACCGGCAACGGCAAGATTATAATGGCTGAAACTGCTCGTTGCGCTCCAGCGCTAGTTCAGCTTTGAGATTTTCCAAATCGCGGCCAACACTTGCGACCGCGGCAAGTTTGTCTCCTTCGCGGAACATCACAGATGCATCTTTGGCTTTTAGATTACCGGAGAGCGTCGTGCGACCGGCTTCGCTGCCGTGACCAACATAATGAATGTGCAAATCGAAATGATTGCTCCAGAAAAATGGTGGAATAACGAAGGACTCGCGGGCGCCGAGGATGTTGCGCGCAGCGGTCTGACCTTGCCGCTCGGCCACGACCCAATGCTCGACCCGTATGCTGCCTGCACGCGGATCGGGCCACCGCGCGATATCGCCCGCTGCAAAAATTCCCGGCACGCTGGTTTCCAAAAATTCATTCACTAAGACACCATTGTCGGTCGCGACGCCGGCTTGTTCCGCCAGAGCGATGTTTGGGCGCACGCCGATCCCAACGACCACCAAATCGCAATCTAATTTAGTCCCGTCATCGAGCTGCACATATCGATCTTGAATTGCTGCTGGCGTTCGACCGAGATGAAATTGCACGCCGTTTGATTCGTGCGTTTCGCGAATCAATCCGCCAAGTTCGCGCCCGAGAGTTTTTTCCAGCAGCACCGGTTCTCTTCCGACCACTGCAACTTCCAGCTTGCGCTCCCTCAACGACCACGCCACTTCCAAACCAATAAAGCTCGCGCCAATTACGACGGCGCGTTTTGCGCTTTTCGCCTTATCGATAATGCGCCGGCTGTCGGCGAGCGTCCGCAAATAACAAACGTGCGGCATGTCGTGCCCCGGAATCGAGAGCTGAACCGGCGTCGCTCCAGTAGCCAGCAGCAGCGCGCCATAACCTAATGCCGGGCGGTCCGAAAACGTCACTTGTTGGGCTTTCGGATCGATCGATGTAACTGATGTGCTTGTTATCGTGTCGATTTTTTGTTCGTGATAAAAATCCGGCGAGCGCAATGGAATCCATTCTTCCGGCGCTGCTCCGGCGAGAAAATCTTTGGAAAGGTTTGGCCGATCGTATGGCAACGATTCGTCCGCACTGATCATCGTGACGGGCCCCTGGTAACCTTCGCGCCGCAACATTTCTGCTGCGGCGTTGCCAGCTGCGCCTCCGCCAACGACTACGACGCTTTCCGGCGATGACTCAGGTTTTCGCGCCGGTTTTTTTGCGACCTTTCCTGTGACAAAGAATTTATCACCGCGTCGATCGATTTTATAGCAAGCGACATCGGTTAACGCCGGCGCAGCAATCGCTTCGCCCGTGCGCAAATCGAAGCGCGCATGATGCCAGGGGCACCGCACGGTGCAATTCACCAATAGACCTTTGCGAGTGGCCCACCGTAATGCGTACACGTCGCGCCGATCGCAAAAAGCTGAGACCCTTCTTTCGCCACGAGAATGGCTTCGTCAAAAGAGTGGCCCAGGAGCATTCCTCCATCTGGGACTTCACTGATATCGCAGCCGTTTTCAAAATTCGGACCTTTGAGATCCCGCGACGCCTCAGCCATGAGTTTCGTTCTCTAAAACTAGAATCGCGCTGCAATAGCGCAATGCGCGTTCGGATCTAGTGCTATCCTAAAGCCGCACGCTCTTAAGCTGATTCGCGAGCAAGTAATATGCTTTCTAAAAAGGCAAGGACACTGCTATACGCTGTCCTGCCGTCCCACTTTGTTCTTCTGTTTCGAGGTCCGATGTTCGGGTTTTCGAATTTTCTTTCTATCGATCATCCATGGTCTGTTACTGATTTCTCCCAGATCGCTGAATGCATCGACGCGAGGTTTTACGTACTCGTGCTGGCCATTGCACACGGAGATTTTGATCAATGCGAACCGGTTGAAATTAACTAACGATTATTGCTTGCCTGCCGAGGTTGCGCCGGTTCGCTTCTCGTCCCAGAAAGCAAATCGACGCGAATAAGTGGATCGGTCGGAAGCAGAACCGGGCCTTCCCACCGAAGGAAGCCAGCTGGCGCGGGATTTGTCAGCCAAATGTTTGTATCGGGAACTTCAACAAACAATTTTGCGAGGAAAAAAATTTCCGTATGAACGATAAAGTGATCCCCTTTCAGCACGCGTCCCGCCATTTCGAAGCGATCCAGCCCACCGTGCGAAATTGTGACCGTTACAACCTGTGGACTAAGCGTCGGGAATGGCGAAAAGCCGACTCCTTTGAGCTGAACGTGTTCGCCACTAAGCAGACGTTTGCGGAGATTACTCAGTGCGATGGCAAATCCGAATCCCGCGAACGTACGACCCGGCTCAACCTTTATCTTTCCCGACACGTCCTTATGCTCGTCGCGTACGTGTGCGCTTGCGATTCCTGACAAAAAATCTGTCGCGAATTCCCGTTGCAACTTACCATCTTTCGATTCTTTCCAGGACCATTTTTCCTGAATCAGCTCGGGCTGTTGTCGAAATTGCGCCTGTTCCTCATAGATTTCTCCGGCCGGGAACTTATAAGTGATGACCACATGTAGGTGCTTGTTTTCCACCCATTGCCTGAACTCTCCATCGGCAAGTTTTTTCCCATTCGCATGGTACAATCCGGGATAGCCGTGGGTAGCGCCCGCAGGCTCAGTTACTTCAAGAGCTAGAATAGACGTGGTGAAGAATCCGGCGGCAAAGGCTGACAAAAGGCGTACAAAACTTTTCACGGGCATGCTTATCACCGGTATCGCGAAGCTCGATGCCGACAGCTGCATCTGTAGGTGCCATAATTTTGCAATTTGGTAACACAGCTGTTACCTGCACAAAATCGAACTCGACATCTACAAGATCGCCGTTATTTTGAGTTCAAATGAGCGTCGACATTCTTTATTCGACAGACCTTCGAAGGCCGCTCGCCTTCGCGTTGGCGCTCGTCTGGTGGCGATAGAAAGCGACCCGCCTTAGGCGGGGTGCGCTGATTTCTCTCTTCTCTCAAGCGAGAGATCTGGCGTTTGCACCAATGAAATAACCCAAACCTTTGTAAACCTATGTTGATCGTAATGAAACCGAGCGCGGCTGCGCAGGACCTCGAAGCGGTTGTAAATCTCATTCAGGAAATCGGACTGCGGCCTCATGCCATGCCTGGTGCGACACGAACAGCCATTGGCATTACCGGTAACCAAGGTCCCATCGACGGCAGACGTTTTGAGAACCTGCCGGGTGTCGCGGAAGTCATTCGAGTCACCAAGCCGTACAAGCTGATCACACTTGATTTGCGTCCCGAAAAGACAGTCGTGCGAATTGGCGACGCCAGCGTTGGAGGAAATGAACTCGCGATCATTGCAGGTCCATGCGCAATCGAGAGCCGCGATCAGGCATTCGCGGTGGCAAAAGCAGTGCAGAAAAGCGGCGCGCGTTTCTTCCGCGGCGGGGTCTGGAAACCGCGTACATCGCCGTATGCATTTCAAGGTTTGGGCGAAAAAGGTTGGGAAATCGTGTCCGAGATCCGCAAAGCGTTTGGACTAAAGATCGTCACTGAAGCGCTCGAGGAAGATCATGTCGGCCTCATAGAAAAATATGGCGATATGATTCAAATCGGCGCGCGAAACATGCAAAACTTTTCACTTCTCAGGCGAGCTGGACGATCGCAGCTGCCGGTGCTGTTGAAGCGAGGAATGGCTGCAACACTCGAAGAGTGGTTGCTCGCAGCCGAATACATCATGGCGGAGGGCAATTACAACGTCATCTTGTGCGAGCGCGGCGTTCGGACTTTCACTCAGCACACACGCAACACACTCGATCTCGCTTGTGTGCCGGCGATCCGCCGGATTTCTCATTTGCCTGTGATCGTGGATCCATCACACGGCACCGGCACTGCGCACTTGGTCACTCCTCTCGCGCGAGCAGGCGTCGCCGTAGGAGCCGATGGGCTCATGGTCGAAGTGCATAATCGCCCGGAACTCGCCCTGTCGGACGGCGCGCAAGCCCTGACTCCATCGGAGTATGCACAGCTCGTCACTGAGGTCCGCGCGATACGCGAGGTCACGACACCGATTGATAACCGGCGTCAACTGGAAACCAAAGTTGCCTAACGAATCAAAGCAATGCTCCTCTTGATCGATAACTACGACTCTTTCAGTTACAATCTTGCCCAATATTTTGGCGCGCTTGGGTGCGATATTCGAGTTAAGCGAAATGACGAAATCTCGCTGGATGAAATTGACATGTTAGCGCCCAAGCACATCTGCATCTCGCCAGGACCTTGCACGCCAGGCGAAGCGGGAATCAGTAGGGATCTGGTCCTGCGCTTTGGGACGAAGATTCCGATCCTGGGCGTTTGTCTCGGACATCAATGCATCGCCGAAGCGTATGGAGGAAAAATCATGCCTGCTTCCAGGGTTGTGCATGGGAAGTCATCCACGATCAGACATAATGGTAATGGGCTCTTTTCCGATTTGCCTACGCCGTTTGAGGCCGGTCGATATCATTCGTTAGTTGTCCAGCGTAGTTCTCTTCCGGGATGTCTCGAGATCATCGCAGAAAGTGAAGATGGCGAAATCATGGCGTTGCGTCACCGGGAATTCCCCGTGCACGGGGTCCAATTTCATCCGGAATCCGTGCTCACGCGCGACGGTAAACAAATTCTTGCGCGTTTTCTTTCACACCCACACAATCGATGAAGACGCAGATCATACCGACCCTGGACGAGTTCTCTGAACTCGCGCGACTCGGTAACGTCATTCCCATATTCGCTGAGTTCATCGCCGACAACGAAACGCCGGTTTCGGCATTTAGGAAATTGGCCCCCGCACAGGCAGGCTACACTTTTCTGTTCGAATCGACTGAGAAAAATGACGTGTCAGGGCGCTTCTCCTTCGTCGGAATCAATTCGCGGATTGTGATAAAGAACTGCGGACAAGAGTTGCAAACCATAGAGTTGGGATTCGAGCGACGAGTCGCAGCAACGGACAAACCGTTGGATCACCTCCGGAAATTAATGGCGCGGTATCGATTTGTCCCGCGTCCAGAACTGCCGCGATTTAGCGGCGGCGCTGTCGGTTTTATCGGCTACGAAGCGATCCATTTCTTTGAACCCAAAGTACCAGTGGCAGAAAGGGATGAACTGCAGTTACCCGAGGCGGCTTTCATCATCCCAAGCAACCTGGTGATCTTCGACCATCGGCTGCGCACCTTGAAAATTGTCGCCAACGCATTTCTTGAAGATGGCTCAGTCAAAGACGTCTATGCGCGGGCAGTTGAATCGATCGGCGACATCGCCCTGAAACTTGCAAATTCCGTTGAACTCCCCCTGGCTCCCACTGCGGATTTTGAACCGAAGTCCCTTCACAGCAATTTTCATCCGGACGAGTTCAAGCTCGCAGTGGAACGGGTAAAGGACTACATCCGCGCGGGAGACGTATTTCAAGTTGTCTTGTCGCAACGATTCGAATCCGATTTCAGCGGTGACCCACTCGATTTTTATCAATGCCTTCGTTTCATCAATCCTTCGCCGTACATGTTCTGCCTCAAATTAGGCCTGGACTTTGCGCTTGTTGGGAGTTCGCCTGAAATGCATGTACGGTTAATTGGCGATGCGGTCGAGATTCGCCCGCTTGCCGGCACCCGGCCACGGGGCGCCTCTGCGGCGGAGGATGAGAGAAACGCTGTCGAACTTCTCGCGGATTCCAAGGAACGCGCCGAGCACATCATGTTGGTCGATCTCGCGCGCAACGATATCGGCAGGGTTTCAGCCTTTGGCACGGTGCAGGTGACCGAATTGATGGACATCGAGCGCTACAGC
Organism: Candidatus Udaeobacter sp.; assembly: GCA_036495465.1. Taxonomy (GTDB): domain Bacteria; phylum Verrucomicrobiota; class Verrucomicrobiia; order Chthoniobacterales; family UBA10450; genus Udaeobacter. The sequence goes on along the minus strand of DASXMV010000158.1, from coordinate 1,340 downwards.
CATGTCATGCACATTGTTTCGAACGTTACTGGTCGGCTTCGCACAGATTGCACTGGCTTTGACCTGATCAAAGCAACCTTTCCCGCGGGCACGGTTTCCGGGGCGCCTAAAATTCGCGCGATGCAAATTATCAGTGAATTGGAAAAGACCAAACGCGGCTGTTACGCCGGCGCAATCGGCTACTTTGGATTCGACGGAAATGTTGATTCCTGCATCGCGCTGCGTTGCGCAGTTTTAAAAAATGGGAAGGCATACTTTCAAGCCGGCGCAGGCATTGTCGCCGATTCAAACGCAAATTCAGAATACACGGAAACGATTAACAAAGCGGGCGCGATGGCGAAAGCGCTTTCAATGGCGAAACAAATGAGATCACCGGCCAAACATGGACGCAACGAAACGGAATTTGGCAATTTCGAACTGCGTGAGACAACCCGGCGGCTCATGCACGGTGAGAATCTCAGCCGTGTTGAAGCCAAAAACTTTCTGGGCTGCCTGCTTAATCCTTTAGCTACAGATGCGCAAATAGCAGCTGCCCTTGTCAGTTTGGCGGCGAAAGGCGAGACGTTCGACGAGCTTGCGGGTTTTGCCGAAGCGATGCGGAATCGTGCATTGCCATTGAGATCGCGTCACCCGCGTTTTATCGATACCGCAGGTACTGGATCAAGCACTGCGAAAACTCTTAACGTTTCAACGGCAGCAGCACTTGTCATTGCCGGTGCCGGCCTGCCTGTAGCGAAACATGGTTCGCGGGCGGCGACTTCGCGGTGTGGCAGCGCCGATGTGCTCTGCGCGTTGGGCGTCAACACAGACGCTTCTCCCGCAACGGTTGAGCGATGTCTCAACGAACACGAAATCTGTTTTATATTTGCGCCACTTTTCCACGCTGCTGCAGCCCGTGTTGCCAGGGTGCGCCGCCAACTTGGAGTGCATACCGTATTCAACTTGCTTGGTCCCCTGACGAACCCGGCGCGAGCGCCTTTTCAGATCGTGGGCGTCTGGCAACGTTCGTTACTTGAACGAATCGCGTCAGCACTAGCTCGCCTTGGCATTGAGAAAGCCTGGGTTGTGCATGGTGCGGATGGCTTGGATGAAATAACACTTGCGGATAAAACTTACGTCGCCTCGTGTTCGTCCAAGGGAGAAGTAGAAACCTTCACCGTGTCACCCGAGGATTTTGGCCTGGAACGTCAGGAATTCGATGGATTTGGCGGGAAGGGACCAGGCGAAAATGCCCAACTGATTCGCGCGATCTTGCGGGGCGACGTGACGAAAGCAGTCGCTCCAGCTCGAAATTTGGTAATCGCGAACGCTGCTGCAGCGCTTCACCTCGCCGGCTTAGC
>DASXMV010000157.1:0-18111 GCA_036495465.1 Candidatus Udaeobacter sp. | reverse complement strand
GGCGTCGCATTGAACTGGATGAAAACAAGATTCCAAATTTCTATGCAACGCGGATCGTTTTTGTTCACAAGCGCGCCGCGAGTGTCGCCATCCGGCGTCAGATCGATGTGAACTTCCGAGCATGGTCCACACGGTCCGGTGTCCCCCATCATCCAAAAATTGTCCGCCTTGCCCCCATCGAGAACGTGAATCTCCGGATCGAGATCGGCCTCCCTAAATACGCGCGTCCAGTGATCGTACGCCTCCTCGTCAAATTCACTTGGTTCGCCCGGACCTGGCTTGTAAACCGTGGCATACAGTCGTTGCGGTGGGAATTTCCAGCGTTCGACCAGTAAATCCCACGTCCATTCGATCGCTTCCTTTTTGAAATAATCGCCGAAGCTCCAATTCCCGAGCATTTCAAAGAAGGTGTGGTGATAAGTGTCGAGCCCGACATCTTCGAGATCGTTATGTTTTCCTCCGGCGCGTATGCATTTTTGCGTGTCGGTCACACGCGGCGGAACCCACACAGGTTTTTGCTGGCCCAGGAAGATCGGCACGAACTGGTTCATGCCGGCGTTGGTGAAAAGGAGGTTTGGCGCGTCCGGCAACAGTGATGAAGAGGGCACAATGGTGTGCTGTTTCTCGCGAAAGAAATCGAGAAATGATTGTCTGATTTGCGCCGAAGTCATCACGGGTAAAGTTTTATTTCTGGATCAAAGTTGTTTGCAGCGCCACGGTTAACCAGCGTCCTTTCTCCTTCACATAAACCCTGGTGAAACGATAATCTCCGCTGTAGTCCTTGCCGTTTTCCATTCCTTTCTGCGCCGATCGCCCGGTGACGATGGCAGTGTTCCCGTATACCCGCACGTTCAAGTCAGAAATTTGCCGCGATTCGTAATGAAATGAGCCCGAAGCAAACCCTTTGAGAATGTCTGATTTGGTGCGTAGCTCACCTCGCAAAGTAATAAATGTATATTCATCAGAAGTCATCCGATCGAGAGCCGTGACGTCTCCGTGGAGGACTGCCTGGTTGCGTGCTTCCTCCAAATTTAGGATCTCGCGCTTCACGGCCGTTTGCGGCTTCGGTGACACATCCGTCTGGCTGGTCTGTGCCGCCGCGTGGTCGGCATGAGCAATTATGCCAAGAATAAGAATCATCGGGACTTTCATTTCTAATTTTTAGTGTCATTCGAAATTGGGATTTCGCCATTTTTTACGAATCGAATGAATCTGGCCAAAGGGGAACAATTGCTTACGCAATTCAACGGGTGCTACTCGACCAATTAGTCGTGACACGTTTCGTCAGGCAAGATGCCTGCGTGCGTTAGCGACCAAAGCGCTTTGCCAACAGGCTAGTCTTTCTCTTCGTCGAGCCTGGCCTTGACTGCCGACTCAATTTCTTCGTAGAGCGCCTTGTCGTTCTTCAAAACTTCTTTCGCCGCATCACGGCCCTGCGCCAGTTGTGTACCTTTGTAGTTCAGCCAGGAACCACGTTTTTCGATGACCTGTTTTTCCAAGGCGAGATCGAGGAGCGCGCCGGTGGACGAAATTCCCTCGTTGTACATGATGTCGAACTCGGCTTCCGTGAATGGAGGCGCAACCTTGTTCTTCACAATTTTGATGCGAGTCCGATTTCCGGTAACGACGCCATCGGTCTGTTTAATTGCGCCAATCCTTCGAATGTCTGCGCGTACGCTGGCGTAAAACTTCAGCGCCTTCCCGCCCGGCGTTGTCTCGGGGTTTCCAAACATGACTCCGATCTTTTCGCGGATTTGATTCGTGAAAATGCAGCAGGTCCGCGCTTTTGAAATGAGGGAGGTCAGCTTGCGCAGCGCGGCGCTCATCAAACGGGCTTGTGCACCGACGGTGGTGTCCCCGATTTCACCTTCGAGCTCGGCTCTGGTGACCAGCGCTGCTACCGAATCAACGACAATGACGTCCAGCGCGTTGGAGCGTATGAGTGTCTCGCAAATTCGTAGCGCTTCCTCTCCAGAACTTGGCTGAGAAACAAGGAGATCGTCCAAGTCCACACCAAGCCGCTTCGCATATGCCGGATCCAGAGCATGCTCGACGTCGATAAAGGCTGCGAGTCCGCCGCGTTTTTGCGCTTGCGCAATCACCGTCAAGGTCAGCGTCGTTTTCCCTGAAGACTCAGGGCCGAACACCTCGACCACCCTGCCCCTCGGAAATCCGCCCACCCCAAGCGCGCGGTCGATTAAAATATTGCCAGTAGGAATGACGTCGATGTCGACAATTTTGTCATCGCCAAGGCGCATAATCGCCCCTTCGCCGTAGTCTTTCGCGATCTGTTGAATTGCCAGGTCGAGATTCTTATTCCGCGCCGCGGTGACCTTATCTTCGCTGGTTTTTTGCTCGGTTTTCGCCGCCATATCAAAAGACCTTAACTACGATGCGGTCGCCAATTCGCCAAGCAGAAAAGATTTTGAGACATGCAGTCCGGTCACCCGGCGGTAGAACCTGACACAGGCAAGACCTGATTTTGGCGGAGAAACTGCGGCAAAAGTGCCTTGCGGCGGCTATCGCCCCGAGCAAATCGACTTCCTTGACAGTCCTGTCATCGAATGGTTACGAGTCGCGTGGTGAATCCACAGAGTGAAGGACGGCGCGAGCTTGATACGCTGGTCATTAATGTTGAACTCACTCTCGCCAGCATTATTCAGGGCGTTGCTCTTTTTTTCCTGACCGACAACGCTCGCGCCGTCTTTACGATGCGACACCGGGCTTCGTTTCCGTATGTCGCCGCCGGCTTATGTGTAATTTTTATCTTCTGGTCGCGGTCAATTATTCACACGTTCACACTGATCCGTTGGCCGATGGAATTTGGCCATAACTTCTTCTACATCGGTTGCGCATTGGGTGAAGCGATCCTGTTTAGCCGTCTTGACGATCGTTTGGCGTGGTTCCAGCTGAGCGCCACGTATGCGGCCGCTGTGTGGCTGCTGTTCATCTATGACATGCGATTAATCCATGCGCGTGTCGCCGACGCGCGGAACGACGCCGATCGAGCCCTTTATGCGCGCGCCAGAGCCGATCAGCTCCTTAATATTTACTTACTCGTTCCTTTGCTTTTTTTCATCAATCTCATCAGCGCGCTCGCCATTTGGATCTGGCCCGATTTGTTCATCGCTCGCGGCGGTCACGTTTGGCTGATCGGAACGCAGCTTGTTTCGTTCATTGTTTATCTCACCTACCTTGGCCGTCACTTCAGCAAGATTGCGCAGCTTCTATTGCAAAGCCGGCAGGTCACTTAAGGAAACACGTCTTACCGAGTGGGATTAGGGCAAAGTTAGCGACAACCTCTAGCGTTCTCTTCGACTATCAATGTAGAGGACGACGAAAGCGATGCCGACCAGCGGCTGCAGAATCTTTTGGAAAACGCTTAGAGCAAACCCCGCGATATCAAAACCACTGGTGTGCTGGGCTTCGGTTAGTTTCTGGACCAACAATTGTGGATCCTGTGTCGTTATTATTTCATTAAAATAATGTTGCAGGGTCGCCCATTCTGAGATGAGCGCGATCGCCAGCACAAATGCAAACCACAGGGACGCAATTAAAACCCCGCGCCACGAGGGGCGCTGGAACCACGGTCGTTCGCTCCCGCTGTGAGCAAGATTTCGACTCTCGCGTAACGACTCGATGACTCCGGCATTTTCAAGGACCGCAAACTGCTGCCAAAAAAGCACATTAACGAAAAAGCGGCTGAACATCCAAACCTGCAGGCCGAGCAGGAGCAGCGCGAAAAAGATCATAAACAACGACGATGCTCCGGTAACAATCATTGCCGCGATCACCAACGCAAATATGCTCAATAAGAGGAAAACGCCGTAGACGAAAATGCCGAGCGCCGCGACCCTTGGCCAAAACCGGACCGCATCATTGAGCCCAGCGAAAAGTCCTGGGCGACGCCCTGCCAGAATTTCAACAGTAAAGATTTGAATTCCTGCCACATAAACTGGCCACATCGTCATCGAAACAATGAACATCAAAAAGGCAAATCCCCCTGCAGCGACAGCGCGCAGATCAGTATCCGACACCTGGCCACTCTGCGTCCAGGCGACGGCCAGCTGGCCGCATACCCAAGGCAAAACTATCAGCAGCGTAAGAGGAAGGAATTGAAAAAAGCCCCTGGCATAAATCCGAAACGTTTCGGTTAAAATCTGGCCGAAAGTGCGGGACGGCAGGGAAGGGGAAGCCTGTTCTAAACTCAGGGATCGGGGTGACGCCGCGGCACTGGCCGTGTCCGGCGTTGCTACATCGAATAGCCCGGGAATCTCTGCCGCCAGGGTCCATAATTGGGCGTCGGTTCGACGCGCTTCGTTTGCGGGAAGCACTCGCCCTTCCGCTTTCCACTCACGCAGTGTGTCGATATTGGCAGGACCATATTCTCTGCCTTCAACGCGTACAATCCATTCTTCGGTCACTTCTTGATCATCCCGTACCATGCATTCAGAATCCATTACCAGCCTTTCACGATGAAACTACTGCTTATCGATGGCCACTATTACGTTTATCGCTCATTTTTCGCCATACCGAATCTGTCGAATTCCAAAGGCGAACCTACCAACGCAATTTTTGGCTTCACAAAAACGTTGCGCCTCATGGTTAAGCACCTGCAGCCAGAACTGGGCGCGGTTTTTTGGGACGAAGGAATGCCGGAGCGCCGGGTCAAGCTTCAGCCTGCCTACAAGGAGACACGCAAGGAAATGCCAAAACCGATGGTGCCGCAGCTCGAATTTATCCAGGAGACGCTGACTTCATTGCTCGGTTTTCGAAATATCTCGCTCCCGAATACGGAAGCCGACGACCTGATGGGTTGTTATGCCGTTGCTGCTTGCAAACAGGCAGAGATGGAAGTCGTACTTGCAACCAACGACAAGGATTTGTACCAGCTCGTTGGCCCTTGTGTAAAAGTCTACACGACAGCCAAAGCCGACCTGGTGTCTCCCAAGGATGCTTTCGCTTTGCTGGGGGAAGAACAAGTCGCCGCGAAATGGGAAGTTCCCCCGAACCTGATCGGGGACGTACTCGCCTTGACCGGCGATTCCGTCGATAACATTCCTGGAGTCGGTTTGGGACGCAAAACCGCTGCCGCCTTGATTCGTGAATTTGGCGGCCTGGATCCATTGCTGGCCAATACCGACAAAGTGAAAAGCGCGCGAACCCGCGAGAAACTTATGAATTCTCGCGAGCAAATTTTGGAAAACCGGAAAATGGTAGATCTGGATTGCGATCTGGAATTGCCCATAGCGATAAGCGAGCTTCGGATCGAACCGGACTACGACAAACTGATTTCTGCGTTGGAGCAGTGTGAATTCAAATCCCTGCTTCAGGAAGTTCGCGACGAAGCAGCCCGACCCGGCGCCGATGCTCAGCAAAACCTCTTATAGCGGTGAAGGATACAATCGTTCCGTAATTACCTGATTTCCCGTAATTAATGCCCATACACGGGTTTTTCGTAAAAAACTTGAACGTGCGCCCTGACCAACTGTCAAACTCAACAGGTTAAGGCGATTCGGGTAGTTGCACGTTTTTCTTATATTCGTTGTTTCTCCTTAGCGTGCGCTGCCCGAATCTTTTTTTGTCTTTTTGCGGCATTCTCCTGAGACGCCTTTTGTGCTCTTAGATTTCCAAAGCCATCCTTGAGACTCGCCGCGACTGATAGACGTGCTCGGATTTCGCGCTTACCGTTCTGGGCTCTGCTGGGAAATGTTTGAATCCGGGATGATTCCTTCCATCAACCAAGTGCCCAGAAAATTTTGATGAACCCAGACCATTACGATCCAATTGCCGCAGCGCTCAAGGAGGACATCGGTGCAGGTGACGTTACGACCGATTTTTTCGTGCCGGACACCCTCCATGCAACTGGACGGGTCACTGCTCGTGAAAGTGCCATCGTGGCTGGGACAGGAGCGGCCGCAGAAGTTTTTCGGCGTGTCGACCCTGCCATAGACATCCAGATTATTCGCGCCGATGGCCAGGAAGTTGTCTCCGGAGACCTGATTATGGAAGTGCGCGGTTTAGCGCGTTCGATTTTGAAGGCGGAACGCGTTGCGCTGAACTTCCTCCAGCGTCTCTGCGGTATCGCGACCCTTACACACCAATTTGTTGACGCCGTTGGAAACCATGCGGTCAAGATCCTGGATACGCGCAAAACCGCGCCGGGGCTACGGGCACTGGAAAAGGCCGCCGTTGTCGCAGGCGGCGGTGTTAATCATCGCTTTGGCTTGTACGACATGGTGCTTGTGAAGGACAATCACCTGGCCACCTTTGGAGGTCTTTCCAGCTTCGCCGATCGAATTCGTCAACTTCGTCAGCAGAGACCGGACATCCGCATCGAAGTGGAGGCCGACGATCTTGAGCAAGCGCGCGCCTTTGCTGAAGTTGATGGCATAGACGTCATCCTTCTCGACAACATGGCCCCCGCCCAGATTCGAGAGGCCCTCGCCCTGAGGAGGAACAACATAAAGTTTGAGGCGAGCGGCGGTATCACGCTGAAAAACGTGAAACGGGTCGCAGCAACGGGAGTCGATTACATTTCCATCGGTGGCCTGACGAACGCGGCACGCGCAATCGACATTAGTTTGGAAATGACTCAGGTCCCCGGCTGAGGGTTAAGATGGTAGACGGGCTGGTCGCTGAGGATTTGCTGGCGGACCTCAGCACTGCTGTAATCGGTCATCAGATCGTTGTCCTTGAGCGAACTGGCTCAACGAACGATGCGATTTTGCAAAACGGTAAGAAAAATCCAAGGGAAGGCCTGGTTGTTTTCGCCGAACAGCAAACCGCAGGCCGTGGCCAGCGCGGCAATCGATGGGAATCGGCGGCAGGGAAAGGACTTTGGTTCTCGATTCTTTTAATGCCACGGATCGCTCTTGCCAGTTCACCACGACTGACGACCTGGGCCGCTGAAACTATTTCTGCCGTGATGGAAAATGAATTTTCTCTTGCTCCTACAATAAAACCCCCGAACGACGTGCAAATCAATGGCCGCAAGGTCGCCGGCGTCCTGGTAGAGATGCGTGCGAGGGAGAATGCGGCACATCTGGCTATCGTGGGAATCGGAGTCAACGTGAATCAATCCCGCGAAGATTTCCCAGAGGAGCTGCAAAACAGTGCGATTTCGATCGGCATGGCTCTTGGAAAACACATCGATCGTCGAAAATTTGCTATTGCTCTATTGCAAGAATTAGACCGGACCTATCGCGCAAAGTTTTGAGCCCGGGATTATAGCCGAGGAGCGCTGCCGCATTCGACGTCCGCGCTACAATCTCTTTAACGCCTCAACGCTCTACCTGCCGCGCCAGCCAATCGCGATAAATCTGTGGCGAAATTTCCGACGGCTTAATCTCGCTGCGCCCACCCCAGAAAACGTTTGTGTACGAGACTGGGATGTCACAACTGCGAAGATGCCGATCGATAGCATCTTTATGATCGAGCAATAGTTGTTTATCGGTGCCATGCGCCACCGCCATAATATTGACGTTTTTGAATTCCGGGCCGCCTTCGCGCCAGTAGCAATGTGTCAAGATATGGTGACGACCGACCTCGCCGCCGGCTTCGATTTCGCGGCCTGGCGGCACCGCCCAATGAAATAGCGCGTTAAATCGAGTCACCCGAACACCGCCTGCCGAAGGCTTGACGTGTTCGAGAAAGGTCGAAAAACGCCCAACGATTTTTCGCGCATTCAATTCTTCCGCCACACGAAAGAATTCCTCTAGCGAAATACCGGCTTCCCTGGCACGCGCAACCCATGGCGACGGTCTGATCTCCTCCGGAGAAAATTCCCGTTTCAGCGCGACCAGTACATCCCATTCGCGCTCATTTAAATCGACAATCTGCACGGGAGCCATTTTTGCCGGCTGATCGGCCTTACTGCCCGCCTCAATCGTCTTTCGCCGAACGTGCCCTACTCCGAGAGTGAAAATTCCCCTTGCCGGCATCAGGCGAAAACGTTCAGCTCCGACTTCTTTTGCCACTAACTGGCAATGTGTCTCCAGTGAAAATCCCTGCGGAACCTTGACTGTAGTCCAAAGTTTGTAGTCAGAACCGGCGCTCGCAGTCTCCGTGGAACGCAGCACGACGTGTCCCGAAAAAGGATCCTGTTGAAACATCCAGTCGAACGCAGCATCGATTTGGTGATCCGGCACCTTCCACGCCACCAAAGCGCCCGCGGCGAGGTTTGTTGCAAGCAAAGTCTGCCGGACACGTCGGATTGTGCCGGCGCGCAACATCGCGGCAATCCGCGCCATAACCACATCGACATCTACACCGGAACGTTTAGCGATTTCCTCAAACGGCTCACGAACAAACCCTTCAATTTTATCCTCTGAAATCGACAAAATCCGGGCGTTGATTGGATCGGTATGCTCGATCGGCAACATCACTGAATTATGGCACAGATCGGGCGGACCGGCACGGCTACCGATTTTCGAGTGGCTCGTCACAAAACTCTCGAAGTTTGACGTTGAAACAGTTGGCGCCGGCGGAACGTTGCGACGGCGGGTTCGGCATTGAAGGTTTGGTAGAATGATCCAGGCGATTTTTTTTGACGCAGTGGGCACTCTGTTTCATCTGAACGGAACGGTTGGCAACCACTATGCAAAGGTTGCCAAAGAGATAGCGCTCAGCCTCGATGCACAACATCTCGATGACGCGTTTTATTCAGCCTGGAAGAAAATGCCGCGCCGCGGTGCGATCCCCGGTCCGCGCGAGAACGATGACAAAGGCTGGTGGCATGAGCTCGTTAATCTTGTCCTCGCGGAGGTTGCTCCTTCGTTGAATGAATTCGATCGGGACAATTTTTTTGAGATAGCATATGAACATTTCGCGGAGTCCGGTGTTTGGAAACTCTATCCGGAGGTTCCCGCGGTGCTCCAACAGCTGCAGCCGCGGTTTCAACTTGCTGTGATCTCAAACTTCGACGGACGTTTGCGACTGATTCTCCAGCACCTCGGCATCTCGAAGTTTTTTACGCACATTTTTATCTCGAGCGAAATCGGAGCGGACAAACCAGATCCGGAAATTTTCAGACGCGCACTTAGGATTGTCGGTCTCAAACCAAGCGAAGCCCTTCATGTCGGCGATGACCCGATCCGAGACTGGGAAGCAGCCAGCCTCGCTGGTTTGTCGATCTTCAAATTAGACCGACCAAAGATCTCGCTGCGCGATCTGCTCCCCGTCTTGACCTCGCAGTTACACAAGTGAATGCGAATCGGCAAGACTCAAACCCGGGACCGAGCGCCCAAAAAGGCGCTCGCAGGTCCACACTGAAGATCGCGACTGGCTAGCGCTCCATCAGGAGCTTGGAGGAGGAGGCTCAGGTGGCGCCGGTGTCGGTGTTTCTTTCCTTTGTGCCATTCCCAATCCTTAAATGAATGCGGCGATATGGTCGAGAGATAATTTCTACTGCTGGCGACCCGATAACAATAGCCACCGCTTGTGCGCATTCAGAATCGTGGGTCGGCCGGGACTCGAACCCGGAACCAACGCCTTAAAAGGGCGCTGCTCTACCGATTGAGCTACCGACCCATCGAGGAGCATCACTTTCTAATGCCTGCAAAATTTTTCAATGTACAATGAGCGCGGTCGAGAATGATCTCTCATAAACACAAATGTATTTTCGTAGAAGTGCCCAAAACGGGTTCGACCAGTGTCAGGGCGATTCTGGGTAAGGCTTGGAAACCACATTTGAATCTTTGGCAGATCAAGAACCAAATGGAGAGCTATTGGACGCGCTACGGAGGCAGAAAGAATCGCGTTCTTGCGTCTCTCTATCTCTTGCTTACCGAAGAGCGCCGAAGACAAATTGGGAGCAAACAGTTCGGGTCCTATTTCAAATTCGGATTCGTTCGTAACCCTTGGGATCGCGTTGTCTCTCTCTATGAACGCACCGAGGCGCTACAGCTCAGAGATAAAATGACCTTCGACGAATTCGTCGATTGGATTCAATACAGTAGCGCTACGTGCGTTCACTCATCCCCCCACCGTTACCAACTGGATTGGTTCGTCGATCCGAATGGAAATGTCCTCGCTGATTTCATTGGGAAGTTCGAGCGACTCGACGAAGACTGGGATTTTGTGGCCAAAAAGCTCGGTGTAAGCGAGAAACTCCCTCATCGAAGAGACAATCCACGGCAGCGGCATTACGCGGAATATTACACACCGCGGACCAGGGAGATCATAGCGAGCAGGTTCAAAGTCGATATCGAGAGATTTGGATATGAGTTCGCCGGATAAAATCAAAGCGATTGTGCTCACTTGTGATCGCTATCGAGCGATCGCAGAACACATGATTTTTCAGTACGATCGGCTATGGCCGGACCATCCGTTTGTTTTTCAAGTTCCCTATCAGGAGCTTGGCGGAGTCGATACCGATCGCGTCAAATATCTCGCGGCGCCTTCCGATATTAAGGGGACTGTCTTGCATCTGCTGGAGGAGATCGACGATGAAGAATGGATCTACTGGTGCATAGACGACAAATACCCCATCCAGCTCGTCACCGGCAAAATCGCCTGCCTGATTTCGAATGCGATGCGCTCACCCGAAGCAGATGGCCTGTTGTTCTGCAGATGCCGAGCGACCCTGAACAGCCCGAAGCTGACCCTCTACCCAGGCAAAGTTAAGAATCCATTTGGCGATGTTTATTTCGAGCGAAAAGCCTGGTTACAAATATGGATTCATCAAATTCTACGCGCAAAAGTGATTCGCTATCTTTTCAGTCATTTGCCGGACCACATTTCGAGCGCAAAAGAAATGGACGATTTAAAAGACGACGTGCCAAAGTTGCCGGAGCACAAACTATTTGTGACCAGAGAAAACTTCGCGGTTTTCGGAGAGAGCACCAGACGAGGGGTAATCACCCAGAATTGCTATGAGAGTATGATCGCGGCAGGGATTGAGTTGCCTGAATGGTTTCGCCACCCAGACGGCGAATATGTCACGCTGGGAAAGCTCTAACTCTTATCGCTGTTCAAAAGCATAGCCGAACCGCTCGATTTCGGCAGCAAATCGCTTGTGCACCAGCTCGCGCAGCTCGTTGTCGTAATAACTCGAATAGTGTTCGCGCTTAGAACGGTTGTATTGAGGCAGCGCGACCGGTGAAATATCCAAGGCAGTGCAGACCCGGCGGAAATCGTCAGCAAGACCCTCAAAGCGCATGATACAATTAACGTTCCCAAACGGATTTTTTTCGCCTTTTTCCAACCGGAGATAATCTCCAACTGACAAGGCACTCGAAATGATCCTTTTGAATTTCTTCCTGTCCCAGGCCTCCGGTGCCTGCGTAGGAGTAAAATAATAGGAAACCATTCGGTCCCATGGATTGCGTACGCAGGTAAACTTGTAGAGATTTCCAAAATCCGCCTCGCCAAGGGCTGCCCGGTACTCCGTCAGGGTCGAATGTTTCTTAATTTTATACCTGGGGTTGTGCAGACCGAATCGCTCTACTCCGTCCTGCTCTTTGCGTAAGGCAAGCAGCTCATCCTCGGAATACTCGCTCAGGACGCTTTGAATAGAATTGCCGGCCGTCTTCGGAATGTGAACGAACAAAAAGCGTTTCTGAAATGAGATCATGGGCTCTGAATTGCGGGATCATTTTACGGCGGGTCACCGAATCAGGCCAATACTGGCGATCGCTTATCAGACGTGCGACCTGTTGCTGGCGGGAAGCGATAACCCTCCATGATCCTGTCTCACAAATACAAATTCATCTTTATCAAGACAGCAAAGACTGCGGGCACGAGTATCGAGGTTTTCCTTTCAAAACACTGCGGGCCAGCCGACATCCTGACGCCTATTGAACCGCCGGTCGAAGGACATCAGCCGCGTAATTACGAGGGATTCATCAATCCGATTCCCGAAATGCTCGAGAGCCCAGGCAAGCTTTTCTCCGCATTGCGACATTCCATCACCAGTCGCGAGAAGTTTTACCGCCACATGCCGGCGTTTGAGGTGCAGAAGCGCGTTCCTCGCGACATCTGGGACAGCTATTTCAAGTTTTGTGTGGAACGGAATCCGTGGGACAAAGTTTTGTCGCATTACCACATGCATGCTGCTCGCGAACGCGGTGCGCTCTCGCTCGATGAATACCTCGCTCGCGGCAGATTCCCTTTTAATTATTTTCGCTACACAGATCGCGCAGGAAAGAAAGTTATGGTCGATCGCGTTCTCCGCTATGAGAACCTGCCTGCCGAACTCGACGAAGTCTTCTCGCAACTAAACATCCCTTTCGACGGAACGCTCGGCGTTGCGGCGAAATCGGAGTATCGCGTCGATCGCCGACCATATCAGCAGGCGTTCAATGACGCTCAAAGACGAATCGTAGAAAAAGCTTTTGCCAAAGAAATCGCGCTGCACGGCTACCGCTTTGAGCGTTAGCCCTGGCGCGGCAGCGCTAGACTTTGAGGTCGTCGTGCGCGGATTCCTGCCAACGATGAATCTTGTTCGTAAGAGAAGAAATCACCGAAGTGTATTTCCCGTTGAAATAAAGATTGTGTGTTTCGCCAGGATCCTCGGTCAGGTTGTAGAGTTCATTTGAATCCTTGTCACGCAGACAAAGCTTCCACCCATCCCGCGTCACAATCGTCCGAGTGGATTCCTCAACCGCGCGCTTAATCAGACGTCGTCGCGCTATTTTCGTGCCCTTCTTTATTTTCGTCCGATTGGGCGCCCATTCTAGAAATACATCCCGTGACACCGTGGCTCGGTCGATAACCAGCGGTAACAGACTTTTGCCCGCGCACTGGGGATGGTTTGATTGTCCGAGAAGATCGAGCAACGTCGGCACGAAATCGATGTGACTGATTGGCTGCTGAACAGTTTTGACATGTGTTCGCCCGGGAAATCTTATCAATAAGGGAACACGCGTGGCCTCTTCGAACATTGTTTCTTTCCCGAAAAGATGATGCGCACCCAGGTTATCGCCGTGATCGCTTGTATGCACGACAACCGTGTTTTCGGATAAGTTACATCGTTCCAGGCACGCCAGGATTGCTCCAATGCTTTGATCCACCAGCGTCACCAGGCCGAGGTAGCGCTGCTTGATACCATGGTATTCTTCAGGAGTAATACCAAAGAAGAACTGAGCAGGCAGCCGCTCGCGATCGAGGAGAGCTTCCGCTTGCTGCCATTCCCGCATCAAACGATACCGCAGCGGAATATCTTCGCTTTCAGGAAGAATTGCCGTCTCATCGAGGGCTATCTCATCGAACGGATTTTCATCATTCAGCGGGCCATTGTAAGGCGAATGCGGTTCTACAAAACCAACGACGAGAATGAAGGGATCGCCGCGGTGTTTCTTAATGAATTCGCATGCATGCCTCTCGAGAAACTTTGGCCGGGACAGTTCGATCGGCAGATTACTGATAGCCAACTCTGAGAATCGTCCGCTCTGTTTGTCAGGGATGATCCCCTTCGAAATTAGAAACTGTGCGTAATCGCCGTGGTCATCGGTCGAAATCCATTCGTCAAAGCCACGCCCAACTGGTCCGTCCTCGCCGAGATGCCATTTTCCGACATAAGCGGTGCGATAATCTCTGTCCGTCATTAATTCGGGAAAAACGAGAAACCGACGATCGAGTGGCACGCTGTTTCGTGTACAGCCATTAAGATGCGGCCATGTTCCGGTCATAAGTGAGGACCGCGACGGTGTGCAAACCGGGTGAGTGACGTATGCCCGCTCAAAGACCACCGACTCGGATGCGAGCTTGTTCAGATTTGGCGCATGCACCTTCAAGCCTCCGTAACACGCGATCGTGTCCGCTCTCTGCTGGTCAGGAAGGAAAAGAACCAAATTTGGTTTTCGATCTGCAGCCATAGCTTCTGAGCGGCACTAAATCAGCCATAACCGATCTCCGCAATCATTTGCGAGACGGTCCCTAGCATCTTATTCATATCGCTTCGCTGTCGACGCTTGCAAAGAGCGGTCATCGCTGGATGGCGCGCGATCAACTTGAGCGCGCGGCCGAGCAACTGTTTTCCTGGTGCAATCTTGTGCCAGGGCGACGCGCCAGATGGGTGCGGGAGTGGTATTAAGTCGAAGTGGCAGCCGGCGCGCTCGACGCAAAATTTGCGGCCAATGACGTTTTCCAATTTCGGGCAGTCAATAAATTCCAGGATCGCGAGTCGGCCCACAGGGATAATCAGATGTGGCCGTAGAATTTTGATTTCATCATTCATCCACGAAGAGCAGTTACGGATTTCGTCCGGCGCTGGAACGCGGTCTGTGCCGCCGGAGTTTTTTCCGGGAAAACATCGACAGACGGCTGCGAAATAAATTCTCGATCGAACCGCGGCTTCGTTCATCCCGCAGAATTCTTCGAACCACCGGAAAAGCGTCTTTCCGGCGGTGTGAGCAAACGGCCGTTGCAAGACTGGTTCCCGCGGACCAGGTGCCTGACCAATAATCATGACATCACTCACAATTGCGCCGCCGGAAACGGGCGTTGATTTCATGCGCGGACATCGACGGCATTGCATCAGCGCCATCACGTGTTCATTGAGTTGGGCTTGAACAGTTCTTGTAGCCACGGTCTTGTGGGCCGTTCGCACATGGCCGAGCAACGCGCAAGATCAGACGGGCGACAGGTGGCTACCGCGCTTGCGCGATTCAAAACCCCTCAACGCCGGAAAATCGATAACAGCAGGCTCAAGAGAATGCTGAGGACGATGCAGGTGACGATAGGGAAATAAAAAGTGGAATGGTCGCGCTCGATCCGAATGTCGCCGGGTAATCGTCCCAACCACTTGGGCACAAATCCACCCCAGATTGCCAGTCCCACCAGCATGATAATCAAACCAGCGACGGCCACGAATTTGCCGAGCTCGCGCATTATCCGAAAAGTTGCGCAAATCAGCGGTAGGCACAAGCTTTGAGAACTAATGCCAGTCCAATTCCGCGATTATTACGAAACACTAGGCGTGCCGAAGACGGCGACCGAAGATGAGATTCGTAGCGCTTTCCGCAAGCTGGCGCGCAAATACCACCCTGACGTCGCCAAAGATAAGAAGACCGCTGAAGAAAAATTCAAGGAAATCAACGAAGCGTACGAGGTACTGAGCGACCCGGAGAAACGAAAAAAGTACGATCAGCTTGGCGCAGATTGGAACCAGCCGGGCGGATTCCAGCCGCCGCCAGGCTCCCAGTGGGGGCCACAACAACAGCCTGGCGGGTATTATCAATGGGGCGGCGACGGAGGAGGAGGGGTTGAATTTGAGTTCGGCGGAACCGGGTTCAGTGATTTCTTCGAAGCGTTTTTTGGTGGTGGACGGGGGCGGTCAGCATTCGGTGGATTTGGCGGACGTCAGGCGACGGCTGAACGCGGTGCCGATGTCGAGGCCGACATTATGGTTACCCTTGAAGAAGCGCTGAATGGATCTACGCGATCGGTCTCCCTGCGGCGGGGAGGTTCAGACAAAGTTGAAAATTATCAGGTCAAAATCCCGCGGGGCGTTCGTGAAGGCCAGCGAATCCGCCTGGCTGGCCAGGGCGAAGCGGGCACTCGCGGTGGAAAAAGCGGCGACTTGTTTCTGCGCGTCCGGCTGGCGCGCCATCCTGACTTTTCAGTCGAGGGCAGCGATTTGATCCACGAGGTGAAAATCGAACCCTGGCGCGCCGTGCTCGGAGGCGAATTGCTCGTACCAACTCTCGAGGGAAAAGTGCGCTTGAAAATTCCGGCAGGCACTCAAGGCGGCCAGCGGTTTCGTCTGCGAGAACGCGGCTTGCCAGGGGTTTCTGGGAAGCGTGGCGATCTTTACGTGGAAGTTCAGATCAATCTTCCGAAGAAACTGACTGAACGCGAACGCGAACTCTGGAACGAATTGGCGAAATTGCACGGGGTGTAACTGTTGTCATGTCGAGCGAAGTCGAGTCTCTTGCTATTTTCTTTCCCGGGTAACGTGACTTGACTACTTATTAGCGATTCCTCGACTTCGCTGCGAATGACACGTCTATGAAAATTTCTCTTGGTTCAGATCATGCCGGTTTTCGCTACAAGGAAAAGGTCAAAGCACTGCTCGTCTCCCTTGGCCATGAAGTAAAAGACTGCGGAACGTTTAGCGAAGAGCCGGTCGATTATCCGCTTTTTATTCGACCCGCCGCAGAAGCGGTTGCTAGCGGCGAATGCGAGCGTGGGATTGTCTTTGGTGGTTCGGGCAACGGCGAAGCGATGGTAGCAAATAAGGTCCATGGCGTGCGTTGCGCGCTTTGTTGGAGCGAAGAGTCAGCGCGCCTTTCACGACACCACAATGATGCGAATGTGCTCTCCATGGGCGAACGTTTGATTCCGGAAGATCTCGCCTTGGAAATTGTGCGGATCTGGCTGGAAACAGGCTTCGATGGCGGCCGCCACGCGAAGCGCGTGGCAATGTTAAACGCCATGTAGGATTGTCGCCGGGTCGGCTCAACGTTGGGCCGGCCGGGCGCTGCACTCAACATCGTCACTAAAGCAATCGGTCCACGCAGACTGCGGCAAAAAAAACTGCGCTAACGAACGCGTTACTTCGGAAAAACGCTCGATTGATGCCAGATAGATCAAGCCTCTCAGTCTTGTGTTCGTAAAAAAGCGCTGCTGCAATGAGAAGCATTGACCAGTAATAAAGCGCACCGAGTTGCGCCACCACACCGAAACAAATAAGCGCTACAAACGCCAGGAGGTGCAATAACCGCGCCAGACGAAGACTCCCCGCGATCCCAAGTTTCACAACAAGCGATCGAAGGCCTTCGCGCCGATCAAAATCGTAGTCCTGGGTCGCATAAATGAGATCGAATCCGGCCACCCAGCAGATTACGCCGCCCGCGAGCACAACCGGGGCGAGGTCGATTCGCCCAGTTTGCGCGATCCATGCGCCGATTGGCGCGATACCCAGCGAGAACCCGAGAAAGAAGTGCGTTGCACTCGTGAACCGCTTCGTGAGCGAATAAAAAAAAATCAGGAC
The DNA here is from genome assembly GCA_036495465.1 of Candidatus Udaeobacter sp. Taxonomy (GTDB): domain Bacteria; phylum Verrucomicrobiota; class Verrucomicrobiia; order Chthoniobacterales; family UBA10450; genus Udaeobacter. The sequence continues at coordinate 1,175 of DASXMV010000157.1, read as the reverse complement.
CAGCGCAACTGGCGCAAGAAGCAGAGTCAATCGATTGATTGCAGATGCAGCGAGGAGAAACCCACCGGAACTGACCACAAGCAACGCGATCGCACCTGACCTGGAGAAAAGCAGATGTCTCGAGGCCGTACGCGGATTGCGTTGATCGAGAGACCAATCAACGAGTCGATTGAAAAGCATCGCTGCCGTGCGCGCGAACACCATGCAAACGACAACCAGAACGAGAGTCCTTAAGGAGGGCCAGCCGTTCGCGGCCACAATAAGAGCGCCAAGTGCAAACGGCAGCGCAAAAATTGTGTGAGAAAAACGGATCAATCGGAGAAAACGCGACACCGGTCCGCCGGGTTCAACTTCCTTCCCTGACTGATGCATATCAAAAGAACTTCTACAGAAGGCAGGAAAGAAAACGAAGATTCTAGTTTCTCTTATAGCGCGCCGAACCGGCAAAATACGCAAGCAAACGGAGTCTTAATTCGGCCTAGCCTTCGGGATTCACGGGGAACTTCTTGTTCTTAAGACGCTCGGGGACACGCTTGGTCTGTTCCATCTCAACCTTCTCAGTCGCCGCATTGAGCGCATCGTACGCTTCACGACTTTTTGCAGCCCGGCACATGTAAGAGGTGGCATGGGCCAGAGGGATTCGCGCTTCTGGCATGCCCACAAATTCCACGGCCTGTTGCGTCGCGATTGCGAGCGGCAAGGCCTCCGGATCGGCAAGGCCAACGTCTTCACTTGCAAAAATCACTATACGCCGCGCTATAAAACGGAAATCTTCGCCGGCATGCAGCATTTTCGCGAGCCAGTACATCGCGCCCGTTTCATCTGATGCGCGCATGCTCTTAATGAACGCGCTGATCGTGTCGTAGTGCGCATCGCCAGCGCGATCGTACACCACAGCTTTTTGCTGAATACTTTCCTCGGCTACCTGAAGTGTAAAATGAATGACGTCCGCGCCGTAACCGGGGACATTGGCCGCGGCTTTGCCAGGCTGGTTTGCATGCTTCGGGGTTCCGGCCTCAGCGCGGCCGGCTACAGAAGGCGTGGTAAGGACTCCGATCTCCAGCGCATTTAAACATTTGCGCGCGTCGCCGTCGCTCAATTTGGCGAGATGGCGTCGCGCGGGCTTGTCCATCTTAACATCGTAATTTCCAAGCCCGCGCTCCTTGTCGGACAGG